>NZ_JAMYUI010000022.1:0-132647 GCF_040322895.1 Mesorhizobium sp. M0088
TCGCTACGATCGGCTCGCCCGCAACTTCCTCGCCGCCGTCTGCATCGCTGCAACCGTCAGCTACTGGTTATGAGTCTTAGCCCTAATTCAACCGACCGCTTTTTGCTGCCGGTAGAGGCCACTTCGCGCCATGCCAGCTTCTCGGCTGCTGCTGAGGAGCTGAATGTCAGCGAGTCCCCGATCAGCCATGCCGTTACTGCGGCTGAGGCCTTTCTTGGTGTGCAGCTCATAGATCGCATGACGCGCCCGATCAGCCAGACAAGCGAGGGCAAGATCTACATGGCCACGCTGAGCAATTGCCTGAATCAACTGGCCACCGAGGGCGGCCCGCTGCGCCGATCAAAAACGCGCTACGCGCTGACGATCTCCTGCAATCTGGCTAACGCAAACTACTGGTTGCTGCCCCGGCTGAAGCTGTTTCACCGTGAATATCCGAAGCTCCAGGTGCATGCATCTGGTGGGCGACGGGCGTCGTGCCGGCCAATCACCCAGCGAAGCTTGCAGCGCTTCTAGCGCGGTCTAGAGGTGCACACCTTGAACTACCGTCATCATTTCGGAGGGTTTAGGTCCGCGATGAGGTCGGGCACAACCTGATGCCCCCGAGCGCTTGGTCTTTTGGTCGATGATTTTGATGCTCGGGGCCGATCGTGGCGCCGCTGCGGCGGCATTGACCCGGCCTGGCATCATGCGGGCGCAGTGCGCCCCTGGTGCCAGACAAAGCGGGTGAGATTGTAGGCGAGATTGGCCATGCCGATCTTGGTCTTGGCCCGCGCCATGCCGATCGTTCGGACGAACAGGCCCATGCGGGATTTCTGCTGCGAAGACGTGCTCGACGAAGGCCCGGATCCTGGAGCGCCGGCCGTTGGCCCGCGACGTCGCCTCGCTCATCGGTCGGCCTTTCGGCTTCTTGTGGTGGATGTCGGAGACGTAGCCGTTGTTCTCCAGCCAGCCTCGTTCTTCTTGGAGCGATAGGCCGTGTCGGCCCACACTTTCGAGCCGGTGTTGTTCTTGTCCAGCACGTTGGAAAGCTGCGCCCCGTCATAGGCCGAGGCACTGGTGACGTTCCAGCCGCGGATGAAGCCGTGCCGGCGATCGATGCCGGCATCGTTCTTCTCTGGTTGCCGCCCTTGATGCAAGAAGCTTTTCAACCTGCTGTGGCTGGTGATCGAGTGCGTTCTTCTCTCAGGCCTTTTCATCACGGCATTTCGAGAAGCCGCTGGCCGGTATGGTGATCTGCGGACCCGGTCCAAATCTTGTAGGCGAGCTCTCAGCTCGAAGGAACCACACTGGGTTTTCCCGATCCAAATCTTTTCGATCATTGTGCTCATTCAGGTCGTCGACTTCCTACACCTCCTTCACCGACGCCAGCTTTTGCGGTGGTGCATATTATCCATCATGCAGCCGCCACTCGCGCCGGATCTCGATAATCTTCTTTCTTTGCCATTATCGCCCAAATCGCCCGCGCCATCTTGTTCGCAAGCGCGATCGCGACCAACATGAGCGGCTTGCGGCGCAGCATTCGCGCCAGCCATGATCCTTCGACGATCGATTTACGGGCTAGCAGGGTGAGGCGGGACATGGCGCGCTGATCAACAAAGATCGGATATCGGTCTGCCCGGCCTTCGACACGCGTCCAAGTCGCTCCTTGCCACCGGAGGTGTATTGACGTGGCTCGAGACCAAGCCAAGCCGTAAAGTCCCGTCCGCGTTTGAAGCTCTCCATCGGAGGAGCAAAGCCGCTGATCGCCAATGCGGTTTGCGGTCCGACACCAGGCATTGTCGGCAGTCGCCGCGCTGTATCGGTCGCCATAGACAGGGCTCTGGCCTTCTTCGTTTGGATTCGATCCGCGCTGTCTGCTCGGCAATCTGCACAATCAGATCTTGGTATTCCTCGAGTACCAGCGGGGGCAGATCACTGTTAGGATCGCCCAGGATGCTCTCAATCCGCTTCACATGCGCGATTCCTTTCGGAACGACATGGCCATATTCATACAGCACCGAACGCAGAGCATTCACAAGCGCCTGAAGTCCAGAGCGTACGGCTCCGCTTTCTCAATCTCCCCTGAGATCGAATTTCTCAGCAGTATCGGCTATAATTCTGTCTTGATACTTTTTAAGTACGCGTTCTGCAACCGACTTCACACTGTCGCCATAGACAACTCTGGTGTCAGTGTCGGCCAGCATCTGCGGAATGACACCGAAATTCTCTGTGACGTCTTTAACCACCTCGTCCTTGCTCCAGCCGGATGGCGAAACCATCTCGTCAATGACCGGATCGATATGGTCGTGATATCCGCATAGGATACCGTTTCGTCGGCGAACACCTCGTCCGTCGGGATTTCCTCCGGGATACCGTCAAAGCCGTCCCGCTGCTCATTCACGCGCCTATCAAAAAGATCCCCCTCGATCAGCACGATGTGATGAAAGCCACCTACCGGCCTGTTCTGCTCGGTAACGGTCCGCAGATAGCGCCGTGTTATGTCGCGGACCGGTGAAGATCTCGCGCAAAACGAGATGGTATTTCTCGGCAGGTCGAATGTCTGCGCATCTAGCTTATAGCTAGTGCGGACAAGGTGAACTCGGTCCGCCTACCTAGCGGACGGCCCGAGCATCACGCTCGTCAACGAGAGTCTTCTTGACCTGGGTCACTTTAGGAAGGTCGGCCGCGCCTAGGCTGTTTTCCTCCACTCGTCCATTTGGATATCTCGTTGCGAACTCGATGCTAAAATTGCCTAGTTCCGATTTAGGCTACTAACCGCTGCAAGAAAGCGATGGGCATGTAGCGCCGCATGTTGGCTGCAGAGAAGACCTCGCTTAACGCCTCCGAGCTATATAGGCGCTCTCGCGGACCGGCCTTCAACCAATCAAGTGCAACCGTGAGCCGATATCCCGCTCTTCCCTTCCGTAACGACGAAGTCAATCGCGCCGATCTTTTTCTCGATGCGGAAGGCGGAAGGGTGCGCGTCAGGATCTTTCCGTCGCTACGATAAGCGCTCCGAATTCCCACCCGGTCAAAATGGTGGAAAAACTGGATGCGCCCTGCGCCCTTACACTTGCCAATTCCTGCGATTGATAGATCATCCTTGTAGGACGTGTCTTTTGTAAGGAATGCTTCGGTCTGAGCATCTCCCAGGCCACAACCATTGTCAGAGCATGAGATCGCGATATCCGATTCGTTTGCAAGCAGACCGGATCGCCTCGAAATTTCGCGTGATCGGGTCCTATCACGTCGGATTAGGAACGCATCGATCGAGTTCGAGATTAGCTCTTCGAGAACACATAGCGATTTGAGCTGATCTTCGTGTTTTTCAAACTTCCGCGGATATCGAGTGTCATTATGTGTCAATCGGAGGGCTGCATCGGGGCGAGATTTCTGGGAGTGGAACCCATCGAAGTCAAGTGATGCCTGACGGTCAGGGCTCGGGATTCGGAGTCAGAGAAAACAGAGGATGGAGGTCGTCAGTCCAGACTGGAGCGAATTCCACATTGGACGTGACCTTGCCCCTCTGATCTAATCCGGTTTGAAGTTCGTTCTGGCCCATCGAGAGGACCAGGAGATGAAACGAAGCCGCTTCTCTGAAGAGCAGATCATCGGAATTTTGAAGGAACACGAGGCCGGGGTATCGGTTGCCGATCTGTGCCGCAAGCACGGGGTCAGCGACGCCTCGATCTACAACTGGAAGGCCCGCTTCGGCGGCATGGATATCTCCGAGGCTCGGCGACTGAAGGCGCTGGAGGACGAGAACACGCGGCTAAAGCGGCTTCTGGCCGACGCCATGCTCGACAATGCCGCGTTGAAGGATCTTGTGGGAAAGAAATGGTGACGCCCGCGGCCAAGCGGAAAGCTGTCGCTCGCCTGAAGGAAGGCTTCGGGATGAGCGAACGGCGGGCGTGTAAAGCCATCGGCTGTTGCCGCATGACGGTTCGCTACGAGACCAGCAGGCCGGACGACCGCGAGGTTCGCGAGCGGATGAAGGCGATCGCGCAGGAGCGTCGCCGGTTCGGCTACCGGCGTCTTCTCGTGATGCTGAGGCGGGAGGGCCTGGTCGTGAACCACAAGAAGCTGTTCCGGCTCTATCGGGAGGAGAAGCTCGCCGTTCGCCGCCGTGGCGGCCGCAAACGGGCGATCGGGACCAGGGCGCCGATGCTGGTGCCGCTGAGGCCCGACGAGCGCTGGTCGCTCGACTTCGTATCGGACCAACTCACCGACGGGCGCCGCTTCCGGATCATGGCCGTCGTCGACGACTGCACGAGAGAGTGCCTGGCACTCATCGTTGATACGTCTCTCTCGGGCATGCGGGTTGCCCGCGAATTGGACCGGCTCATTACCGAGCGCGGCCGGCCGAGGATGATCGTCAGCGACAATGGCAGCGAATTCACCTCGAACGCCATCCTCTCCTGGGCGGATCAGAACCGCGTCGAATGGCATTACATTGCGCCCGGCAAGCCGATGCAGAATGGCTTCATCGAGAGCTTCAACGGCCGACTGCGCGATGAACTGCTCAACGAGACGCTGTTTACCTCGCTGGCTCAGGCGCGCGTAGCCATCGCCCTGTGGCGCGCCGACTACAACACCGCAAGGCCGCACTCCCAAATCGCCTGGCAGACACCGGCCGAGTTCGCCAGCACTTTCAATCCGCGACGGTCGCTCGCGCTGCGCTATGCCAAAGGCTCCGCGACAGCGCCCGTCGCTTCACCCGCCCAGCAGGGCACAACCCACGCCGGAAACGAACTCAAAACTGGATAGAAACTGGGGGCAAGGTCAGACGCTACGCTCCCGCCGTATTATGCCCACGCACGCTCTGGCGCGATGGTGGATGCAAGTTGACCACGCGGAATGGCAACTTGAGTTGCTCATGATTGTCGCCGATCCAGCGCATCTGAAGGTCTGGAAGTACTTGGTATCTGCGCATATGCGCTTGGCACCGATGGGGTGATCGACTGGCACCAATTGCTCGGCTACTGTCGGGTTTTCGACGGCCTGGCGGATTTTTTCCCTGACGAATTCAGCAGCGGTTTCGTTTGCTTCGGCATTCCGAAGCAAATCTGGATAAGCTGCCATAAAAGAGGTTCCCCTAGCAGCCCATCGTCTTTCGTATTCTTGGCGTCATTCTTCGAAGATACAGCCGACGCTCACTTGTCCCCGAACTGGGAAAGAATCCCCGCCGGCATCGAACGCGCTAACGCGCGCCGCTCAGCATAATTCCCTTTCCAGGAATTTTCGTACTCGGCATCCATCGGTCTGTTTCGTGCCGGAAGACTGAAATTCGGCGTACGCTGGAACACGTACAGGTGTTTAGCCTGTTTCGCGAGCTCTGGAACCACCTGTATTCCCGACGACCCTGTGCCGATGACGCCAACATTCTGCGCAGACAAATTGACGCCCTCATGAGGTCAGTTGCCAGTGTGATAGATTCCACCCTTGAAGGTCTCGAGCCCAGGAAGGTTCGGGGTTTGGGCAGCGGACAAACACCCGGTAGCCATTACGCACCATCTGGGGTGAAGATGTTCGGATCAGGATTCCATGGTAAATCTCCGCTCGTTGCTCGGTATCCAAGGTCTGAGCCCGTTTGCATGACCCGGCCCGTTTCCGATGCCGCTTCAAACTCACATCCGGTCGCCGCTCACATCGGCCGCACCAATATCCCCCTTGCGTCGGGGAAGGCTCAGGAGGGCGGGACCATTCTCTTCTTCCTCTTCTTCGGCTTTTTAAGCCAAGCCAAATTTCGGTCCGCTCACCTGGATCCACCGGAGCTGATCAGGCCCCGGGAGATTGAAAAGGGGGAAGCGTTTGTTTTCAGGCGGCCGTTGTCTCGGCTCCTTCCAGCACAACCCCGGTGGTCACATATTTCCAGAAGGCGATCAGCAGCTTTCGCGCCAAGGCAACGATCAGCACTTTCCGACCTCGGCCACCATTGAGCTGTACACGCTGATGAAACCACAGGGTCAGCATCGAACGAGGCTGATGCCTTACCCACAACCAGGCGAGCTGGATCATGGTCGTTCGCAGCCGGGGGTTTCCGGCTTTGGAGACACCTTGTTCGTGCGCGACGGATCCGCTCCGCCAGGGCGTCGGCGCCAATCCGGGATAAGCGGCAACCTGCCGTCGGTTGGAAAAGCTTCGGAATAATCCCTCCGACCACAGGACCCGGCGAATTCCGGGCCAATCCCCTTCAATTTCTTTAACATTGCTCCCGGCGCTGGCGCGCCTTCGTCCGACGGGCTGAGCATAGCATCCCGCTCGGTCTCCACGGACTTGATCTGCTGAAGCGTAAGTTCGAGTCGATCAAGTTCGCGTCCAATCTGTGCCTTCAAATGCTCAGGTAGCGGACGACCATCACCGGTCCTGAGTTCCTCAAGCCGCTCGCGTCTTTTGCGCAATAAAGGCTCATAGTCAGAGATGCCTTGGGCGAAGAGCAGCCCCTTGATCCGATTCACGTGCTCGACCCGCTCCGCTGTCAGCGTCTTGCGCTCGCGGCAGATTCGGCGGCGATCCTCCTCTTGTGAGGTCGGTGCTCGAACCATGGCGCACACCGCGGCTCGCCTCGCTTGTAAGCCAGCAACGCGCGCACCAGAGCTTCCCCGTCGATCTTGTCAGTCTTCGCCCGTCGACGCCGGCGCGACGTCGCGATTGATGCGGGGTCAACGACGTGGCTTTCGACCCGTCCGTCCTGCAGCAAGCGGTGGATCCAAAAGCCGTCGAGGCCCGCCTCTTGAATCACGATGATTGGAACGACCTGCCCCGTGCGGGCCTGCACCTTGTTTTTGAGCTGAGAGAACCGTGCCCATAGTCCAGCGACGTCACCGCTGCGAACGATATACTTCGACATCTTTTCACCGCCCGGCGACAGCGATGTAATCAGCCAGGTCGATCGACTAAGTTCCAGCGAGACGAAAAATTGCGCCAAGATCGGTGCGGAGAGCGGTCGGCGCTTGGGGTCGGTCAGTGATAATTTGCATGGTCGCCTCCAGAGTGGGTGGGTTAGCAAACTCACTCTGCCAGAGCGTCGGTCGCTATCCACTCCCCATGGGATCTCTTCTCGTCGACAGACAGCACGATCGCGTGGGCCGGCGGATCGAGGTAGAGGCCGACCACGTCGCGGAGCTTGTGGACGAACTGCGGATCATTGGAGAGCTTGAATTGCCGCCAGCGGTTCGGCTGCAGTCCGTGTACCTTCCAAATGCGGCGCATCGCGCTGGCGCTGATGTCCGCCGCTTGCACCATCATGTCGGCGGTCCAGTGCGTCGCAAGTCTTGCAGCGTCAGCGCCACCACGCGCTCGGCCACTTCGGGTCCGAGCGGCGGAATGCGCGACGGCCGCGCCTTGTCGCGCGACAGCCAATCGAAGCCTTCCTCAGCGAAACGCTCCTGCCAGCGCCACACGCACGTCTTGGACTTGCCGGTCTGCCGCATGATCTCGACGGTGCCAACGTCGTCTGCGCTCAACAGGAATGATCTCGGCGCACCAGACGAGCTTCTGCGGCGCATTGCGATCTTTGATGAGCGCCATCAATCGCTGGCGGTCGGTTGGCGAAACCGTGCAGGATATTCCTGTGCGCATGCGCGAAGGGGGAAGGTCAATTCACATTCCGCGTGTCAGATGTCCGACAAATGTCGGACGAGCAACATAGAACATCAGCAACTCCGTATAGTTTAGAAATGGTTTTCTCCGTTGGCACGCTACATGCAATGTCCTAGACGGTGGAGAATGTTCTTATGATTTCGCTGACTACCGCTGTCATGAGAGTATCGCTCGCCGTTCTCTTTGTTGCAGAACTATCGAAAAATGACGCTTGAAGAGGATTTGCGGGATGACGTTGGAAATCAAAGCAGGCCCTGTATCGGCCAATCTCATCGAACAGGATGATTGGATCTGCTTAAGCAATAGGCCAAGCGTGCCCTATGAGGTTGAAAGCCTTGTAAAATGGGCGGAAATATGCTCCGTGGGCGGGACGGCGATTGATATCGGCGCCTATACCGGGCTGTTTTCCATAATCGCAGCTAAGCAGGGATGCTGCGTCATTGCCTTTGAACCGATGCCGGCCCACGTAGCGCGGTGTTGGGATAATTTCCGCCTGAACAATGTCGAGGTCGAACTTTACAACGCTTGCGTTTCGGATGCTGTTGGCGAAGCGGTGATCAAGTTCAACCCAAATGCGCCGTATCTGACATATGGCGCCAGCTTAATCGGTTCGACCTGCGGGGCGGGGAATGAAAGCAAACCGCTTAACGTCCATTCGATGACGATCGACAGTCTCGGGTTGGATCAATGCACCGCGATCAAGATCGATGTGGAGCGCGGCGAGCCGATGGTGCTTGCCGGTGCCCGCAATACATTGGAGCGGCTAAAGCCTGTCCTCATAGTTGAGGTGATTGGCGAGGAGGAAAAGGCGGCCGTGCGCACCGCCGTTCCCGATTATGACGTGGCGGCCGAACTGGATCTGCGGAACTGGCTGATGGTGCCGAAGTAAGAATACTTTCCGTTCTGCGATCCGGTGGTCAACTGGAACGTTCTATCGCCTGAAGGATGGCATGCGAAGCGGCTGTTTTCAGCGGCGCTTGAGCTGCGCGGCGGACACGCCGACGTCACCGCAATGCCACGCCATTTTGCAGAACTTGACGCACACAACTGTAGTGGGCAAGATCCGGTGTCCGCGTGAATGCAGTCGCTCCTGGGTTCGTACAGTCTGAGATGACCGGCAAGTATCCCGACGAAGTCATAAATGCATGGTCGGACCAGACACCGATGGGCCGCCTGGGCCAGCCTGATGAGGTCGCATCTGCGGTCCATTTTCTAGCGAGCGATGCGTCAAGCTATCGGGAACGGTGCTGTTGGTGGATGGCGGCTATACCTGCTGGTAGCAGCCCTCTGGCTGTCGTCGAGACCTGAGGGTTTAAGAACTTCCATGCATGTACGCCATTAGCCGAATTTCAGCTTGTTACAAATGGTTCAATTCGGCCGTTTGCCAATGCTGAAGCCCCTATACCCCTCGTTGGCCACATCATCGCAAATTTTTTGATAGGTGGGCAGACCCCCGACATACGGCATGAAAACAGCCGGTTTTCCTGGAACGTTGACACCGAGGTACCAAGATTTCGCCTGAATGTACAACGTTCCCTCGGCGGTCTTCCTGACTTCCTCCATCCAAGTTTCTTCAGCTGAAGCGGTTGCCTCTATATACTCGGCGTCCACGTCGATCAGATATGCAATGCACTCAGCTATCCATTTAACGTTGTCTTCAATAGCAACTATGACGTTGGTCAGAACCGATGGGCTTCCTGGTCCGGTGACAATAAATAAGTTCGGAAAACCGGTGCTCATCAGGCCAAGAAAAGTCTTCGGCCCATCCCGCCATTTTTCCGTAAGGGCAAGCCCCTGCCGCCCGACAATCTCGATTTTGTTAAGCGCGCCAGTAATCGCATCGAACCCCGTCGCCAGCACCAAACTGTCTAGCTCGTAAAAATCAGAGCCTGCCGTTACCCCTCCCGGAGATATGTCGCGGATGGGATTGGCACGGATGTCTACAAGCGTGACGTTCTCGCGATTGAAGGTTTCGAAATAGTTTGTGTCAGCGCATATGCGCTTGGCACCAATAGGATGATCGACCGGCACCAGTGGCTCGGCTACCATAGGGTCTTGGACGGCCTGGCGGATCTTTTCCCGGACGAATTCAGCAGCCGTATCGTTTGCTTCGGCATTCCGGAGCAAATCTGGATAAGCTGCCATAAAAGAGGTCCCGCCAGCAGCCCATCGCCTTTCGTATTCTTGGCGCCGCTCTTCAGCAGATACGGCCAACGCCGATTTGTCCCCGAACTGGGACAGGATCCCTGCCGGCATCGAACGCGCTAGCGCGCGCCGCTCGGCATAATTTTTCTTCCAGGAGTTTTCGTAGTCGGCATCCATGGCCCTATTTCGTGCCGGAATGCTGAAATTCGGCGTACGCTGGAACACGTACAGATGGTTAGCCTGCTTCGCGAGCTCTGGTATCACCTGTATACCCGACGATCCTGTGCCGATCACGCCGACATTTTGACCAGACAGAGCGACGCCTTCATGAGGCCAGTTGCCGGTGTGATAGATTCCACCCTTGAAGGTCTCGAGTCCAAGAATGTTAGGGGTTTGCGCGGCCGACAAACACCCGGTCGCCATGACGCACCACTTGGCCCGATATTGCGTTCCTTGATCTGTCGACACCAGCCATCGGGACTCTTCCTCCTGAAAGTCGGCCCTCATGACGCGTGTGTTGAATTTTACGTCACGAAGAAGGTCGAACTTTATCGCCACGTAGTTGGCATAGGCCAGGATCTCCGGCTGCGAGGCGTAGCGCTCGCTCCAGTGCCACTCTTGCTGAAGTTCCTCCGAGAACGAGTAGGAGTACTGCATGCTTTCAACGTCGCAGCGCGCTCCCGGATAGCGGTTCCAAAACCACGTTCCGCCGACCCCCGAGGCCGTTTCAACCACCACCGCGGAGAGGCCCAGGCGGCGGGCGAGGTGCAGCATGTACATGCCGGCAAACCCAGCGCCAACGATGAGCACATCGCAGGACTCGACGGCCTCTCCACCAGCGCAGCCTTCCAAAACATCGTTATGCTGCACGAGCTGCTTCCTTTGGAAATTTTTCGCTGAATAGCCTGACAGTTACGTTGCCAAAAAAAGCAGGCATACGCACTCGCCAAAAACTCAACCGCCCGATCCGTTTTTTTCCGAACCGACTTTCGACATCGGGTGCTAAAACGGCAGTCAGGGAAGAGTCTTTTCAGACGCGATCAATCCATGCCGGCTGAAACGCGCCTCCCGCGTGTCGTCTCTACCGGGATTCCAAGCGCACGCTTCCGCGCGTCGGGTTATCAGTCGCAAGCATAGCACAGAAGCCGTCGAGCGCTTCCTGGGTCAACGGCAATGTTAATCGATATAACAAGTGGGAGTTCACGTTATGAAGTCGCTGTTTCGTTCTATTCTGCTTGGTTCCGTTCTGTGCTGTCCTAGCGCATTTGCGGGCGAGAAAGTGATCCCGGCGTGGGACGCAATCACAGAGAACCTCATGCAGACCTACATCGTGGACGAGGGCTTACGGCAACTTGGATACGACGTAGCAGATCCCGTCCAACTTCAGATTCAATTGGCTTACGTTGCGATGGCAAGAGGCGACGCCACGTTCTTTGCTGCCTATGCGGAGCCAATCCATGACCAATACCTGAAGGAAAATGGCGGAGACGCCGTCTTAACCCGGCTCGGGCATATTTCAGCCGATAATATCCAAGGCTACCTGATCGACAAGAAGACAGCGGATGCGACCGGCATCAAGTATATAGAGGACTTCAAGGATCCAGAGAAGGCGAAGCTTTTCGATATCGACGGCAATGGCAAAGCCGATCTTTATGGGTGCGAGCCAGGATGGGGATGTGAGGTAATCATTGAGCATCATCTGGACGCGTATGGATTGCGCGATACCCTTGAAGAAAAGCAGGGCGGTTATTTCGCGATCATTCCAGACGCAATCGAACGCATCAAAGAAGGAAAGCCCACCCTTTATTACACGTGGACCCCCCTATGGGTATCCAGCATACTCCAGCCCGGGAAAGACGTTGTTTTTCTTAACGTCAAGAAGACGGAGCTGCCCGCGGGACAGACGGCCAGCACGACAATCCCCGGTCTAGGAAATCTTGGATTCCCGATGATCCAGCAAAGGATTGTTGCGGCTACGTCCTTCGTCAAAGACAATCCGTCGGCAAAAAAGTTCTTTGAGCTCGTTGCAATCCCTCTCGACGACCTGAATGCGGAAGACCTCCGGATCTACAAAGGCGAGAACTCCAATGACCAGATCCAGCAGCGCGCCTTGGAGTGGATTTCCACGAACAAGACGAAGTGGGACGAATGGATCGCGCAAGCGAAGGCTGCACACTAGCTTTGCCGCAGGAGACTTCAATTGATTGATAACAGTCTCGTAGATCAGGTTGTCATCGTGACGGGCGCTGCCGGTGGGATCGGCAGCGCTATCGCCCGAACCTTTCGTCGCTTAGGCGCTCGCATGTTGCTAGCTGATTACGATGAGAACGGCGTATCGAAATTGGCGTCTTCGTTAGATCCCACCGGCGAGCGGGTGATAGCAGTCGCCTATGATGCGAGCAAACCATCAGACGCGGACGCCCTCGTATCGACATGCATCGCTCGTTTCGGTCACATCGATCATGTCGTTCCGGCAGCAGCAATCTTCGAAGATCAACCATTCGCCTCTATGACAGACGAGCAGTGGCGACGAACGATGTCGATAAACTTGGACGGAGTGTTCTACATCTGCAGGCGGGCAATTCCTCATATCAAGCCGGGTGGAACAATCGTGACCATCGCCTCGTCTGCAGCCCATGAAGGCTGCTCGCCCGAGCACGCTCACTATGGGGCTTCAAAAGGCGGAGTGTTGGCTTTCACCAAATCTCTCGCGCGGGAGGTGTCACCGAACATACGCGTAAACACAGTATCTCCCGGGACCATAGACACTCCGATGGTGGCGGAACTCCTGCGGCAGAATGGAGACAAATGGCTGTCCATCACGCCAGCAGGCCGCTTCGGCACCGGTGAAGAAGTCGGTGATGCCGTGGCGTTCCTTTGCAGCAACGCCTCGAGCTATATCATGGGTCAGACCATTCACGTGAACGGTGGATCATATATGGGAGGCTAGGCACCCGAGTTTGGCGTTATCGTCGACCGTGAACAATCTTGACCGCTAAGCGGCAAGCTGCCTCGGCCGGTTCAGGAACGCGGCGATCAGGAGCCACAAAAATTGCTTCAGCCACCTGAGCAGGAGGGAGAGTTATAGCCGGCTGCGGCCAGGATGGCGTTGATCGCATCGCCTTGGGTGTGAGAGGTAATTGCGGCCCATTCTGTGTTCGTTCTTGGTATGGCGATCACCGGCTCGACGGCCGATCGCCGCCATCTGGCGCTTGATGGCCGGTGTCACGCGGCGCTTCTGACCAGCGGTGAAGACCCTGAACGTATGGCTTTGCGGCGCGTTGTGGCCGCGATAGCCGGCGTCGGCGAGAACGCGGCTGATCTCGTTGCCGATGGTCTTTTCCATGTCAGGGATGATCGCTGCGCGCGTGTGGCCGTCATAGGGATTGCCGGGCAGCGCTTTTGCATGCAGGGCGAACTGGCCACCTTTTGAGCGCTTCAGCGTGGTGGCCACCGACACCTTTACCCCGAACTCGCAGGGACATGCGCCTTGCCCTTACCGATGCATTCCACCTCGTGCGCATGCAGGCTGTAGATTTTGCGGCCGCGCTGGCGCTCACGCTGCTCGAGAACGGTGGAGGCCCAGTAGAGCGACCATTTGAAGAGCGCGTCCAGCTCCGCATCGCCGGCGATCTGGCGGGAGATGTCGCGAATGGTCCGGCCGAGATAGGTCTTGAGCCTGCGCAGCGCCTTGTTGGCCCGCTTGAACTGCTTGGCGTGGGCGTAGGCGCCGGTGCTTGATCAGCGCCAGCTTGCCGACCCGCACATAGGTCTGGCGCAAATCCAGCCCGCCCGTTTGGCCAGCCGCACCAGCCGTTCGCGGGCCCGGTGGATGAGCTTGGCGTCGGTCGGGAACATCACGTTCTTCGGCTGCACGGTGGTGTCCACGACAACCTGGCGCGTGTCGGACGGCTTCATCGCCCCGGCCTTGACCGCGATGCTGAGGCTTTCCTGCAACAGCGCCACGATCCGCTCCTCGCCCATGCGGCCGCGCCAGCGCGTCATCGACGAGCGATCGAACAGCAGTTCGTGGCAGAAGAACGTCTCGCCGCAAAGATACTGGAAGTAGGGGTTCTCCACCCAGCGCTCGCACAGCACCTCATCTGACAGGTTGAAAGTGTGTTTGAGGATGGCCAGCCCCGCCATCAGCCGGGTCGGCAGCGGCGGCATGCCGGGACCGTCCGAATAGACCGCACCGAAGCGCGCCTCCAGCACCGGCCAGTCGATCGCCTGCGCCAGGCGCACCAGCTCGTGCTTCATGTTGATGATCTGATCGAGCCTGGAGCGGAAAAGATCCTGCTCTCCCGTCTCGCGCTTCTCGCGTGGCCTGCCCATCGCCTGGCTCCGATTCACTGCGATGAAAGCAGTGAATCACGCTTCGCCAGGCGGCGAAATCGCAAACTGGAATTGCAACAAAACTATCCACAAACTGGCCGTTACCTGCAATTCGGAAGCCTGAAAAGTAGACTATTCCTACGCGATATCAGCGGCTTCCGTATTCTTCACGGCCGACGATATCGGGATTGCATTCCTCCAAGGCGATCGGCTGCCGTCGAGTCCGGCCTCAACGAACAGCGGAACCTGCTACCAGCAGGTATAGCCGCCATCCACCAACAGCACCGTTCCCGTAATATAGCTTGACGCATCGCTCGCTAGAAAATGGACCGCAGATGCGACCTCATCAGGCTGGCCCAGGCGGCCCATCGGTGTCTGGTCCGACCATGCATTTATGACTTCGTCGGGATACTTGCCGGTCATCTCAGACTGTACGAACCCAGGAGCGACTGCATTCACGCGGACACCGGATCTTGCCCACTCGCACGCAAGGGTCTTGGTCACCATGTTCACTCCGGCCTTGCTCGCATTGTAGGCCGTGACGACGGATTGTTGTCGGGTAACGATCTCCCCGCACATCGAACTTATGTTTACAATCGTCCCAGAACCGCGACCCGCCATCAGGGAGCCGAACGTGCGGCTGCAGTAGAAGACGCCGTCCAAATTAACCGAGAGGACCATCCGCCAATCCTCATCGGTGGTATGATTGGTCGGCGCTGCACGCGACACGCCGGCATTGTTGACAAGGATGTCCGGGCAAAGGGCGATTCTACCGGCGAGATCGCGCACCGCCTTCGAATCCGTGACATCGAGCTGATAAACCTGTGGTTTGACGGGGAACTGATCTGCAGCCTCCATCACGCGGATTCCGTCGGTGTCAGTAAGAATTATGTCGGCACCGGCTTGTTGCAAGGTAAGGGCGATCTGCAAACCGATGCCGCGTCCTCCGCCGGTTATTAACGCAGTTTTCCCGGATAAATCGAACTTGTTATGGAAAGATGGGCGTTCCATAAGTGGCATTGCTAGTCTCCTGACGCGTGTTATGGCCTGATGATGGCATTGATATGATAGAAGAATTACGCTTCACAGCCGAAGAATAAAGTCATCCCGTTTCCTTCTCGGCGCAAATAAAAAGCTATCCTTGAGGGATGCGCCCTTGACCTATTCAATCTGCGCTGGGCATCGAATTCGTCGGCCGAGATGAGTGATCTTTTAACGTTGACATGAACGGCAACGACTAAGCAAACCTCTACGCCTGAACCAGACTGGGGACCCGAGGGCCACCGAGCATCGCCTAGGGTTTTCTTGAGGACCTGGACCTGTCTGCTTAGCCCCGGATTCCAAGAAGAAGGTCACGACGCGAAATCATGCCTACCGGGCGATTGTCGTCCATCACGGTTATGTCCCCATTATGATGGGTTGCCAGCTCGATGATGGCACCGATCTTCTCAGTAGCTGCCACCGTGGCTCCGTTGTGAGGCGTCGTACTCGGAGTATTCGGCATCGGTTTCATGATTTTTCGGGCGGTCACAAGCTCAAGCCTGGAAATGCCCTTCACAAAGTCTGCCACGTACTCGTCCGCGGGTTCTGTGACAATTTCCTCCGGCGTCCCAACCTGGACGAACCTACCGTCCTTCATGATTGCGATACGAGTGCCAAGTCTGATCGCCTCGTCGAGGTCGTGAGTGATGAAGATGGTCGTCTTCCTGACGACCTTGGAGAGTTCCATGAACTGGTGCTGAAGTTGCCGGCGGATCAATGGATCGAGAGCAGAAAATGGCTCGTCCATCAACAGTATCTCTGGATCTGCCGCCATGGCCCGAGCCAACCCGACACGCTGTTTCATTCCGCCTGACAACTCATCCGGAAAGCGCGAAGCCCACTCTTCTAAGCCTACGAGCTTGAGCTTTTCCTTTGCCGTATGCATACGTTGCGCTTTGCCGACACCACGTAATTCGAGGCTCAGAGCGACGTTGTCTTGAACGTTGCGGTGAGGCAACAACGCCATGTTCTGAAACACCATGCCAACACTTCTTGAGCGTAGCGCGCGCAGCTCGGAGTTGCTCAACCCATTGACAT
Organism: Mesorhizobium sp. M0088; assembly: GCF_040322895.1. Classification (NCBI taxonomy): domain Bacteria; kingdom Pseudomonadati; phylum Pseudomonadota; class Alphaproteobacteria; order Hyphomicrobiales; family Phyllobacteriaceae; genus Mesorhizobium; species Mesorhizobium sp. M0088. Next base: position 16,141 of record NZ_JAMYUI010000022.1, read on the forward strand.
TGCGGCCAGCTACGATGATCTCGCCATCGGTGGGCTCCACCAGTCGGTTGATGTGCCTGATTAGTGTTGACTTCCCTGATCCGGAAAGGCCCATGATACAGAAAATCTCGCCTTCACTGACTGAGAACGATACGTCGGCAACGGCGGTGACACACCCATACTGTTTTAGCATGTCGGACTTGGAAAGGCCCTGTTCGCGAATAGCCCTGAGGGCGTTCTTCGCATCGCTGCCGAAGATTTTCCAGACCCCTGAACACTTAATGACGGGCTTGTCCATCAATAACCTTTGTTTTCGGATAGGCACATTCAGCTATCAGTTGTGACCGGGGTTACGCATCCACATACCGTTTTTCACCTGAGCGACCGTTTGTTGTTCTACTGTGTTCATCGACCTTCGCTGACGGACTACCTTCAGGCCGAAATGATTTACGCCGGATGCCGCCCAAGGCCAATTGGTCTTAAATGAGTTGGTATCACAACGTCTAAAGGCTCAGCAGAGAATTATGGCACGCAATTTCAGGATCCCTTTTCGGTCGGCCGATCTAAGCGACGGACAATCGGACTAGTTACCTCCGTCTGACGTGGAACCGCTCGGAATAGGCGAAGCGTATGCCCAACGACAGCGACCGGGCCATGAGCCCAGATTTCACCTGGCTTTCGAGGTTGGGCGAGAGCCTGTGTAAGTCGATCGAGAATGATCGCAAGCGCCACAATGCCAAGACCGCCGATGCTGGCCAGTCCAACATCGAGGCGGCCGATGCCACGAAGCACCATCTGGCCGAGTCCGCCGACCGCGATCATTGAGGCAATGACTACCATAGAGAGCGACATCATCAGCGTCTGGTTAACCCCTGCCATGATGGTCGGCAGCGCCAGAGGGAGTTGGGCCTTCCATAGCAGCTGACGATCGGTCGCGCCAAATGCGCGCATGGCTTCGTTGACTTCTTCCGGAACTTGGCGGATGCCTAAATAGGTCAAGCGGATCACCGGTGCTACTGCGAAGATCACTGTAACGATCACTCCCGGTACGTTGCCTATGCCGAAAAGCATGACGATCGGCACCAAGTATACGAAGGCGGGAATCGTTTGCATACCATCGAGGATCGGCCGCAGAATCGCGTTGAGCCATATCGACCTCGTCGATAGAATCCCAAGTGGAATGCCGATAACCAGTGAGAATACCAGCGCGGTAAGCACGATTGACAGGGTAGTCATCGTTTCCGACCATACACCGATAAAGCCGATGAAGAACAAAATGGCGGCCAGTGCTGTTGCCAGCCGCCAGCTCGAAAGCTGCCAGGCCAGCAGTACGATAACCGCGATGACGAGAGTCGGCGGTGCCGAATTCATGAAGGCAGTCAGCGACTGCAAAACCGTGTCGAACGGCGCTTTCACAATCTGAAAGAAAGGGCGGTAGTTATCGACCAGCCAGCGCAAAGCATTGCTAACCGCTTGCGCGAGTGGCAATTTCCCACAGGCAAACGGATCCCAAAGGCTACAATCACTCATCATCGTTCCCCATCGGAGCCGGCCCAATGTAAGGTTACCACGGACTTTCGAAGCGATGTCGTGCAAAATAGTAGCCTGTCGTGTGAATTTATTTCGACTGCTCCCGCTCCTCAGCTTGCATATAACACTGACCTGTAGCCCGAATTGGAGCCAGGCAGATGTCGTTCAAAGGCGTTATTCCGCCCGTCACAACGCCCTTTCATGCGGACGGATCGATCGACCGTGACGGCTTCTGCGTCATGGTCGAGCACCTGGTCTCGACTGGCGTCCACGGTATCATTGTCGGTGGCACGACAGGCGAGTACTACGCCCAGTCACGCGATGAACGTGTCAGCCTGCTTAAGCTTGCCAGGAGCGTGGTGAAGGGGAGGATGCCTCTCATCGCCGGCGTCGGCTCCATTCGCACCGACGAATGCATTGAATACGCGCTAATTGCAAAGGACCTCAAGTATGACGGCATTCTAATCGGCTCGCCGTACTACGCCGTTCCCACGCAGCTCGAACTTGCCAACCATGCTCTGGCGATCGACAAGGCCGCCAATCTACCGGTGATGCTCTACAACTATCCCGGGCGCACCGGCACGATGATGGATCTAGAGTTCCTGGACCGCGTCGGTCGCAGCTCCAATTTCTGTGCCATCAAGGAATCCAGCGGCAGCATGAACCAGCTGCACACCTTGGCTCGCGACTATCCGCATATCGACCTGTTCTGCGGCATGGATGATCAGGCGCTCGAATTCTTCGCCTGGGGCGCAAAAGGGTGGGTCTGCGGCGCCGGCAACTGCCTACCGGCAGAGCACCTCGCGCTGTACGAAGCCTGCGTGATCGAGAAGGACTTCACCAAGGGCCGGCAGATCATGTCGGCGCTTCTGCCTCTGATGAGGCTTCTCGAACAGGGCGGCAAATTCGTCCAGAGCATCAAGTTCGGGTGCGAATTGGCTGGATTGCCGGCTGGGCCCGTGCGCCTGCCGATGCGGGCACTCGGCGACGAACAGAAGCGGGAACTCGAGTCGACAATCCGCACCCTTAAGGCAGTTATCGCGTCAATCACTGCAAAATCCCAGAAGAGGGCCTCCGAGAATGTCATCGCTATTAACGCGTGATGAGTACCAGAACCTGGCCGACAGCCTGCCACTGCCGACCAGCGCAGTAATTGACGGCAAGGCGCGGGCTGCACAATCTGGGGATACTTTCGAGACCATCAATCCCGCGACAGGGCAGGTCATCGCCAAGATCGCTTCCTGCGGCCAGGCCGATGTCGATCTCGCTGTCGAGAAGGCGGGACTGGCGTTTGAATCGGGCGCCTGGTCGCGTGCGCATCCGAGCGAGCGCAAGCGCGTTCTGCGGCGGCTCGTTAAACTGATGAAGCGAAACGCCCATGAGCTTGCAGTGCTTGAGACGCTCGAAAGCGGCAAGCCGATCTACGACGTCGAAACCATAGACATCCCCGAGGCTCTGCATTGCCTGGAATGGCATGCGGAAGCCACCGATAAGCTCTACGGCCAGACGTCACCTTCGGGCGACGATGTCGTGTCGATGATCGTGCGCCAGCCGCTGGGCGTGGTCGCCTGCGTTCTGCCCTGGAATTTCCCGATCCTCATGCTTGCCTGGAAGATCGGTCCGGCACTTGCGACGGGCAACTCCGTCATTGTCAAGCCGGCCGAGCAGACCAACATGTCGACGTTGCGCATCGCCGAACTGGCGCATGAGGCTGGGCTGCCGTCAGGCGTCCTGCAAATCGTCACCGGTCCGGGCGAAGTGACCGGCAAGGCACTCGGCGTGCATCCCGGTATCGACATGGTCGCCTTCACCGGGTCAACTGACGTCGGCCGGAAATTCTTGGAATATTCCGCCAAGTCCAATCTCAAGCGCATCGCGCTCGAATGCGGCGGAAAGAACCCATGCATCGTGCTGGAAGACGCCGGGAACCTCGACGTTGTTGCACAGCATGTCACCCAAGCTGTTTTCTGGAACATGGGCGAGAACTGCTCGTCCAATTCCCGCCTGATCGTGCACGAGAAGATCAAGGATCGCTTGGTGGAAACCGTCCTCCACAAGCTAAAGGAATGGCCTTTGGGCGAGCCGCTGGATCCGGGCAATCGGCTCGGCGCCATTGTGTCGAAGGAGCAGTTCGACCGCATCATGGGCTACATCAAGAAGGGGCGGGAGGAAGGCGCCAGGATCGTCACGGGCGGCAACGCCCACAAGCATGGCAAAGGCTATTTCATCGAGCCGACCGTATTCGACGATGTCACGCCCGAAATGACGATTGCGCGAGAGGAGATTTTCGGCCCAGTGCTGTCGGTAATCAAAGTGGCCAACGCTGACGAGGCGCTCCGGGTCGCCAACGATACGCAATACGGGCTTACAGCTTCAATCTTTACCGCCAATCTCGGCAAGGCGCATCGCATCGCAAGGGACATTCGCGCCGGGACGGTGACCATCAACTGCTACGGCGAAGGGGATGTCTCGACTCCCTTCGGCGGCTTCAAGCTTTCGGGCTTCGGGGGACGAGACAAGTCATTGCATGCCCACGACCAATATACTGAACTCAAGACCATCTGGGCGGACATCTCCGATCCTAAAGTCTCGCGTTCGGTAGACTAGCCTGGTCGCACCGATGAGCGATTATGAGGCTGTCCGCACGCCTGCGGACACATCCATGCCCGGTTGGTACGGTATTCTGCCGCCTCCCAAGGCACCTGAGGTGCTGCGCGGCCGTCACAAAGCGGACTGGCTCATTGTAGGAGCTGGGTTTGCTGGATTGGCGGCCGCGCGGCGCCTCTCACAACTGGTGCCGAACGAGCGCATAGTGGTCGTCGACGCTCAGCGCGTCGGCTGGGGTGCTGCCGGGCGCAACTCCGGCTTCATGATCGACCTTCCGCACGAGCTCGGTGGGGAGCATTACGGCGGAAGCCAGGATCACGATCGCAAACGCATCCGCATGAACCGGACCGCGATCGAATTCTCTGCTTCGGCGGCGGACGAATACGGGTTACAGAAATTCTTCCTTCGGGCCGGCAAATACCATGGAGCTGCAACCAATCACGGTGTTGCGGTTCTGCGCGAATTCGAAAAGCACCTGACGGGTTTAGGCGAGCCATTCGAGCGGCTCGACGCGCTGCAGTTGAAGGAAATCACTGGAACCGATTTCTTCGTCGGCGGTACCTTCACGCCAGGAACGGTAATGGCACAGCCGGCCGGCTTCATCCGTGGACTCGCCGAAGGCTTGTCGAGGCGTGTGCAGCTATTCGAGAATTCCCCGGTCATATCTTTGCAGACCGGCAAACTGCACACTGCCAAGACGGCTGAGGGCGAGATCACCGCGCCCCGGCTGATACTGACAGTCAACGGTCATCTCGAAAGTTTTGGTTACTTCAAGAATCGCCTGCTGCACGTGTTCACCTACGCCAGCATGACGAGGCCGCTTTCCAAGAGCGAACAGACAGCGGTGAGAGGGGAGCCGCATTGGGGCTTGATCCCGGCCGACCCGATGGGATCAACCATCCGGAGGATCGGCGATCGGATCGTCGTCCGCAACACCTTCACCTATAATCCGGACATGTCCACCAGCGAGAAGCAGATTCGTCGGATTGGCGCCGTGCACGATCGATCATTCCGGGCGCGCTTCCCGATGCTGGGTCAAACACCGATGCAATTTCGCTGGGGAGGCCACTTGTGTCTCTCCCTCAATTCCGCGCCTGCATTCGGCGAAATTGAAGACAGAGTCTTCGTAGCCGGATGCTGCAATGGCCTGGGAACGGTGCAGGGCACCCTCTACGGGATGCTGGCGGCCGATCTTGCCGTTGGCAGCAGCGAGCCAATGGTTGCAGACGCCCTGAAAGAGCCAGCCCCGATTCAGCTTTATCCAGAACCGCTGATGTCGATCGGAGCGCCGCTGAAGTTGTGGGCGATGCAGAAGCGCGCCGGCAGAGAGCTCTAGCTTTCTCGTTCTTGCGCTGCCACTTCCCGGATCCAGCTACGGAGGCTCTGGGCGGCAGGGGAAAGCGTACGATTTTGATACCATGTGAGATAGTAGCTGCCAGGGGCTGGGAGCTCGAGATCCGTCAGTCTGACGAGTTTCCCCTCGTCAATTTGCGCCTTGACTAGGCGATGCCACCCAACAGCCACCCCTTGATCGGCCTGAGCTGCCTGAAGAGCCACGAAGAACTTGCCGAAGCGCCGACCGCGGGTCGGACCATGCGAGACCCCCGCGCGCCGAAGGACCTCGTCCCAGCCAGCCCAGTCGGGGTCTACCCAATCGACATGCAGCAGGGGAAGGTCGGCCAACGATTCCGCCGTTGCATCGCGGTGCTTGCTTGCAAACCCAGGCCCGCATACCGGGTAGATTGTTTCATTGAAAAGGAGCTCAGCATCTTCATTCGACCACGATCCGAACCCGTAGCGGATGCGCAATTCGACCTCGGCGCGGCGGTAATCGCGAGGATTGTCCGAGATAAGGTGGTCAACCGCGATATCCTGGTACCTCGTCCAAAAGTCCGGCATCCGCGGGATCAGCCACGTCGACGCGAAGGCGTCCGTGCACGCCAGGGTGACGTTCTTGGAACGGTCGCCGCGTTTCACATTTCGGACGATGTCTGCGGCCCGCGAAAAACCGGTAGCCAACACGCCGTAAAGGTCTTCGCCGGCGCTTGTCAGCGCCACACCGGTTCCTAATCGGGTAAACAACGGAACCCCGAGTTCGTCCTCGATCGCCTTGATCTGCCGGCTCACGGCGCCGGGAGTGACGTTCAGTTCCGCAGCAGCCAATTTGAATGACAAGTGCCGCGCAGACGCCTCGAAAACAGCCAAAGCAGTCAGGGACGGCAGGTCGTAGTAGCGGCGAACCATCTCAAGCTCCAAACACTTCGATATTCGCCCGACGCGACAGATTGGGCAAGCGAAGCCCAAGATATTGGGAAATCATTTATAATACGACGCGATGGCCCGCGTTGCGACTGAACTATGGCCGCGATCCCCAACCCACCTCCAGAACGTAGGAAAATTGTACGCATCATGCTGCGCGATCTGCGACGCTGCCCAATCCCATGTCCGACGCTGCTAAACCCTAGCATGTCTCTGGGCGATGTCTGGGCTCAACTACTCAACAAGGGGGTGAGACTTTTGCAGGGCTGCCCCACTAGTCTTCGTACGCCGTTGAGAGATTATGAGCCGAACTTTCCCTCTCAGAGATGGCTTGATATGACTGGCCTTGAAAAGAAAACTGCGGTGATAACAGGCGCGGCGGGAAGTATCGGGCAAGCGATCTCCAAGCAGTTCGTCGCCAACGGCTTTCATGTGATTGCCGGCGACGCCGACCAGACTGGCATGGACCAGCTCGAGGCCGAACTCAATCGAATCGGGCAGAATGTCTGGAGCAAGGCCGGCGACCTCAGGAACAAGGCTTATTGCGAAGAGTTGATCGACTATTCCATCCAGATCACAGGCAGGTTGGACGTGCTCGTCAACAATGCCGGGATCATCACGAGGGGCAATATCCTCGAGACGACCGATGAGGATTGGGAGCGGACGTTCGACATCAACCTGACATCGATATTCTACACGTGCCGGAGGGCGATCGGCCATATGAAGGGGCACGGCGGCGGCGCGATCGTGAACATCGCATCGTGCTGGGGACTTTATCCCGGACCCGGGCATGCCGCCTACTGCACCAGCAAGGCGGCCGTCGCGACGTTGTCGAAGTGCCTTGGCCGCGACCATGCCGGTGACGGGATACGAGTCAACGCGGTGTGTCCGAATGAGGTCAACACGCCGATGCTGCGCACCGGCTTTGCCAAGCGCGGCTTCAATCCCGACACTGCCATAGCGGAGCTCAACAATACGGTTCCGCTCGGGCGCATTGCCGAGCCGGAAGACATCGCCGATGCGGTGTATTTCTTGAGTTCCAATGCCGCCCGCTACATCGCCGGCACGACGGTTGAGGTGAACGGCGCCAAGCCGGTCTATTGAGGACACCCTATGGCTGACAGACTTGCAGGAAGAATCGCTATCATCACTGGCGGCGGCCGTGGCATCGGCGCCGGCATCACGCGACGTTTCGTGGAGGAGGGAGCCAAGGTTGCCATTGTGCAGAGGAACCCGCCACCCGACGAGATCCTCAACGATCGCACCATTTACGTGAAGGCGGACCTTGCGAACTCCGAGCACATCGCTTCGGCCGTTCAGGCCGTCGTCGAGCGACTTGGCGGCCTTGACATCCTCGTCAACAACGCCGGGATCATGTTCGAGAAGACCGTCGAGGAAATGACCGAGACGGACTGGGACCAGATGATGAACATCAACCTCAGGGCCCCATTTTTGTTAACGAAGGCGGCAATGCCGCATCTTCGCCAGCGAGGTAGTGCAAGCATCGTCAACATTGGCTCGATTGAAGGCTTGGCGTCTAATCCGGGTCACCCTGCATATTCCGCTTCGAAAGCTGGCATTCACGGCTTTACAGCAGCCGTCGCCGTGGACCATGGGCACGAGGGTATCCGGTGCAATGCCATTGCGCCGGGCTGGATCAATTCTGACCTCAGTGAGATCTACATCGACAGCATGGCTGACAGTTCGCGTGTCCGCAGGGAACTGCTCGCCATGCATCCGGTTGGACGTCTTGGTGAGCCGACTGATGTCGGAAACCTTGCCGTTTGGCTTGCCTCGGAAGAGAGCTCCTTCGTGACCGGGCAGGTCTACGTCATCGATGGCGGACGCACCAAGAAACTGCCGCTGCCGATTCCGTGAAGAGGAGGAGCCCGGCCATTGATCGGGCTTCATGTTTGTCAGGCGGTCGGATCAACTTTCTCGCTAATCCGCCCTGGTGATGCGATCGATCAGGATTGCCAAGACAACTACCGCAAGGCCAGCTTCCCCAACTTGGAAGCGAGAGATCGATCGGATGATCTCATCGCCCAGGCCACCGGCGCCTATCATGGACGCGATGATGACCATCCACAACGACATCATCACGCACTGATTGACGCCCGCCATAATCGACCGGAATGCCAGCGGCAGTTTGATTAGGAACAGCACGGCCAGGCGACTTGCGCCAAAGGCCTCGCCCGCCTCAACCATTTCCGGATCGACCATCTTGAGACGATGGGCAGTAAGCCTGATCGGCAGCGGCATGGCGAAGGTTGCATCTCCTCGCGAATGAGCGGGTCGAGCGCGCTGAACGGCTCGTCCATCAGCAGCACCGGCGTGTCCATCACCAGGGCACGCGCCAAGCCGACGCGCCGGCGCATGGCCGGCTTTCGCGTGCTCATGCAAGGCTCCCGCGCATAATACAGGTGGTAATGCAGGGGTCGGCGCGGACCCCCGCACTCCTTGGGAGGATGCGTGCTACGGGGTCAGGCGAGCCACGGCTCGATGAGCCCTTGCCTTTCCCTTCGCCGATCCACTTTGCAGCGGCGTCTTCAGGCTTCGTCCCGCCGTCGATCCAGCCCATGATCTTGGCTTCCTCCTCATTCGGGATGTGGAACCTCGTCAGAAATGCCTGGGCCTTCGGGAATCTTGGAACCACTCCACATCGGGAGCGGCTCCCAAGTGGTGACCACGATCGGTTCGTTCTTCGAGTAAGCGCGCTGGAAGGCCGCTTCCATCGCCGCCTCGCTGCCGGGGACCAGGTTGAGCTTGAGACCGTAAGCCTTCACCGTTGCGTCCGCGGCCTGCATCAGGCCGGAACCAGCGTCGATGCCGATGATGCCGCCTGGAAACTTGTCGGTATGATCGTTGAGCTCGGCGATGCTCTTGATGTCGACATATTCCGGAACCGCAAGGCCTTGCGTCATCGGGCCTTCCGAAACCCCGACGACTTTGATGGAATCGGCGACTTTCTTTACATAGTCCGCCTGACCGCCGTGGTAGTCGCCTTTTAGCGGCCCATCCCCTGCACATAGGAGTTCGAATAGAGGTCGGCCTTTCCGGTTTGAAGCGACGCATAGATCACGCCCGGCTCCGCCTGCAGCGGCTGGACCTTGTAGCCGAAATCGTCCTCGATGAGCTTCGCGCCGACATAGGTGATTGCCAGCGCGTCGGATCATGCCGCGAAGGCATAGACCAGCGGCCGGGACGCGTCGGCCCTGGCGCCCGTCGTCAGGCCGCTCATGACAAGCGCGGCGGCGCCGCCGGCCTTCAGCAAGGTTCTGCGCGACGTGCTCGCGCTGAGTACATTATTGACGAGATTTGGCCTTGGCATTCAAATCCTCCTGTCGCTACCCATCTGATGCCTATATGAGTCCGAGATTGTCGTTTTTGTTCACCTCGCCTGGATCCGGGAATGGGCTGTTCTGTTCTTGCCCCGCACCAAGCAAGAAACGTGCTACCACGGAACCGCGGGAGCCAGTCGACGCAAAAAAGTCGCCTCCCGATTGACTTTATTTCGCTCGCTTGCGGCAATGCATCATCGTCTCTGCCTGTCGGGATGCCTACGGTCATGGCCGATTACGTCCAAGTTTCCGCGGTATCCGTAAGGCTGAGCTGCGACGTGGAAAGCTCCGCCGCTGCTCGACCCGACCATCACTCGAGTCCGGGTGAGCGAGCCGGCGGCGCAGCCTGCCCTTTAGTCAACACTCGCGTGAGACTTTTGCAGTAGGTGAAGGCTCAAAGCTGCGGCAATAGTTGAGTGCGGTCCGGTTTTGGTCGCGACATATTTGTCTGGAGGCCGGCATGACTGCTCAACTACAGCTCTCTCGTAGAGGCGGGCGGGAAGCGAGGCGGACGATCCGCACCGCGCCAAAGGTCGATATGTTGCCGACGCTGAAGCGCGGCCTGCCGGTGGTAGAGCCGATGGATGCCGAGCAGGTCGAACGCATTCACGAGGCTTCTCTCTCGATCCTGGAAGAAGTAGGCGTGGTGTTTCGCGATCCGATCGCGATTGAGGACTGGAAGAGAGTCGGAGCGGACGTGCGCGCCGATGACCGCGTTCATCTCGACCGCGGCCTGGTCATGGAGCTCATCAAGACCATTCCCGCCAACGTCGAATATTTCGCGCGCGATCCGGCCAAGAATGTCGAACTCGGAGGCGACAAATCAATCTTCGTGCCGATGACAGGCGCGCCGTACATGCGCGATCTCGATGATGTGAGGCGTGGCCCGACGATCGCGGACCTTGGGACCTTCCACAAGCTTGCCCACATGATGCCGGCACTACATTCGTCGGCTCACCATATCGTCGAGCCGATGGACGTTGTTGTCGCGCATCGGCACCTGCACATCACCTATTCGTCAATAAAGCATTCCGACAAGATTTTCATGGGCATGACCACCTCGCCCAAGAATGCCGAGGACGTGCTCGACATGTGCGAGATTCTTTTCGGTGAAGGCTTCCTCGAGAATCATGCAGTCACCACCGGAAACTGCAATGGCAATTCGCCGCTGGTGTGGGACCAGGTCATGCTGGGCGGCATGCGTGCTTTCTGCCGGCGCAACCAGCCCGTCTTGTGCTCGCCCTTCGTTCTCGGCGGCGCGAACACGCCAGCCTCCACCGCGGCGGCAGTGGCGCAGCTCAATGCGGAAGCGCTTTCCGCACTTGCCTACACGCAGGTGGTGCGCGAGGGCTGCCCTGCGATTTATGGGCATTACCTATCGACCGTGTCGATGCAATCGGGAGCGCCGATGGCGGGAACGCCAGAGATTTCGCTCATGAATTTCATGATCGGCCAGATGGCTCGCCGCTATAACGTGCCCTGGCGCACTTCGAACTTGCTTGGCGGCGCCAAGATCTTCGATGCGCAAGCAGGCTATGAAAGTGCGATGACGATGATGGCCGTGCTGCTGTCAGGCGCAAACTACATTTGGCATTCTGCTGGCTGGAATGAAGCCGGCATGCACTGCTCGATCGCAAAATTCGTCGTCGACGCCGAAGTCTGCGCCATGGGCTATCGCATGACGCAAGGCATCCAGTGGGATGATTTCGATGAAGCCCTGGCTGCGATCCGCGATGTCGGACCGGGCGGCCATTACTTTGGCCATCCGCATACACAGGCGAACTTCGAGAAGGCCTTCTTTATTCCGAAACTCTTCGACAATAACTCGGTCGAACAGTGGTACGCTGATGGCTCTAAGGACATCAAGCAACGTGCCCTCGAGCATGCGCGCCTCCTTCTGGCCGAATATGAAGAACCTAAACTCGACGTTGCGAAGGATGAGGAATTGCGCGCCTACATCGACCGTCGCTCGCGGGAAATCCCCGCTGTCGACGCACTCAACGAGGAATACTGAGCACCCTCATGCGCATTGAACGGATCAACGTTTATAAGGTCCAGCTGCCTGTTAAAGGTGGCGCCTATCGAATGGCAAGCGACGACGTTGACGCGCTTGACAGCACCCTTGTCGAGGTCGTGACCGATGACGGGCTGACGGGCTGGGGCGAAACCTGCCCGATCGGACCGGTTTATCAGCCGCATCATGCACTCGGCGCGCGCGCGGCGATTGCCGAAATCGCGCCAGGTCTTATGGGCGCGGAGATTGCCTCGATCAGGCTTCTCGCCAAACGCATGGACGAGCGCCTGAACGGGCATGGCTATGCCAAGGCAGCGCTCGACATAGCCTTCCTTGACCTTCTCGGCCAACGGCTGGGAGTGCCGGTTTCAACGCTTTTGGGCGGCGCCCTGGCGGATCGCGTCCCGTCCTACTATTCGCTAATTGTTAGCTCACCGGACGAAACGGCCAGGATAGCCGCCGACAAGGTGAAGTCAGGTTATCCACGCCTGCAGGTCAAAATCTCGGGGCGAAATCTCGAAGAGGATGTGGCCATCGTTCACAAGGTTTGGGAGGCGGTCGGCTACAAAGCGCGTCTCGCAGTGGATGGCAACAGGGGCCTCACTGTCGCTGCCGCCATTCATCTTGACCGGCTTTGCCACGCGATCCCCTTCGTTTTCGAGCAACCCTGCAACACTATGGATGAGATCGCCACCCTGAAGGGCAGGGTCACGCATCCGGTATATTTGGACGAGAACACCGAAGATCAGAACGCGGTACTCAGGGCGATCTCCCTCGGCATCGCGGATGGCTTTGGCTTCAAGGTCACGCGTCTCGGCGGCCTCACCAAAATGGCGACAATCCGCGACGTTTGCGCCATCCGCTCGCTACCGCACAGCTGTGATGACGCATGGGGTGGCGACATAATCGCGGCGGCTTGCGTACACTTAGCTTCCACTGTGGAGCCGCGCCGTTTTGAGGGCGCCTGGATCGCGCAGGAATATATCGAAGGACATTTTGACGCGAAGAATCCGATTGTCATCGAAAATGGTCACATCGCGGTGCCGCAGCTGCCTGGCCTCGGCGTCAAACCGGAACCCGGCATGTTCGGTCAGCCAGTAGCCTCGTACGCATCCTAGTGAACGCACCCGCCAACATCAGCGCAATTACGTCGTTGGCCACGCCGAAAATTTCGGCGGCGGCCGATCGACCGTTTGACCTGGTGGTTCTTTTGTTACCTGGGTTCTCGCACCTGGCGCTTCACGCATATATCGAACCCTTTCGCATCGCCAACACGGTATCGAGGCTGCCGCTGTTCCGGTGGCGAATCGCGGGGCTTGACGCTCGGCCAATCGAGGGCGCCAACGGCCTTTCGGTTGCTGTCGATGTCGGGATAGACGAGCTGGCTTTCGGCTCGGACGATCGCAGACCGAACCAGCTCGCAATCGTGACGGGCGAGCCGGTAGAACAGCAACTGACGCCTGAGCTCAACGGATTTCTGCGCACGATGGCGCGTCGCGCGGTGCCGATATCTGCGGTTGGGACAGCGACATGGCTGCTCGCTCGGACGGGCCTTCTGGCAGGTACACGCTGCACGATACACTGGTCGCGGCTCGCTGCTTTTGCCGAAGTGTTCAACCAACCCCGCATAAGCGATTCTTTGTTTGTTAAGGACGGCCAGTATTCAACCTGCGCAGGAGAACTGGCAGCCTTCGACCTGGCGGTGGATCTGATCGGCAGCCATGCCGGCGGGTATATTGCACAGGAGGTCTGCCGCCACGCGACTGTCCAAGGTCAGCGCTCAGGATCAAACCGCCAGACTGGGCCATCAGGTCTGGCCTTTGCCGGTGTGAGCGATAAGCTCTTGATGGCAATGCGGATCATGGAAGAAAATGTGGAGTTCCCGCTGAAAATGGAAGAGGTTGCGCAACGGGCCGGAGTATCGCGGCGCCAGCTGGAACGCTTGTTCGCTTCCCATGTCCGACTTCCGCCGGTGCGCCACTATCTCCGGATCCGCACAGACCATGCGAAGCGCCTGATCGAAGGCACGCGGATGCCCATCATCGACATTGCCATGGCCTGCGGGTTTACGTCTGCTTCGCATTTCGCGAAGTGCTTCAGAGCCTTCAATGGGATGTCGCCGCAGCAGTGTCGAGCGATAGTGCCGGCCTGGGTTGGGTCCGGCTTAAGATGAGAGCTTGGTATTGAATTTAGCGGAGAATAGCGGCGCCCCTATCCATGCCGATGTTTGGAGTCGATCTGCCCACCAACAGTCGGAAAGCGGCGCAACGATACGTCCGGATCATAGCGCTCAAAGCGGCGGCTTATCCGATGTTCTCTTCCGTGTCGACAGCGCCAACCATTGGATTGAGGACGGCTTTGATGCCGCCCCGACCGTGGTGGCGCAGGATGACTTCTCACGACTGCATGATGCGGGGCGGCGATGATTTCATTTCACAAGAAGATCTCTCCGATTGCGTGATGGCCGTTCGAACAGTCCAGCGCAGCTGCGGTTGGTGACGACTATGCGAAGATCACGCAGCGCCTTGTGGCATTCTAAAGCGGTCAGCTCTGCTTGCTAAGACCGGCCGCAGTTATGCGGCCCCGGCTTATGGCGGAGTCTCCAGGTCAGAACGGCGCGCAGCAGACGGACAAAGCGATTGAGCTAGGACAATGACGAAGAACATGCCGCCTCTCTTCGAGACATTTCTGGAAAAGTTGTCGGAGAGTGTCGATGAAACAGATTTCCGGGATGCCATGGCTGGGGCGGCCGCAGCACTTGATCTACTCACCTTTGCCTATCTGTCTTTGCCATTGCAGTCTTGTGGCGAGCCCAAGCTGATCTCAAATTATCCACCTCCCTGGACCGCGCACTATCTGCAAAACCAGTATCAGAAAGTCGATCCCGTCATTATGCGTGCGCGGTGTGGCGGCTCCCCGTTTCAATGGCCGGGGTCGGATTTGCGTTGCGTTGAGATGTCGCCGGCTCAAAAGAAGCTATTCGATGAGGCGGCCCAGTTCAGCATCCGGTGCGGTTTGACGATCCCGATTATCGATCGCAGAGGCTGTGTTGCAGCTATGACCTTTGCCGCTGATAAGCCCAATTCCGCCTCCCTGCGCGTTGCTGGGCGATACGAACAGGCGCTCCAACTCATGGCGACATGTTTTCACATTTATGCTCGTCGAAAGCTGTCCGGCAATCGAACAGTGGACGGCGTTTCGTTGACACCTCGTGAATATGAATGCCTTCAATGGGCCGCGCGCGGCAAGTCCTCTTGGGCTGTCGGCTGCATCTTGGGCATCAAGCCGCGTACCGTCGATTTCCACCTCGACAATGCGAAGAAGAAGCTCGGCGTGCACACCAAGGATCAGGCCGTAGCCCTGCTGGCCTCCTCACGATCATCAATTCTCTGAGAAGCTGAATTCGTCTTTGGTTCTGTTGAGCATGAGCACAGGCTGTTTTCGGCTGGCCATTCGCCTCCAATGCAAGGTCATTCCTTCCTCTAGACGCATCATGATGCAACTTATTACGGCTGGTTGGTACGGTGACTTGGCAACGAATTACATGCACCCTCTACGATACCGCGTTTTAATGGGGAGGCCCTACGGATGTGCGGACGAATGTCAGGCGGGCCGACCATGTTTCGCGATACTGTTTGTGCTGTTGGACGGAAAGACGGCGCCCAAGGAACCGAGCGTCTGGGAAAGCACCGCCGTGCGCTCGATTTTACGTCATCCACCCCCGAAGCGGGCCGGTGGCGTTCTGTTGGTGTTACGAGCTCTTCACAGCTATGATCGAGTTCGGCCCGTCGCGCTGTGCCGGCCGAATTGTCACCGTCGCCCATCTGTGCATGGAGCGCATGCTTCGCCGCGCCGGCCGCGCCGATCGGAGAACCCACACAAAAACCCGCGGCGTGGCCGCATATCAACGGCTCCAAGGAGACGGTGGATGCCGTTCGGCTAAATGGCGGGTTCATGAGCCGGCGCTGTGATGACGGGCCCTCCAGGCGCTCGGCGGTTCGCCTGCCGGGGGTGAACGGGAAATGCCGAAACCCTAAATCCTGCCGATCATCTGCGTGGAGGCGTTCGCCGCGCCGTCCAGGACGGTACGCGCTCAGAGAGACGAGTACAGGGATTTCGTTGCTGAGGCGAAATGGAGCGCAGGTGTAATTGTTCAGCCGGCGAACAATTTCTTGTAGCCAGTAGTGACCATCCAGTTCGCACGGTCGAGATGACTACGAAGAGCCTTCCTGGCGCGCTCCGGTTCGCGTGCTGGATCGATGCCGAGGATGACGTGGGCCATCTCTTCTTCGCTCGCATCATCGGCGGAGGCGTCTAGGAGCCGCATATAAGTCGTGAAATGCGCTGTATCGTAGGCCGTGAGGCTGTCCGACCAGTGCACTTCGTCAGCAATTGGCGTGTTCGACTTAGGCTGTAACATCGCTGGTTATACCTCCGGAAAACGGCCTCCGCGAAGCCCTCCGCCAGCGGATTTAGAAACTCGATGTGGATTACATATTATAGTTGATAAACTCAAGCTGCGTAATCCGCTGGCTGTCGTGCATGGATATGCGCAGGTTGGTCGGACGTAATGTGCAGAGGATCAGGCTAAGGAAGCGTCTGACGCAGGAGCAGCTTGCCGAGATTTCCGGGTTCAGCCAGCAGTACATCAGCGGCTTGGAGAAAGGCCGAAGAAATCCGACGATCATAACGATCTATGAACTGGCATTGGCCCTCGGCGTCAGCCACACGGATCTGGTTAGGCCCGACAAACAGGCCTGACGCACCCGACTTACAAGTAATTGCTACGGCCTCGCGCGCCTGACGGCGCGCGGGGACGTTCGTCAACCGCGCCCCGCCTTCTTCGAGAGGCTTAAGTGATCTCACCCCGTTCGGCATCGCGCCGCTGGCGCGGGGCAGCCTGTCGGCTGCTACTGGCAAGTACCTGTCGGGTGCAGCCGGAACGCCCACTCAACAACGGCTTCTTCAAGTAACCCGACAATCGGCTGCTATCCGGGATGGCCATTGCATAAAGTTCATCAGAACGTTCCTCCGATTCGGACACGTCCCCCTAGTTACAATGCCCACCCCCTAATGATCCGGTCGACTGGCCCGTGCAGCGCCGGCGTGGAAAAGGGCGCCCGAGGCGCCCTTCATTTTAGATAGGCTGTCAGCAGCCCGCCTTCGCGTTGCGCATCAGAAGCGGTAGGTGACACCTGCGCCTATCAACCAGGGATCGAGCTCCGCCTTTCCAGTCAGCTTCGCGCCGTCGACCGTTACGTCGAAGTCTGGCTTGAGGAACAGCTTCTTCACGTCGAAGTTAACACCCCAGTGCTGATCCACCATGTAGTCGAATCCGACCTGCAGCGCCGTGCCGAACGTATTCTTAACCTTGAGAGCATCGGCGCTGCCGGCACCCTGGTTATAGAAGATCGTGTAGTTCACGCCGGCGCCTACATAGGGCTTGAACGCGCCGAAATCGGTAAAATGATACTGCAATGTGAGCGTGGGCGGCAGCAGCCAAACCTTGCCAATATTGCCCAGCGCGCCGATTGCTCCTTGGCCCTCGATGTTGGCGTAGGTGGTGCCGAGGATAAGCTCGGCGGCGATGTTGCCCGTGAAGAAATAGGAGATATCGAGTTCCGGCGTCACAGTGTCCGAATAGGAGAGACCGGAGCCGGGCACTGCATTGACGTAGCCTGAATCCTCAGTGACGACCCCCAACGCACGCAGGCGGATCTGCCAAGGGCTTGGCCGTTCCGGGACCGAGGCTCCTGCCTGCGGGACGCTCGGGGCTTGCACAAGGTCGGCCGCAACGGCTTGCTGTCCCACCACCATGAGGACGACGGCCGCTGTTGCTCCCCGCGCCACGCCCGTTTGCTTTCTAGCCATGATATCTCTCCTTGCTCTTCAGAAATGATCGATTGCACTATGAAAAACGCTGTTGGAATTGCTTGAGAGAGATTAACGGAGCATCTGCGTGACTGTGCACACATATTTGCACCGTGCTCGTGATCAGCAATCTGTACTCACTATTGAAATGTTGCTCGTGTTGGCACCGGTCATCTATCCCTTGGCATCCGCGAGGTTGAAACCGTCGGCGACGAAGCTAAGAGACTTTAGATCGAATTCGCGATGCACGACCGCATCGCTTCCGCCGCGCGACAGGCGCAGAACGGCTCTTTCCCGTCTCTCCGGCTCGATCGACGTGCCGGCCCAGATTCAGTCCTCTCCGTCGCTAACGGCGACGGCGTCCAGATCGAGCAGTGCCTCCCATTGGGGCTCCGCCTTCATGTAGGAGGCAAGGGTGCTCCGGCGCCACAGTCCGCGCCGGTTGCGGGCATCTTGCCAGAAATTGTAGAGGTAATGACCGTGGCGCTTGATCTGGGGAGTTTTGTCCGGACGGTCGAAAATCGCTGTGAGGGCCGCGCGGTCGCGCTGGAATTTCGTTCCACCGAAGAGCCCCAGTGTCCTGGCCGACTGGCTGGCGGTCCAGTCAAGTGCCCGTTCGCCTTCTATATCTTCAAGCCAAAGATAGGGATCATCGTCGGGAGCATTCAGAGTTGGACGGAAATCGAACGCGGTCATGTCCGTACAACATGAAGAATGACAGCGCAAAGACTTCCTTCCGCTCGGGACAGCTCAGTGTTTGCGGCGGCGACCGCATGCTCGGCGAGCGTGATCATGGGATGAGGTCTTCTCAGTTGGTGCGGCGCGGCAGTGCGTTTGCGCATAGGACTTGCATGTGTCGTGCCAACCAGGAAAATCTTTTCAGAACAATACGATCACTTTGATAGCGCTGTGTCTTATGTCCGACATCGTCGTAGTTCCGACAATGACTGAGACGGTAGGCGCCTGATCGATCTACTGTAAGCGCGGAGCCAATCCCATCTGGCGCGGCATCAGATGATGGGTGAGAGATGATGACACTGAAGGAGCGAGGAGCTTGCGGTGTCAATTTCTATTTCTGCGCCTATGTCTGATGATAGAAGTTTCCATGTTCTTGAGGCGGTTCCGAACCGGAGGCACGCCCGCAGCGTCTGCGGCGCTGGTCGGCGCAAGCGAAGGCACGGCTCTGATCGAGGCGACGCTGAAGCCGGGCGCGAATGTGTCGGCGATCGCGCGAAAGGCTGGAGTGGCGACCTCGCAGCTGTTCGGCTGGCGGCGCAAGGCGATCAAGAGCGGTGCGGTGACGCCGCAGCGGGATGCGGATCGAATTGGCTTTGTCGAGGTCACCCAAGCGGCGTCTTCAACGGTGGAGATCTGTTTGGGCGATGTGGTCATTCGGGCTGGCGCCGATGTCGGCCAGGATCATTTGGCCAGGATTATTCGCGCGGTCCGCCAGGCATGATCCCGTCCGGCGTGAAGGTGTTGGTCGCCAGCCATCCGGTCGATTTTAGAAAAGGTCCCGACGGCCTTCTGGCACTGGTGCGCGATGCCAGCTCGGACCCGTTCAACGGCGCGCTTTACGTCTACCGCGCCAAAAGAGCTGACAGGGTAAAGATCATTTTGTGGGACGGGTCTGGGGTGTGCCTTAACCCTCGTCATTGAGGGCAACGACATGCTCCCGGCGACCGTGCGTTCGGCACTGTTGCCGTTGGTGCGCCAACTGAGCGGACTTGATGCCGAGATCAGGCAGAGCGATCAGGCTATTCTGGCCCTCGCCAAGACTGATGAAATGGCACGCCGTCACCTTGATCAGCGGGCGCCGTCCAGACATGACTATTTTGTATTGCTCGACGGACTGCCTCTGTCGTCGTGGCGCTGCCGTGTAGAACCTGGCCCATAGTGCCTCCTTCCATTCGGAAGAAAATAATGCACCATCGAAGCTCGGGACCAAACACCTAGAGTGCCATTCAGCTTTTTTATTTCATTGTAGACACTCCAGCTGAAATGACGCCCTTGACCCTGCCGCTCTGAGCGCAGCACCCGTGGCAGGCGGCGCTTCCATCGTTCACTTCGCGGCAAAGGCCGATGGCGCCTGAGGAAGTGATGAGGGCCGCGCAACCAAAAACGTTTACCTCGCGGCTTCGGTCCTCGGCCCTTGACTAGTTGGCGGCGATGTACAGGGATTTCCCGAGAGCCTACGTCGACCGTGCAAAGGCCTGCAACTGCTGAGTGAGAGGAGGGACGCTTGGACGAACACGATCCGAAGGAAGAGCTGATCGAGACGATTTTTCGCAACGGCACAATCACCGTCGTCGGCATTCTGCTTGCCTTTTCGCTCGGCTTCGTCACGCATTGGGCGGCGAACCCCATGCCATGGCGGCTCTACGACCTGTTTGCCATTGTGCCGATCCTGGTCGGCATCACGTTGCAGTTGCGGGCGCTGTCCCTGCTACTCGACATGAGTTCGTTGCGCCGACCCATCTACGAACGCGCCAACCGCATCTTCATGGCCGGCCTCATCCTGACCGCGTGCGGCGTCGGGCTGGCCATCCTGCTCGATGTCTTCGCAATGTCGATGAAGGGCACGCTGCCCGGCGCTTGACGGCCTGTCCCTGCGCTTTGGAGCTGCCGCAATCGGCCGACGCGACGCGTCAAATCCGAGGGTTCCTAGTGCTTTCCCCCAAAGCAGCGTCAGCCTTCTTCCCGAAGAACGCTTTCTCTAGATTACATTAGCGGATGTTTAGAGCGCGGGCTTGCCGGAAATTACGTCTCGGTGGCACAACCCGCATAGCTTCTAGGGTGTTGCCAGGAAGACCGATTCGCGGGCGTGGATGGATAAATGCATTGCGCCAGGAAGAGGCTCGGCAGGTTGCGTGCGCGCATTGCCGAACTGGAGCGCGATCTCGTGGCGATTACACCTCAGGGGCGCCATCGGCGTTTCGAAGCCGGACATGAACTTCGCAATGCGAAGTGCCGCCTGAAGCGTCTCGAGGAATGCATCGCTGAAATACCGGACAAATGTGGCCGTTAGCGCAAGCTTCGCCGCTCTCAATCTTTGCCACGCGGTCGGCTGGTCGGCGGGGAACAGATGCCGATCGTGCGGGTACTCTGTCCGGCAGAGACGCAAGGTTCTGCACTGTCCGTTCATGAAGACGTCGTGCTGGTCTCCACAAGAGAAGTATTCTGGTGCAGAAGGTGCCCGATTAGCTATCGGAAAAAGGCGACATCGACGTGCAAATCGGGCGCGCAGTGAGGCGCCCCCCCCAATGTCGGACTTCCGACAGGATCGTAAATCCGCCAACCCATTGTTTAATAAAATTTCCTTCTTTGGCACGGCCCATGCATGGGACTCTGCGAACGCATCAGCGAGACGTCGTCCATGATCATGCGCACCGAAAATGCCGTCGCCGCAGTGAAAACCGCGCTCTCGCCTGCCATCAAACCGCCGAAAGGCCGGCGCGTCATGGTCGAGGCAGGCGATTGCGCCGGCTTCAAACACCTTAGTGGGCCTGGAAAGCTCCTCGCGTGACGGCAAGGGCGCATCCAGACGGGCGGAAAGGACAAACGTCGTTGCCCCACGTCGCCGGCATGACCCGTCGATTGTCACCGCGCTGGAATGCGCGGGTCCACATGCGAAGACCCGAACGCGCAGGACAAATTCTCGCAAGCCCGGTCGGGACTGGGGCTCGAAGTCCGTGAGCGGAGGCTAATGGCTATGGCCGATATTCGCCGCGAACAAGGCGCCTAGTGGGAAGACGCTATAGGAGGAAGCAGGTGGAGTCATCTTGCGTTGGGATCGGTGCTGGCCCGTCCAATTTGAGCCTTGCGTGTCAGATACACGAGCAAGTTGGGAAAGGGGCAGTGTTCCTGGATCGGCAGGTCGACTTCCGCTGGCATCCAGGCATCGGATTCGATTCCTCGGAGCTCCAGGTCAGCCACTTCAAGGACCTGGTCACTCTGGTGAATCCGCGATCAGCCTACACTTTCGTAAACTTCCTGCACGAGAACGGGCGTCTGTATCACTTCCTGAACGCACAGTTCGAAGCCGTGCTCAGAGTGGAGTTCGAACAATACCTGAACTGGGTCTTCCACAGGAACCCACTTGTGCGTGGCGGCGAGACAGTGCGCGAAATCCGCTTTGACGGCGAGTTTCGGGTGCGGACGGATAAGGCGGTTCTCGGCGCCAGAAACGTTGTGGTCGGCATTGGCAAGCAGGCGCAAATTCCGCCTCAATTTCAGGGCTGGATTGGACGCAACCTGTTCCACTCATCGGTTTTACTGCACATCCACCCTGAGGTGCGGAGAAAGCATGTCTGCGTTGTCGGCGGAGGCCAGTCGGGAGCCGAGGTGATGTTGCACCTTGTCGGCCTGCCGAACGAACGGCGGCCTGCCTCGATCACTTGGGTCTCGCAGCGCGAAAACTATCTGCCTCTGGACAACAGCCCGTTCACAAACGAGTTGTTCATGCCCTGCTCTTCGGATCGCTTCGCGGCGATGAGCGAGTCGCAGCGTAAGCTGCTCCTGCGGCGTTTCGTGCTTGCTTCGGACGGCATTTCGGAAAGCACGTTGCGCGCAATCTATCAGGCGCTCTACCGCCACGCATTTTTCGAGCCAAACCGATGCGACATCACACTGCGGCCGGGCTGCACCGTCTCGCACTGCATCAACGCCGGACCGGGTCACAGGCTGACCCTGCAGCATGGCATGGACCATGTCGAAGAAGTCACGGCTGACATCGTCATCCTGGCCACCGGTTACGAGAACGCGGTCCCAAGCTTGTTGGAACCGATCATGGGCCGCTTGGAGCAGATCGACAATGAATTAGCTATTCGCGAGGATTTTTCGGTGAGCTGGGACGGACCGTGTGACAGACGCATCTTCGTACAAAATGCGAGCCTCGGGCAGCGCGGCCTGGCCGATCCGAACCTAAGCTTGCTGGCCTGGCGCGCGCGTCGCATCCTCGATAGCCTACTTGGGCGCGCGCCATGCGCGAACCCCGAGCATCCTGGCTTCATCACTCATACGTCGATCGAGAGCTGGCCCGACCACGCAGCCGAAGAAATGGGCAGTGGAATATGACTCGTATGCTTTTGATCATCGGCGGTGGCATCCTAGGAATGATGCCCGCCTGCGCTGCGGCGAACCCCGGAGGCTTCTCCGATATCATCGTGACCGACCAAGCCCTTCGACCAAGCGGCGCATCGCATCACTCTGGGGGCGTGCATTTCCCCTACGGTTGCCAAGGCCGTACCAAGTCGCTCACTCGAAAGACCGCCGTGGTCTTGGCGGCCATGGCTGGGTCGGCAGGTAGCGGATGGTGCCGGCCTTTGGCGATGCGTGTCGTGGTTGAACCGGGTGAAGCGATTGATCCGGCCCAGTTTGCGGAACCCCTAGACCCGGCTGAGCCTGACATAGGCAGTCTCGCGCCGAGCTTCTGCGGACAATATCCGCCGGAGCGGAACGCACTTAGCATCGCCTCCCTCATCACGTGAGTCCGTCTCTGTGGACCCGCAACTTGATCAGCGCCCGACCGCCCTAATTGGCATGTCCAACCAAACCAGTGTTTCCAAGAGGAGGCTTTTCGCATGTTGACTGATGCACAAAGAGAAAAGTGGCAGAAGGACGGATACGTCAGGCTCGAAAGGTTCTTCGATCCAGCGGCTCAGGAAGATATCTCTACCTTTGTCGAAGATATGTCACGCTGGGCCGTCAGCGATGATAAATGGCTCATGTGGTTCGAGAAGACGACGGACAATCGAAAGATCACCTCCAAGATGGAGAATTTTCTCGACTTCCATGATCCATTGCGTCGTTTGCTCTTAGAAGATCAGCGCATAAAGTCAGCGGTCGAGGAGTTGCTTGGCGAAGATTCGCGCAGGCTCAAGGAGTTGCTGATTTTCCACTACCCCGACAGCGGCGGCTATCTCCCGCATCAGGACATTTATCACATTCCACACAAACTCCCGGATCGGATGGTCCATGCGGTGGTTGCCATAGGCATCGACGACTCCGACGAGGAAAACGGCGGGCTTTTCTTCAGCCCCGGCAACCACAAGAAGGGGGTGTTTCCCATGGATGCCGGTGGGGTGATCGACCCTCAAGTTGCCGAAAAGTTCTCCTGGGAACCCGTAGTATGGAAGGCTGGCGACATCTTCATCTTCGACGATTACGCACCGCACTACTCACGACCGAACAAAAGCAATCGTTCTCGGCGGACGCTCTACTTGGTGTTCCAGCGTGCTTCAACCGGCGGGCCGACCCGCGCTGAATATAACGTGCTTAAGCGCGCCCTTAACCCACCCGAGGGCAAAGTGGCCGATCTCGACAATCTCAAGCCCCCAAATGGCATCTTCTATCGCGATTGAGCTCACGCAGGCCAGGCGGAGGCATGCACACGACTGATCGACCGCTCAAAAATGCGCGGACGGTATCGCCGTCTGATTTGCGGGCTCGCGGAGCATCGACCGCAGCCCGTTACGACGCTTTGGCACGTGGATTGTGGAGGTGGTCGCAGGCGGTCTTCTGTGCGCCTACAGCCCGACTAGTGCCCCCCCCTTGGTTGCCCGCTTGCCGGCCCAGAGCTGCACTATCCCTGGCCGGGCCGCCAATGTTCGGACTGCCGTTTCTTTCCACGAATTGCACGGGAGGCTGTTGCGTTGGCAGCCAAAGGTCCCACTGCTTCAACAGCTTAGGTTGGTTGTCATGCGCAAATACACGTTTTCTCGAACGGAGCTGTCGCGGGCGTTCGGTATCGACACGGCCACGCTTGGAACGGGCAGCGCTCGCACGGGGTTTTCATTCGGAAAGGTTGGACCCGGCGTCACATCCGAGCCCCATCGGCACGACGAAATCGAGGCGTTCGTGATCCTGTCAGGATCGGGCAATGTCACCACCGACCGGGGGGAAATCTCGGTCGAGGCGGGCGATGTCGTTCTGTTCCATCCTTTTGAAGCGCATGTGCTGCGCAATGACGGAAACAAAGACCTAGATTTCGTCGCTGTCTACTGGCGAGACGGCGAGGCCGCCCTTGATGCCGCTGCAAAGACCACGACTCCACGCGGCCCAATCTTCGTCTTCTCCACGCCGCCAACGCCAAATGGCGATCTGCATCTGGGGCATCTTTCTGGCCCTTATTTCGGCGCTGACGTCTATACTCGTTTCCTGCGCATGAAAGGAGTGGAGGCCTATCACCTGACCGGAAGCGACGATTACCAGAGCTACGTCGCGACACGCGCCGATGCCGATCAATCGACGCCTGCAAATGTGGCGCGCTACTACGCCGACGAGATTCGCGCCACGCTTGCACATCTCGATTGTGAGATCCACAGCTTCCAAGCCACAATGGACGATGACGGTTACGGCGAGTTCCAAACCGCGTGTTTCCGGAGTCTTCTGAGCAGCGCGGCGGTAGATTTGCGCCAGAGCCCTGCGCTTTTTGATGCTGTGACAGGCCACTATCTTTACGAGCCGGATGTTGGCGGCCTCTGCCCCGATTGCGGCGGCTCCGCCGCTGGCAACATCTGCGAGGAATGCGGTGCCCCAAACCTTTGCCACGACTTAGGTGCAGCGCGGTCACGGCAGTCTGCCGAGGCGCCGGTGGTCGGCTCCCTCCGCCGTCCAGAACTTGCCATGGACCAATGCTACGACAATATCGACCGGCATCTAAGGGCGTCGGGCGTCCCGCTACGGATCTTGGATCTCTTCGCGCGCCTACGCCAACGCGGCGACTTTTCAGTGCCCATTACCCACCCCTCGGACTGGGGCCTGCCGGCGGAGGGGTTCCCGGGGCAAGTGATCTGGGTGTGGCCGGAGATGGCATTCGGTTTTCTGTACAACATCCAGGCGCTCGGCCGCTCGATGGGTCGCGACTGGAAGGCGGAGATGCCCGGCAACGACTGGCAGATTGTCCATTTCTTCGGCTTCGACAATTCGTTCTACCACGCGCTACTCTACCCCGCTCTTTACGCCGAGGTCTTCTCCCACTGGACGCCACGCATCCGCTATCACGTCAACGAGTTCTACCTGCTCAACGGCAAGAAGTTCTCAACCAGCTGCCGCCATGCGGTCTGGGGCAAGGAGGTTCTGAGCCCAAAGACAGTCGACGTCGTGCGCCTTCATTTGGGCCTGACACGCCCGGAAGGTGAGCGGACGGATTTCACGCTGGACGCGCTGCGCCGCACCGAGAAAGAGGTGTTCCAAAGCATCTGGCTGAACTGGCTTGAGGCGTTGAACCAGGAAATCAAGCAGGATTTTGCCGGCCGTGTACCCGATGCAGGCGACTGGAGCCCGGCCGACCGCGCCTTCTTTGCTCGCATAGAGATCTATCGTGCTGCGATGGAGCGCGCCTATTCGGACGAAGGCTTCTCGGTTCGGCGCGCGGCCACTCAGGTCTGCGAATTCGTGCGCGATTGCGTGATCTACCGCGGGGCGCGAGACTTTGCGGCGGCGCGACGTTTCTATCCTGCCCGCAATCGGACTTCGCTAGCCCTTCAGACGACGGCCGCTGCGATCCTGGCACCGACACTCGCTCCGCTGATGCCCCGCTTCGCCAAAACGCTGGCGCGAGGCATCGATGGCGCCTCAACCGAAACATGGCCCCGGTCCGTCCAGCGCCTTGCGCCCGGGACGCGCTTTGATCTCGGACCCGTGTTGGTGTTCTACGCCAAATCCGGCAATCCTCATCTCGATGACGAGGAAACACTATGAGCCAAAAGGTGCACCAGTGAGCTGTCCCCATCTCGACCAGATCTGCGCGGCAATCAAAGCCGACGATGTCAAATATCTTGACTCGCTGTCACTGGCGAGTGAAGCCGCTCTGAACGGTAGAGACTAGATTAGCTGACCTGAACCAACGCGTCGTCAAAACAACCCTGGCCCGCCCCTTCAAGGACCGCTCGGCCGATCGCTTCCCAGCCCTTGCTGTTCGTGCCGAAAACGCGTGTGGGCTCGACTGGGCTGACCAACCTCTTCGGCATCGGGATTTCCGTCCTCCAGCCGGTCAAGGCTGTCATTCGGTTCGACCCGCTTGGTCAACCTGGCGCGCCCTGGACCGTGCGCCGATCACCAATGTGGATGCGAATGCCGCGTGGTGGTATTTCGATTCTGTCCGAGCGTATACCGGCGCGGCAGTCAGCCGAAGAACAGCTGAGCTACTGATATCGGAATGTAGCAGTCGAAATTCTGCCCCTGAAGCCGGATATTGCTCAATCAGCGTTGACGATGGCTTGGTGCACAAGCTTCCAACCAGACCGCGCAACGACAGCCCGTCGCCTGAGGATAGTCGGCGAGGGCCGCCATATCGCAAGCGTATCCTCCGTCGCATGCGCGCCGTCTTCGCCGAAAATGCAGACGCTTGTCTCGTCGAGAGATACATCCAGCTATTTTAGGGGGCTCCTCAGGATTGCGTGTTTGCTCGGGTGCGGACCGCCCCTCAGTTTCCCAATCGAGGAGCGATTCTACAATTCACATGTTTGGAGATCGCTCGCTAGGTAACCCGTCTGTGAACCCTGCAAGCCGATGCTTCAGATGCCGCCCATGCAGAGGTATTTCATTTCGAGGTAGTCCTCGAGGCCATGGCGGGATCCCTCCCGCCCGATGCCGGACTGTTTTATCCCACCGAACGGCGCCGCTTCCGAAGACATCCGGCCGGTATTTACCCCGACCATTCCATATTCCAAGGCCTCGGCGACACGCCAGACACGCTTCAGGTTAGAGGCATAAAAATACGCCGCGAGGCCGTAGATCGTTTCATTGGCATCACGCACGACCTGATCCGCATCGTTGAAGCGAATAATCGGTGCGAGCGGCCCGAATGTCTCTTCTTGCGCCACGGTCATCTCGCTGGTGACACCGGTCAGGACCGTTGGTTGGAAAAACGTGCCATTCGTGCCGACGCGTTTGCCCCCGCATCGAATTGCGCCGCCTTTAGCTACGGCATCGGCAATATGGGATTCAATCTTGGCCAAAGCCTGCTTGTCGATGAGAGGCCCGATGTCCACTCCGGGAGCGAAACCGTCACCAACTTGAAGTTGGCGAGCCCGTTCCACGAATTTCTCGACGAACTCGTCGTGAACGCGCGACTGGACGTAAAGGCGGTTCGCTGAAACGCAGGTCTGGCCGGCATTGCGGTACTTCGCCTGGATCGCACCGTCAACCGCGGCATCGATATCGGCATCATCGAAGACGATGAAGGGTGCATTGCCGCCGAGCTCTAGGCTGACTTTTTTGATCTGGTCCGAGCACTGGCGCATAAGTAAGCGCCCGATCTCAGTAGACCCGGTGAAGCTGATCTTGCGGACCTTGGGATTTGTGCAAAGTTCGCGGCCGACCGCGTCACCTTCGGACGCATAGATCAGGTTGACGACGCCTTCGGGGAAGCCTGCCTGATGGGCGAGGGCGAACATTGCTCCAGCCACGAGCGGCGTCTGTTCAGCGGGCTTGAGGACAATCGTGCAGCCCGCCGCCAAGGCTGGCGAGATTTTGCGCGCCACCATCGAGGCCGGGAAATTCCATGGGGTTATCGTGCCGACCACCCCGATGGGCTGCTTGATCACCAGCATTCGGCGGTCCGTCGATGGTGCGGAGATCGTCTCGCCATAGACGCGATTTGCCTCCTCGGCGTACCATTGCAGATACGCCGCAGCATGCGATATCTCCGATTTGGCCTCGGCAAGCGGCTTGCCCATCTCCGCGGTGAGAATTGCAGCGAGATCGTCGGTGTGGTCGATGATCAACTCATGCCATCGCCATAGAACATCGCTGCGCTCACGTGCGGTAAACCCTGCCCATCCAGGCTGCGCGACATAGGCCTTCTCGATTCCAGCGCATGTCTCTTCGACTCCCATGTCAGGTAGTTCTGCCAGCACTTCGCCGGTCGACGGGTTGAGGACCTCGAATGTCCGCTCTCTAATCCGCGTGCCAAGTGCCGGCAGGCGATCTATGGGTCCAAACAGGTCAGGGGATCTCAGGTGACGGATCATGGGCGGGCACAGGGGCAATCGGTTTCCTCCTCAACGCCAGGCGTATAAAGCAGGTTCGGTGTGTAGTCCGGACGTCCAAGCTCCTCATAGGACCTCGGCCAGACAGCTAGCAGACCACGGTTGCCAACTGGAAAGGGAGAATACCTGAATTCGCTAGAAGATGAGTCGCGGTTCTACTAGCCGGGCTCGACCGGCGGTTGCGCGCGGGCGGGTCCGGCCCGCGCACAACCCTGCCAAAGGTCTTCGCGGCCAGCGCCTGGTTCTAAGTGCCGGCCACCGCGTCGTTCGGTCGGCAATATTTGTTGTAGATCGTGAATGCGTCGGTGCCGTTCAGCTTTTCCATCTCCTATGTCGTGTTGACCTCCTCGTCCAGCAGACCTGCGGGTTCGTCTCTCTGCGCCAACGGCGCTCCTCCAGGATCACATTTCGCTCGGTCTTGATATCATCCTCGTTGAGGATGAGGTTGAACATGCGATCGGCCTCGAAGCCCCATCATCTCGCCCAAAACGAGTCATAGGCGGTGAGGGCGTTATTGTAGCCGCCACTCACTTAGACGGCTCGGTGAACTCGCTGTCGGCGCGGTTGGTGGTCGCTTTGAAGATCAGACGCTCGCGCGAAGACGGACCTGAAAAAAACGGCGGGTGGCGACATTCGCGAGGCGCTGAAAAACGAGGTCGTAGGACTGGGCGGGAAAAACGATGCCGTTGCTCTCTTCTGGCGTGATGGCCTGCCGCGAGGCCGTTGAACGTAATGAGTTGCTGCGGGAAGGGGAGTGTTTTCGCGGGACCTTGGTCAACGTAAGAAACAAACGTCGAGCTCGCCTTGGATGGGGGCATGCAGCACATTTGCCGCTGCAGGACAGCAGCACGGAAGCTGTCCGCGCTTGCCGTCGTCCCTGGGCACCAAACAGCAGAATTTAGCGGTCGCGATTGATTTCATGTGCGTAAAATACCGTCTGGTGCGCTCGGCTGCAAATGCATGCCTGGCGGAGTGGTCGCTTAGGTCAAGGGCATCGGGTGAGTAACAGCCTGACCTTGCTCAATCTGATGTGCGCTAACCGCCTCGCCGGATTGTGGAACTGCTCGCGGGTGGCTTCTACCACAAACAGCAAGGTCATGAAATCAAGCAGGAAGTCGTCAATCGCCTGGGAAATTGTTTCTGACTTGCCCTTGAACTGGTCCAGCAAAACGCGCGCGCTATCGATCGCTTCCACGCTGGTCGCATCGATCAACCCCTCGACCCACTTGAAACAATCCAACTCGAAACTCCTTAAGGCGCTCCCAAGGTGTTATGCACGAAGGCAGCTCCGTGGACTACCCGGCCTTTGACCTGGCGGCACGAGCAGCGGTCGGCCTTACGTCCCGCGCCTGCAAACCCGAGCCATCGACGTGGCGCTGAGGAGCGTTGGAAGAAATTGGGCGCTTCCGGCTACGCTCGAGCGGTAGTGTAGGACAGTGCTTGCTGGCGGCTACGCCCACAATGGAGTGCGCCAGCTGATCGGGGCTTAACAATTTTTCGCTTTTTGCTGCGCCCAACTCTCGGCTATGACTCGGACAGGCCTAATGGCCTGCCCACGTTGCATTGTAAAAGAAGGAACAAGTATATGCCGACTGGAACGGTAAAGTGGTTCAACAGCACCAAGGGGTTTGGATTTATCCAGCCCGACAATGGCGGTCCGGATGTTTTCGTCCACATTTCCGCTGTCGAACGCGCGGGCCTCTCGACCCTCGCTGACGGCCAGAAGATCAACTATGAGATCGAGCAGGATCGCCGCACTGGCAAGTCCTCCGCTGGCAGCCTCAGCAAAGCTGGTTGAAATTTTCTCCTGCGTCCTGGCAAGAGTAGGCACGTAGGTCCTCACGGCCGCTCGATGGGACCGAGCAAAAACTGAGGGCAGCAGATTGCTGCAGGCGTCGCGAATTCCTCATGAAACAAAGTTGTTTGAAAGGAAGGCGGGGTTGGCCCCGCCTTTTTATATGACCGCGCAGATTAAGCCGATGGCTGAAACGCTCCAGAACGAATCTCGATTGCCGAAATCAAGCCGCGACCTTCTTGCGGGTTCGCTTCGTCGGCGCAGGCTCCGGCGCTTCCGGCGCCTTCGGTTTGCGGCCGAGCCCCATCGTCTTGGCCAATGTCGAGCGCGCCGCGGCGTAGTTCGGCGCGACCATGGGATAATCCGCCGGCAGGCCCCATTTGGCCCGATATCCATCCGGCGTCAGCCCATAGTGGGTCGACAGATGGCGCTTTAGCGATTTGAATTTCTTCCCGTCCTCAAGGGAGATGATGTAGTCCGGTGTCACCGATTTCCTGATCGGGACTGCAGGCGTAAGGGCAACCGGCTCTTGCGCAGAGACACCTCCGGCCGTCGCTCTCAGAGCCGCATGCACTTGGCCGATGAGGGCAGGGAGATCCCCCACCGGGATCGGATTGTTGGAGACATAGGCCGACACGACATCGGCGGCAAGCTCAATGAGGGTGTCGACGTTTTTTCCGGCTTCTTCTGTCATGAAACTCTCCAGGCGGTGAAACATAGTCAGCGAAGCGTCGCTTCATAGGGCCGGTTGCCGCTGAAAGCAACAATGCTCGACAGCGTTATTGCCAATGCTCGTCCAGAAGCGACATCGATGCGCCATATTTCCCGTCGTGACGCTGAGCCACTCGTTGTTGCGACCCTGCCGAGGTGCGTGGCGCGTCCCGGCTGTAACTTTGCGTCGAACTTGCTAGTAGTCTTGAGCCTAAGCGCGGTTTTTTTGTCTCGGTATTACTTCTTTTGACTGTGAAATCAGGGATCGTGATCGCTTGCTGGTGGCGTCAGGGACGATGGACGTTCATTGGCCATGGCCAAATGTAAGTTCATCGCCCGGTGAGCCACTCTTCCGAGGGGCTGGGAACCGCCGCTGGTAACAAAGGACATCAATGTATTTCGGGGCGTTTCTTAGCCGGTACTCGAGAGACGGCAATCGCTGCGGACGACACCTGTTCCACGATATCGAACAGCGCGGCGACACAGGCAGCTTCTCGAATCTGGAGCGGCTTCTCGCAAGTTGGCGCCGCACCGAGAGGCCGGCAAGGACAGTGCGTCGCCTGCTTCAATCATGCGCATCAACCAGCCAGCGACGCTGTCCCGATACGGAATCCCGCGACTGGCCGTGTGATCTCGCCGGTAGTCGCCCCGGCCCTCTGCACGAAGCCTCGGGATGTGCCGATGATCAACCAGGCCACAAAGGTCGATGTCCTGAAGCAGGGATCACATGAGTTTGCCACTATGCGCAGGCTTGCCATGCGCTTCCGCGGCATTTTGCGGGGCCTGTGAATTGGGCAAGCTCGACACTTCGATCGATGTGGCGTCAACTCCGGGTCCGTCGCCATCACGCGTTTCGGTCGGGTCCTACGCCGTGACGCTGACGCCGTTCGCGATGCCATTGAACTACCGTGGAGCAACGGCCAGGCGGAAGGGCTGATCAACCGCCTGAAGACGATTAAACGTACCATTGGGCAGAGCGGGCTGCGAACTCATTAGGGCACGCATGCTGCCACTCAGCCGGCCTGATCACCACACAAAGCGAGGAAGAACCTAGTCAAGTGCAAAGCGACAATCGCCTCGACAGCGGGTCCCGGAAGGTTTATGCTGGCCAATGTTACCGCAATCCGGAATGGCGATTGAATACCTTCACGAGTGAAGGGAGTGAAACTTCTTTGTCGGCCAAATTGTTGACGGAACGCCCGGCGCCCATTGTTGCTACATGTCTAGATTCTTGGGGCGTTTTGGATGATGCAATCCACCATCTCACTCCAAAGGGCAGTGGAATCTGGAACAATGTCGCTTTTGTTCGCACGACATCCTTCGTGCCCGATTGGCATATCGTCTTTAACTCTGCTTCTCTTTTTGGGCTCCCTGTTGATATCGAGGCGAGCCCAAACAGGACAATTTTTGCAATCGGCGAACCGCCGACGAAAGCTCATCGCGCGTTTCATGAAGGGCAGGGGAAAAATACTATCGTCCTGACGTGTGACGCAGAGCTGGCTGCTCGGCAGAATGCAGCGCGCCGATTCGTTTTGTCTCCACCTATCACTCGGTCTTGGTCTGTAAACAAGACATATGACCAACTTCTGGTCAGCGAAGTCGTGGATAAGCCGCTTCGGCTCTCATGGATTACCAGTGACATCGCCCTGCTTAAAGGACATCGATATCGGCTGGCGTTTCTGGAACGGCTGAGAAAGGAGCTCGATTTTGACCTGTTCGGCCGAGGTTTTCGGCTGATTGGAGATAAATGGAACGCACTCGCACCTTACCGTTACAGTATAGCGTTCGAGAATACTCGTGCTGATTACTATTTTACAGAGAAGCTTATGGACTGCTTCGTTGCTGAAACAATGCCGATCTATTACGGCAGCCCGGCAATCACGAGGTTCTTCCCTTCGGACTCTATGGTTCTGATTGACCCAGAGGACAAGAACGTAATCCCAAAAATTCAAGAAATCATCGACTCGGACCTCTGGAAGGAACGTCGCGGCGCAATAAGAGAGGCGAAGCGGTTGGTCCTTGAGAAATACAATACGTTTGCTTATCTCGCGAGCTTCATCGAAAGCGTTCAGGATAAACCCTTACCGCCGGAAATTATACACATCGATTCGCCTGAGGTCGATTTTGGAATAGACGAATGAAGTACTCCAACGCTCGCTTCGCGTGCCCGGCGGTCGGTGGTCTGGCGAGATCGGTACGGAACGCTCGGCGGAGAATGCCTGCTGCGCAGACGGGCCGGCACGGGCGCACGAGGTCATGCGCCCCCGGCTGCCGCTGATCAGACGAACTGGGGAAGGCCAGGAACGGAATTGAGGACCTCGTCCACGAGTTCGTCGCCGGCATGTTCCTTGGCGCAGGCGATCGTCTCGTTGGCGAGGCCGGCGATCTTTGCCATGCTGAGACCCTCACTCATCAATTGCTGGCCGAGCCCCATAAGGCCGCCACCCTCTGGGTCGTCGCCATGATACTTCGCTACTAATTCCGAAGCTCCCGGAATGGCCTCGATCATGCGCGCAACGGGACCGTCGGCCGCGTGGCTTTGCAGGAAACCCAGCATTAACCCAACGCCCTTCTCTGCGAGAGCCGGGCCGATGCCGGCACCAGTGGCGATGCGCGGTAAGAATTCTTCCATGCAGGGTCTCTCTCTCTTTGATAAGGTTTACACGGGGCCGGTCCGGCGCCCAGCGCCCTTGGCCGAACCACAATTGAACTCCACAAAAATAGGCCGGCGGAAGTGCTATTGCGCGTAAAACCGCCTCTGTCAACGCAAGCTGCGTCGGACGTGCGTGTTTCGCGAACCGAAGATCATTCCAATTCACATCATTACGCATTGGCAACCGCACAGTTTGCGGTGGCTCGCTTATGGGCCAATGCCCTGCGCCCGTCAAATGATGACGACAAGGTGGTCATCGCCTAGGATCTGTGGATCGAGGTGTGAGGCAGTTACAGCCGGTGGACCTGCTCAAGCGCCGCGCCGGCACAAGGGCTAGATTGGCGATACTGCGCGTATTGGCCATGTCTTTCCTCGCGGGATGTTCGTAGAAGCGGAACTATATGCCGGTGTGACGATCGACAAGGCGGACCGGCTATTCCGATAGGACATCCATACTGTCGCATAGACCGTCGCTGCTTAGGTATTGAAACCGCCATCGCTGGTGACATCACAATGTGCAGTCGGCGGGTGTCGATAAGGTCGATTCACGCAATCAGCAGGTCCGGAGGAACGAATGAACCCTGAGGTTTCAAAAGCTCACTTTTCGCAAGGCGTGCAGCGCACATCGTGCAAGAGATTGCCAGTCTTGCGGGTGCTCTCGACTTTCTCAACGATGGCGGGAAGATCGCAGTGACCGAATCTACGAAGCCGCCGCCAGGGCGTGCTTTGATGCATACAAACGGTTGTCGAGCAGGGATACTCCTCCTCCCTGAAGTCCAATCGAGAAGAGCGATCACTTCCAAGAGGGTCCCAGCTCAGCCGCGAAAACAGGTGCCAGACCCCGATCCTCTCCCTCAACTGATCTAGCTCAGGGCGTTCATGAGCCGCAGATCGCATAGTGGCTGCGTGCACGACGCAGGAAGACCATTTATGAAAATCCTATTCAGAACGATGGCTGTCACCTTGCTGGCACCCACCGCCTTTGCTGCGGATTCGATCCCCACCGACCTCAGAGATACGGCATTGGCCACCTTCAGGGCTTTGCCATCCACCACGCCGACAGTAGCCAACAACCCGAACACCCCGGAAAAGATCGCTCTCGGCAAGGCACTGTTCTTCGATCCACGCGTCTCGGCGTCAGGCGTTTTGTCGTGCAACTCGTGCCACAACCTGGCCACGGGCGGCGACGACAATCACGAAACCTCGATCGGCCATGGTTGGCAGAAGGGACAGCGCAACGCGCCGACTGTACTGAACGCTGTCTTCAACATCGCTCAGTTCTGGGATGGTCGTGCCGCAGACCTGAAGGCTCAGGCGAAGGGACCGGTCCAAGCTGGCATCGAAATGGCCAATACACCGGACCAAGTCATCGCCACGCTCAAGTCCATGCCGCAATATGTCGAGTGGTTCGATGCAGCTTTTCCGGCTGAAGCCGATCGGGTCACCTTCGACAACTTCGCCAAGGCGATCGAAGCCTTCGAGGCGACATTGGTCACACCGGCCCCGTTCGACAGCTTCCTGAATGGTGATGAGCTTGCCATGACTTCCGAACAGAAACAGGGCCTGGCGCTTTTCATGGACAAAGGCTGCTCGTCCTGCCATGCCGGCATCAACGTTGGTGGGCAAGCCTATTTCCCCTTTGGCCTCGTGGAACAGCCCAGCGCCGAGGTCCTGCCGGACAAAGACAAGGGCCGATTCGCGGTCACCAATGCAGCCGATGACTACTATGTTTTCCGCGTGGCGCCGCTGCGCAACGTTGCACTCACCGCGCCATACTTTCATTCGGGCAAGGTTTGGGATCTGAAACAGGCCGTCGCTATTATGGGGACCACCCAGCTTGGCGTAGTACTGGCGGACGAAGAAGTTGATCTGCTTGTTGCCTTCCTCAACTCGCTGACCGGAGAGGCACCCGAGGTCACCTATCCCATCTTACCCTCCGAAACGGCGACAACGCCCCGGCCTGTAACGCAGATCTTAGGAAAATAAGGGCCAACTGGCTGCGGACGTCGCAATCGAAAATGATTGCGGCTTTTACTTGGGCCACACGAATTGCCACGTCCATCTCCGAATTGGCGGGACACGCTAGCAATACCCGAAACCTGCAACCTCGCCCGTAGTCTGCGCAAATCAACTGGGGAAGCGGACAGACGCGCAGCATCATATATTGTCGCCGCCTGAGCGAACATGCCAAGCAGTCTACTTTGAGAAACGACGTGTGTACGATTTGTTCGAGGCGCGGGGCCTGTATGTTCCCAAGGACCAATACTATAGCGTGGTGTCACATTTATATTTCTGCGGGATGAGGACACGTGCCGAAGGAAAATTGCACATTTTCGCCGTGTGGCTTATTTTCAAGAGTGTGATCGGGTTGGCATATTCCCGGCCGACATCCGCCGGCCGGCAACTCCCCACACGGTGAGGAAGAGAAGCCTCACGCCTGCACTTTCTGCCGGAGCGCGCGCGCTGCAGCGACCATGTTCATGAGGGCAGGGCGGACCTCCTCCCATTTGCGTGTTTTGAGGCCACAGTCCGGGTTTATCCACAGTTGTCCGTCGGACAGTCGCTCGCGGGCAAGCATGACTAAGTCCGAAATCTCGCCGACTTCCGGGACGCGTGGTGAGTGAATATCATAAACGCCGGGACCGATTTCGTTCGGATATTTGGAGCTCGTGAAGGCGTCCAACAGCTCCATCTTCGAGCGCGACGTCTCAATCGAAATGACATCCGCATCCATTTCAGCGATCGCGGGAATGATCTCGTTGAACTCCGAATAGCACATGTGGGTATGAATTTGAGTCGCGTCCTTTACACCCGTTGAAGCGATCCGGAAGCATTCGACAGCCCAGTCGAGATAGACTTTCCAGTCAGATTGGCGCAGTGGCAATCCTTCGCGAAACGCGGCCTCATCGATCTGGACCATCCTTGCGCCGGACCTTTCGAGATCCGTCACTTCGTCGCGGATGGCGAGCGCGATCTGGCGGCAGGCTTCGGAGCGGGGTACGTCGTCGCGAACAAAAGACCAGTTGAGAATGGTGACTGGGCCTGTGAGCATTCCCTTCACGGGCTTTTCCGTAAGCGACTGGGCGAATTGCCACCAGCGCACTGTCATCGGATTGCGCCTCGATACGTCGCCGAAAATGATGGGGGGACGCACGTAGCGCGACCCATAGCTTTGTACCCAGGCATGCTGGGTGAGCGCGAAGCCGGACAACTGCTCGCCGAAATGCTGTACCATGTCGTTTCGCTCGAACTCACCGTGCACCAGCACGTCCAGCCCGATCTCTTCCTGCCAGCGAATTGCAGCCTCGATCTCCTTCTTCAGGAACGTCTCATAGTCGACATAGCTCAGCTGGCCCTTCGCATGAGCGGCCCGCGCCTTGCGTACCTGCGGCGTCTGCGGGAAGGACCCGATGGTCGTCGTCGGGAACGGCGGCAGCCCGAGTGAGCCGGCTTGGACTCTGGAGCGCTCGCCAAAAGCGCTCTCTCGTCGCTTCGCGCTGTCCTCAATGCTAGCGATCCGCCCCTGAACAAGCGGGTCATGGATCCTCGTGGATGTCACGCGCGTGGCGGCAGCCTCGGCAGACGCTTTCAACGCGCCTGCCACCGCATCCCTGCCTTGGGACAGGGCCCGGGCCAGCAAGACCAGCTCGTCGGTCTTCTGGGCCGCGAAGGCGAGCCACGACCTGATGTCGGCGTCGAGTTCCGTCTCCATGCGCAGATCAATCGGCACATGCAGCATCGAGCAAGAAGGCGCGATCTCGACGCGGTCCAAGGGCCAGCCGGCGACGATCGGTTTGATGCGGTCGAGAATGGCGGGCAGGTTCGCACGCCAGACGTTGCGGCCATCGATCAAGCCAAGCGAGAGCACCAGATCCTTCGGAGCGAGCCGACCCACCGTTTCCAGCTGCTCGGGAGCGCGCACGAGATCAATATGCAGCCCGGCCAGGGGCAGAGAAACCGCGGTTTCGAGATTGTCCCCCAGCGACCCGAAATACGTAGCCAGCATGATCTTCAGCTCGGGCGCGGCTTTCGACAGCTGGCCATAGGCGAATTCGAACGCAGCTCGTTCGTTCGGGTTCAGATCGAGGACAAGCGCTGGCTCATCGATCTGCACCCAGTCGGCTCCCGACAGCTTCAGCTTCTGCAGGACTTGCTCGTAAACGGGCAGCAGCCGCGGTAGGAGCGCGATGGGACCGAACCCCTCGGCAGGCGATTTCGCCAGCTTGAGGAAGGTGATGGGTCCAAGGATGACTGGGCGTGTGTGAATGCCGAGAGCTTTAGCCTCGAGGAAGTAATCGACCGGCTTCGATGACGAGAGGGCGAACGTCTGATC
The DNA here is from genome assembly GCF_040322895.1 of Mesorhizobium sp. M0088. Taxonomy (NCBI): domain Bacteria; kingdom Pseudomonadati; phylum Pseudomonadota; class Alphaproteobacteria; order Hyphomicrobiales; family Phyllobacteriaceae; genus Mesorhizobium; species Mesorhizobium sp. M0088. Next base: position 54,228 of record NZ_JAMYUI010000022.1, read on the forward strand.
ATCATCGAGTTCCGGCACAATGTAGTGGTAGTTGGTGTCAAACCACTTGGTCATTTCCATCGCGGTTACACCAGGTCCATGAGCCTCCTCCTGGTGACCAGCGTGTCCACAATCCTCCGTCTGACCCTGGTTGCCGCGCGCCATTGCGAAGTAGATGTCAAGTGGGACCTCGCCGCTATTCCAGCCGTAACGGGATGGAACGGCCCCGACCATGGCTGCGGTGTCGAGCACATGGTCGTAAAGCGAGAAGTCGTTCGACGGGATTTTCGACACGCCGCGATCGCGCTGCTCTTCCCAGCTAGCGGCACGGAGCGCCTTCGACGTCGTGAGAAGGTCGCCAGCGGACGATGTTCCGGACCAGTAGCTTTCAAGCGCGAATTTCAGTTCTCGCCGACGACCGAAGCGCGGCACGCCGAGCGTTGCTACAGGAATTTCCTGAGAGTCAGTCATGTCATACCCCGATGGTTGGGGCGCCGATGACAAGGAAGGCGCTAGCAGACCGGCACGAACGCCGGCTTGCAGCGGCCACCGAGACACCCCGCCCGTGGACGTAAATCGCCGTGGCAGGTCTCCTGGCTCGCGGGGTCATAGCCTCTACCCGTCTTCCTGAGGGTATTCGCCTCAGTGACATGAGTGGGGTTGGCTCGCCGCTAACAGTTGCGGGGGCAGCGCCGGCATTGCACCGGCTTCCCTCTTAGCTCCGCTGCGGCAGCGCCGCACGCGAGAACCACGACACGCAGACAATCACAGCAGTCCGCTCTTTTGTCAATGACGCATAACGAAATGTTTATGTCGTTATGTGATTTCGCTTTTACACTTGTCTAACATTCTGAAATATTCAGTCGCCCATTGGCGGCGCTGCTCCGCTGCCACCATTGTCCAACTAATGGATCCCTGTCGGGCTGCGACATCCCTCGCAGGTCGCCGATGAAGGATTTCGGACAAGACTTCAAGCGCGTGACAACGTCATTAGAATGCAGAAGATCGCATTGGTGGCGATGTTTAACGATGCGGCCGCAAGCCGTGCGTGCGTGGTAGAAGCGGTTTTCTCGGAGAGAGCCAAACCGTGGTCCGAGGGGAATTGGCACGCCAGTCGTCATCACGGGTGACTAGGCAATCGTGATGACTCCGCTCGGCGGCAAGAGACCACACTGACGGAGCCTGGCTCAAGGGTCTGATGCAAAGCCCGACTGTGGTCCCGATAAGCCGCTTAAGCCGCATTCAGGCGGTCAGGATAAGTATCTCTCTCTCCAAGCGCTCGGCATTGAGGGATGCGCAAATGCAGGCAAAGCTCGCGTGCTTCATATTCTGCATCATACGATCGGCAGGACCCAGTTTTTATCCAGTGCACGCGTCAGCGCGGTGTGCAATTCTGGCTCGGTCCGATACGAAGGCATTTGGGCCTCGCTGATCCAGCCCAAGCCAACATAGTGGAAGTGATCCGCAGGGACCGTAACCCGGCTGCTGTCCAGTTGCCGAACGAAGTCCGCTGACCAATGGTGGATCGTATACGCTTCAAGTTTGTCCATCATCCTCCGCCAGCGTTGGATGCGTTCTTCGCGCGGCATGCTGGCCGCTCTTGAGATCGCGGTAGCTATCTCGTCGGAGAGCCTCGGATTTACCAGCAGGGCGTCCTCGCCGAAGTCTTCGGCCGCGCCGGCAAACTTCGATAACACCAGAACGCCAGGGTCGCTCGGATCTTGTGCAGCAATGTATTCTTTCGCCACAAGATTCATGCCATCGCGCAACGGCGTCACAACGCAAACACGCGCGGCTCTGTAAAGACCCGCTATCTCAGCTTGGGTGAACGACCTGTTCTCATAGATAATCGGCATCCACTCGTCCGTGCCATGCCGGTTGTTGACTTGATTGACGAGTCTTTCGACGTCGCGCCGATATTCGCTGTACGCTTGGATGTCGCCACGTGAGGGAGTTGCGATTTGCAAGAGCGAGACACGTTGCGGCTCGACTGCCAGCAGATCGAAAGCTTTAATCCGATTGTCGATGCCCTTGGTGTAGTCGAGCCGATCGACGCCGATAACTAGCTTTGCTCCGCCAAGTTTCAACTGCGAAATGTAGGCTTTCTGCGCCTCAAGCGAATCTGCGGCACACTGTTCGAATTGCTTCGGATCGATACCTATAGGAAAATTTTGGCATTGCGTCTGGCCATGGTCCGAGAAAACGACCCCGTTCTTGCTCTCCAGCCCCAAATGAGATTGGACACAGGCGAGGAAATTGCTCACATCACGGTCGGTCTGGAAACCGAGCAGATCATACTCGAGCATACATTTCATTAGCTCGCCAGAATTGGGCACGCGCTCCATCATGTCAGACTCGGGCCATGGCGTATGCAGGAAATGGCCGATCGGCCGGTCAATGCCGAGTCTGTGCAAATCAGCGCCGAGCGGCAGGAAATGGTAGTCATGAACCCAGTAGACTGCGTTATCTCCCAATTCGGACACCGCGCGCGCCATGAAGGCATTGACGTCGCGATAACTTTTATAATCCTCTTCCGAGCCTGAGATCCGGTCCGGCAGCGAGTGGAGCGCCGGCCACAATATTGAATTTGCAAAACCTTGATGGTACCGAGAATAGTCCGCTGCCGGCCCATCGAGCCACCCGATTTGACCTTTGCCACGCTGCACGAGGGGCACCTGTTGCTTATCCCCGTCGCCCAGATGCTCGGAAAAACCTACCCAGACCGCGCCGGAACGCTCCACGACGCACTCCAGGGCCGCCGAAAGCCCGCCTGTCTTGGGCTGATCAGAATTGACAGTCGCACCGCGGTTGGAAATTGCGATAAGACTCCTATGTGGCTGCTGGGCCGCCGTGTTGAAGCGCTGGTCTGCGGCTGAGACAACAGGACGGGACGGGCCAACTTCGGCTTGTTGTTCTCGCTCCTGTGGCAAGTCTCTCAGGGGTTGTTCAAAAGCGATTAGTTCGTGAACAGCCCCAGTTTGCCATGTGAGGTTCCGGCGCGGCGAGTTGGCGTTGTTCAATGCGTCCATTTCATGCCTCCGTTGAATATTCCCCATGATGGAGCAACTGGCATTCCCAGATTGGCACACCCCCTGCTGACGAGAATCTGACGAGCGTCAGAGCAAATGGCGACCGATTGTCGCGTTTCGGCTTCGGCGCCCTCAAGAACCGGCTTATCGCGAAAATAGCTGTCGACCCGATCGAGCGGACCGTGCTTGCGGTAATTGTTGGATTGTTCGGATAAGAGATACACCCAGTAGATGCCAGCACCTGTTGAAATGAACTGAAACTATGTCGCTGCCGCCAAGGCTGCCGGGCCCTGTGATGCGATCCTGCGTCTGCCGAAGAGTTTTGACACGGAGATCGGAGAGGGCGGGATAGTCCCTTTCCGCTCGTCAGGGCCCGTTTTTGAATCCCTTCCTCGTTGCCCTCGACGATCCCAAAATCGTGGAACCCAGACCGCGATGTGAATACCAGCCAGGCGAGCACTTCCTGACATCCGCGAATGCCGGGCTCCACATCCGGCGCCTCGTCGAGATTGACGAAGATGAAGCCCTGCTGGCAATTCCGCTGGTCCCATACCAATGGCGAACCAGTCAGCCCGCATTCGGCATCGTGGGACGTCGCAAGTCAAGTGCTCCGACGGACGCCGCGAGTTCTCCGTTACCTCAGGAACCTTACTGGCCTTCCCCAAGCTGAGCTTCTGGAGAATGCCGGTGGCGATCTCGATGACGGTGAATGCCGTCAAGGCAAGCCCGCCTTGCACCGCTCTTCCAGCGAGCTTCACGGCAGCAGAATCGGTCAGTTCTCCGAAGCGAATGGCTGTCGCTATCAGCGAGCTTTGACACAGTTCCGCCACTGCGATGATCGCGTCAGTAGGGCGGCTGGTTAGTTGCCCGCGCATCTACAGCAACCCAGCCCGTTCCGCCTCGCGGCGCAAATTCTGCCTTGGCCTTGGGCCGATCTGCTGGATCACCAGGCCGGCCGCCAGCGAGCCAAGGTCGCCGCAGGTCTTGAGGTCGCGGCCCTGCGTGTAGCCATGCAGGAAACCGGCGGCATAGAGATCGCCCGCGCCCGTCGTGTCGACCAGCTCCTTGATGGCGGTCGCATGGATGACCACGGTCTCGTCGCCGCGCACGATAACCGAGCCTTTTTCCGAGCGTGTGACGGCGGCGATCTTGCAGTCCTTGCGGATCTGCGCCACCGCTTCGTCGAAGGACGAGGTCTGGTAGAGCGACTTGATCTCGTCGCTGTTGGCAAAGACGATGTCGACCGTGCCCGAGCGCATCAGATCGAGGAACTCGTCGCGGTAGCGGTCAACGCAAAACGAATCCGACAGTGTCATCGAGACTTCGCGCCCGGCCTCGTCCGCGAGCTTCGCCGTCTGCCGGATCGCCTCCTTGGCGCGCGGCGGGTCCCACAGATAGCCCTCGAAATAGGTGACCTTGGCGCCAGACGCCTTGTCGGCCTCGACATCCTCCGGCCCAAGCTCGACGCAGGCGCCGAGATAGGTGTTCATCGAGCGCTCGCCGTCCGGGGTGACGAAGATCATCGAGCGCGCCGTCGGCGGCTCGCCCTCGAGCGGCCTGGTGTCGAAGGCAACGCCCTGCGCATGGATGTCGTGCGCATAGATTTCGCCCAGCGCATCGTTGGACACCTTGCCGAAGAAGGCGGCGCGGCCGCCGAAGCTGGCGACGCCGGCCGCCGTGTTGCCGGCGCTGCCACCGGAGGCCTCGATCGCCGGCCCCATGTGGCTGTAGAGCAGCTCGGCGCGCTTGGTATCGATGAGGTTCATGGCACCCTTGATGATGCCGTTGGTCACCAGAAAAGCGTCGTCGCACTGGGCGATAATGTCGACAATGGCATTGCCGATGCAAAGCACGTCATAATCCGGCATCAATGTCTCCGCTTGGGCTTTCCGCTTGCCAATTCGCTCGCCGGCGGCTTCACGGGGCGGCTAGTCCTGCCTCGCGACGCAATTCGTCCGCCCTGTCTGTCTTCTCCCAGGTGAAATCAGGCTCTTCACGGCCGAAATGGCCATAGGTGGCTGTATTGCGGTATATAGGGCGCAAGAGATCAAGCATCTTGATAATGCCTTTCGGTCTGAGATCGAACAACTCAAGAATGAGGCGCTCGATCCTGCTTTCCTCAACCCTGGCTGTCCCGAACGTGTTGACCATGACGGAAACCGGACTGGCCACGCCGATTGCGTAAGCAAGCTGCACCTCGCACACGTCCGCAAGTCCGCTGGCGACGATGTTCTTTGCGACATAGCGGGCCGCATAGGCAGCCGAGCGGTCAACCTTGGACGGGTCCTTGCCCGAGAAGGCGCCGCCGCCATGACGACCCATCCCGCCATAGGAATCGACGATGATCTTGCGTCCAGTGAGACCGCAGTCGCCGCGCGGCCCGCCGACTACGAACCGCCCCGTCGGGTTGACCAGAATTCTGATGCCTTCCGTCTCCAGGTGGGTCGGCAGGACAGGCTTTATGATTTCCTCAATGACGCCCTCGCGGACAGTCTCTTGCGAGACCTGCTCGTCATGTTGCGTCGACACGACGATGGTATCCAGGGCGACCGGGCGCAACCCCTCATAGCGCACTGAGACTTGGGATTTCATGTCAGGACGCAACCAGCCAAGCTGTGCCTTCCGGACATACGCCTGCCGTTTCGTCAAGCGATGAGCGAGCTGGATCGGCAAAGGCATCAGGGTATCGGTTTCGCGGCATGCGTAGCCGAACATGAGGCCCTGATCTCCCGCTCCCTGCTGGAGGTCTTGCCCTCTTCCCTCGTCAACGCCTTGGCTGATGTCGGGCGACTGCTCGGTGAGGGCATGGACGACGGAGCAACGCCGGCCGTCGAAGCCGACGGCCTCGTCGTCGTACCCAATGTCGAGAATCGTATCGCGCGCAACTTGGCTGTAATCCACCTGGACATCGCTGGTAATCTCGCCAGCCAGAACGACTATCCCTGATTTTACCAACGCTTCACAGGCGACGCGCGCCTTGGGATCTGTGCGGAGGATGGCGTCGAGGATGGCATCCGAGATGTTGTCGGCCAACTTATCCGGGTGCCCCGCGCCAACCGATTCGGAAGAGAACACGAACTGCCTAGCCATGAATACCTCGCTTCGGGTGTTGGATGTGGTATGGGCATTTTGCTTGGCCCACCTTACTTGTCGGAGATGCCCGGGACCTCGAACGCAGCGCACAAGTCGGCAACGTCTCTTCGCACGCAGGCATGGAGATCTTCGTCGTCTGGCCGCTGGAGGACGGAGTCAATGAAGCCAGCAATTTGCTCCATTTCCACATCGCGCATGCCCATTGACGTCACTGCTGGTGCCCCCAGGCGAATTCCGCTTGTGACCGCCGGATCCCGCGGGTCGCCAGGCACCATATTAAAGTTTGTGATGATTCCTGCCTTTGCTAGTCGCTCGGCATAGGCCTTGCCCGATAGTGGCCGATTGCGAAGATCAAGGATCAGCATGTGATTGTCCGTCCCCCCGGTCACCAGGTCATGACCTCGCTCAAGCAGTGCATGTGCCAGAGCCTTGGCGTTCTTGACCGTCTGTTGGCCGTAGCTTCGGAAGGACGGGTTCGCGGCTTCGTGCAAGGCAACCGCTAGCGCAGCGATGGCATTCATGTGAGGCCCGCCTTGCAGGTGAGGGAAGACCGCCCGGTCTATTCGTCTGGCGAGATTGTATTTGCTCTTTGTATGATACAGGGCCTGATAGCGATCTTCGTTCCTTGACAAAATGAAGCCACCGCGGGGACCGCGGATCGACTTGTGGGACGTGCTGCTGACCACGTCGCAATGGCCCACGGGATTCGGGTGCGCTCCCGCGGCAATCAGGCCGCTGATGTGCGCAATGTCGGCTACGAGATAGGAGTTCGCTTCCAGGGCAATTTCTGCCATTGCCGCGTAGTCAAAGACACGCGGGTAAGCAGTTCCGCCGACCCAAATGAGCCGCGGCCGTTCCCGCTTGGCTGTCTCGCGCAAGCGGTCATAGTCAATCTGCTGTGTCGTTTCATCCAACCCATAGGGCACGCGTTGATAGTCAGTACCGGAAAAGTTGATGGCCCAACCATGAGTCAGATGGCCCCCTTCCGGAAGGGGCAAGCCCATGACTTTGTCACCGGGACTCAAAAGCGCACGATAGACAGCCTGGTTGGCCGGCGAGCCGGAATAAGGCTGGACGTTGGCATGCTCGCTGCCAAATAGTGATTTCAGGCGCTCAATGGCTAGATTCTCAAGCTCATCAACGATCTCGTTTCCAGCGTAGTAGCGCGCACCGGGGTACCCCTCGGCGTACTTGTTCGTGAAAATCGAGCCGTTCGCTTCCAGCACGGCCGAGGACGCAAAGTTCTCTGAGGCGATGAGCTTGAGGGTCGTCCGCTCCTGCCGCTCCTGTCTCAGAAGCAGCTCGTGAACGCGGCAATCAACCGCGGCCAAGGAAGACCGCCCGTGGGTGTCGGGCTGTGCGATCGCACCGTCTGCGGAGTTGTCCATGGTAGCTTCGCGCTCCAATTGGATTGACCTATTTCACGATCAAGCACGCGGTCCCCTTCGGCCGCGTGTCTCGTACCGCTTCGAGCCGCTGCAGGTCCTGTTTATGATAGCCGTCGCGATGGGGCAGGAGATCGACCAATAATTGAACCAGCCCGCCGTCGTTGGATCCTGCGTTGAGATGGTACGAGCGCCACGGAGGCTGTTCGTTGCAGCAAAGAAAGTCGGCTCTGGCGAGCAGCCGGACGTGTCGCGCAACCCGCTCTCGACACACGCCCAGAATCTCCGCTAGCTCGCAGACAGTTAGGTCCGCATGCGCACAAAGGCCCAGGATTCGAAGGCGGTCTGGATGCGCTGCCATGCGTAGGCGACTAACCAGTGTCATCATGGCTCAGGACCAAGTCCTGCCGAATTTCTCATTTCGCGTTCTCCACAGAAGCTGCAGATTTCGAAGGTTGTCCAACGACCGGACAAATCTCGGTGGCCGTGACGACCGTCGATATCCTGTGTCGAACAAACAAATGGGCGCTCTTCTTGCCTTTAGCCGAAATTGCAGGCAGTTCGGCGAGTCGAAGACAAGCGGGGCCACGGTTTGGACGTTGCAATAAGCCTACCATTCACAGCAAGCCGGAGTTGCTAAGAGTCTATGATTTTCCTTGAAGGATCTGTTGCAACGTTTGCCCAGCCTGGCCTGCTCCCGGTTTGCAGCGGTCATCGTCAGGCGATCCATCGCCTCTGCGAGCACGATCAGGAGTTTGCCCTCCATCGCATCGCTGATCAGCTCCTGAAGGCCGGGACGCAACAGCGACGCGCCCCAGATCGCGCGGTGGGTATTGCTGTCGACGACTGTCCAGCCTTGCTTTTCAGCACGCAAGCAGCAGAGCCGCAACTGATCCTCGATCGAGGCGTCTCGGTGTTTGCCAGTTGACTAGCGAGCGCCAAGCGCGACCTTCATGAGGCGGCCCCTTACTCCGGGACGCGGTCTCGCGTTTGGCTATCCGTTTCGGCTTGAACGAAATCCCGTGCGGCCTGTCGCGCCAGCAAGGACCAGATTGACGAAGCGTCGATCGGGCTTCGGCAACGCAGGCACAGCCGATTCGCGGGCCGCGCCGGCGACCACACGAAGCTTTTCGGCTGTTGCACGTTTCGGTCGCGCTTTGATCGCGTTCCTGTCCTGACGCGAAATACTCCATTTCGCGACAATGATGCGAAGTCACAGTGCTTCGACAAGATGGAAATTCTTTGTGATCAATAACGCGCGTCGCGCAGGAGCCAGTGCTGGCCGATGACGGGGCACCTTGTGCTCCGAAGAAGCCATGGCTATATATCCGGATAGAGAACGGAGGCACGCGATGGGCAACACTGCACAGAAGAGAGCCATCGAGAATTATCGCTCTCGCCTGGCTGAGCGCGGCATCGCGCGGTTCGAGATCCTGGCGTTCGACGCAGACCGCGATCTACTGCGAACTCTCGCCCGAAAATTAACGGAGAGCGGGCCGGATGCCCGACAGCTTCGTCGGACCATACAGCAAGCTGTGGCGGGTGAGCCACCGAAAGCGGGCAGCATTCTCGCCGCGTTGCGTCGCTCGCCTCTGGTTGGCTCCAGTCTCGACCTCAGCCGGCCGCGCGAAGAGGGGCGCAAGATCGACCTGTGACGCGCTACCTTCTTCATACCAATATCATCAGCAACGTCATAAAGCCGGAGCCTTCGGGCTCGTTGCTGGCCTGGATGGGCGCGCAGAAGGACGAAGACCTCTTCATTGCTTCGCTTACTGTCGCCGAAATTCGCCGAGGCATCCTAGAGAAGCCGAAGGGGAAAAAGCGCAGCAGCCTTGAAACTTGGTTCGAGGGCTCCGAAGGCCCGCAAGCGCTGTTCGCTGGCCGCGTGCTATCGTTCGACGAGAAAGCCGGCCTCGTGTGGGCGCGGCTGATGGCCAACGGCAAAGCCAGAGGCCGTTCGCGGAGCGCCCTAGACACAATCATTGCCGCTATAGCTGAAGCCAACGAGTGTGTCGTAGTGACCGACAATGAAAAGGACTTCGAGGACGTTCAGATAATCAACCCGCTCCGTAGCTCTGGAAGCCAAGCGGGTGATGATAGCTCCAACGGTCCGGCCGATTCAGTTTGAGGATTTCAGCGGCACGGAGTCCGAACGTCTCGTGTTCGCCTACCTTTAGCGATGGCTGGATTGATCTTGCTTAGTTCGGCCAGGGGCGTCTCTTCCAGTTCCGCTTTAATGCCATCCCGGTTCATCTAGTCAGCTCGATCTACCAACAGTTCGCACGCACGAGCGCCGCGGACAAGGCGCGATCGCAGGGACTGCGCGATATGCGTGTCGAGCTCGTCCATCTTACACTCGATCTCGTCTTCGAAGGCCTCTCGCCAAACGCCACTATAGTCGATGCCGCGCGCGGCTCGGGGCCTTCTCATCGAGGCTTTCTCGCGACTGGTCTGGCGCGCTACCAATGGCAAGTTCGCCCGCCGGGAACTCGTCGGTCTGTACTCCCAGCTCTGGGCGTCCACATCAACTGCGGAGCTCTTGGCATCGGCGTGTTCTGCCTTTAGCTGGCAGCTCTCGAGCTCGACGAGCAGCCGATCAGCGACACCCGCGACCTCAAGTTCGACCCGGTTAACTCGATAACACCCTATTGGCAGATTCAGTCGGGGAGGATCTGCCCACTCCGATCACAAGCCGATCTTTCGACCCCGTGGTCGGGAATTCTCCATGGACTTCGTGAACAAGGAATGCAGCGCCGAAAGCCGAAGCGCTTCCGATACATCGACGCCCCTTCCGAGACGGAGCCCCGATTAGGCATTCCTGCCACTCTATCTAGCCGACCCCCGTGGCCGCGTTGCCGATCGGTGCGCACTGGTCGCCTACATCGCCCCGGCACGTGAAGATCGTCTCTGCTGACGCTCGTTGAGCAATTCAGGCCGCCTCCGGCTGGCGTTTGATCAGCGTCAGCGTCAACCAGCGCGCGGTCAGCGCCGGCTTTTTCGAGCCCTCGATCTCAATCGTCACGCCCAGCGCCGTCTGCACCCAGCCCGACGGCCTGACCTTGATGTCGGCCAGTACGAAACGGGTGCGGATGCGCGATCCGGTTTTCACCGGCGCCAGGAAGCGCAGCGATTCGAAGCCATAGTTGACACCCATCTTGCAGTTTTCGAGCGGCCGCATGGTCTCGAAAGTCATCGCCGACAAAAGCGAAAGCGACAGGAAGCCATGTGCGATGGTGCCGCCGAACGGCGTCTCGCGCTTGGCGCGCTCCGGATCGCAGTGGATGAACTGGTGGTCATCGGTGGACTCGGCGAACTGGTCGATCATCCGCTGCGAGACCACCCGCCACGGCGACACGCCGACTTCCTTGCCGACGCTGGCCAGAAGCTCGTCGAGACTGATCGGTTCCAAGCTAATGTCCTCCATTTCAACCGTCCGAAGCGCGAGCGGCTTCATTCCGTGAACAGTGTCAGCCCATGCTGCACCGACTGCCGGCCATCCATCGGCAGGATGGCCCCGGTGAGATGACTGCCGTCACAGCTGCACGAATAGAGCGTTCCGCCGGCAATCTCATTCGGCGCACCGATGCGGCCGATCCGAACATGGCTGCAGACGAGCCGGCTTGTACTCGGTCGCGGTGCGCGTCCGGCAGGCCGCCGAAAGCAGCTCGTCTTGCTACGGATGATCATTCCGCCGGCGCCGCTATGCGGTATTGTCGCAGATTGATAAAATCAATTGTCTGGATAGGAACCATCCGTGTCTCGAATGGTGGAGGAGTAGTCCAGCAGACGGGGTAGCTTGTGGTCCTTCTTGAAGGGCGCCGACCTCATTGGCCGCTAGCTCTGAGCCGGCAAGAAGCGCCAGTTCAATGACATTGGGTGTCGACACGGCAAAGCGGCATCAGATGCTACTTCATGATGCGGAATGGCGCTTGCTTCAAGAAGCGCTCGGCCTGACGTGGAAGCCAGCACCGGATCTGGACTGTCGATATGCGCCCGATATTCGCGCAGCACAGCGGCAACCGCAGCGACGATGATCTCAGCCGTTGCGAGCATGCCAACCTTGGTGCCGGCCACTCTGTTAGCTTGAAGCGCAACGCGCATTTGACCCGTCACCAGACCGGGTTGCGTAACTTGGATTTCCAAGGCGTCTTCCTGGGTTTGCACCGTCAGCGCGCTGACAGCAAGGCAGGTGCGCACGTCAAGGCAAGCGATCGTCTCGATCTCGCGGGCAATTCCAGCCCCACCGCGGGAATCAGACCCTACAACAACGAGCAGATGCGGTTCTCTCCCCAGCGCTATTGTTCTGTCTTTCGATCCATTCTCGCGTGCGCGCTTCTGGGGCGTCGTTCAGCGCAAGGTCGGTGACCACGGCTGCGCTTTCGGCGCCAGCCTCGAAAAACGCCTTCGAGCCGGTCAGGTTGAGGCCGCCGATGGAGACCAATGGGATCGGCGCGACCTGGTGCTTCCACTCGCTGATCCGCTCGAGCCCTTGCGATGCCCATTCATCTTCTTGAGGCTAGTTGGATAGACTGGGCCGAGCGCCACATACTCCGGCTCGGCCACTGGCGCAGTTCGGTGTGATCGTAAGATCGAAAGGCCGAGCTTCAATCCGGCGTATTTCATCGTCAGCATCGGCGGCAGCCAAATCCTTTTGACCAAGATGGGCGAGTCGCAGCCTTCCTCGATTGCCGTGCGCCAATAGTCGTTGACGCTCACTTGGCAACCATGGACCGCGCAGGCGTCGTTCGCGCGGCGGATTTCCGTCTGCAGTCCTTTCTCGTCCATATCCTTTATCCGGAGCTGCACCAGACTCACGCCGAGCGGCACCAGCCGGTCAATCCAGCCGGCACGTCGACGACTTCATGAGAAGACAGCCCTGCCGATGTCGGTGGGTAGCGCGGTTCGAGCATTCCCGAGTTGAAAGCTTCACGACCGGCATCGACCGCTTTGCCGAACGCACGCGCCATGCCGACCGGATCGGCCGCCCTCGGGACCGCCATGTTCAGGAGCACGGCGTCAAACCTGAGCTCCATGACGGTCGCCGCGTACGACGGCCGTCCGAGCCGGGCATCCACAATCAACGGAATGTAGAGGAAATGTCCGCGCATCAACTGGACCTCGGAGCTCAACGCTTCATCGCATTAGAATGAGCGTTCGAAACGCAGGATACCGCCGACACTGCTCTTCTTGTTGGCATTGGCCCAGTTCACTTCGGAAGCTTTCACCTTTCCGACGGCGGAGCCTCCGTAGCGGTCGTAGTCGAGTTCAGCCGTAACTGTGAAATCTGGAAGAAGCGCGTAGGCGACGTTCGCAGCGACACCATAGTTCTTGAGCTGATCACCCGAGAGCTGAAGGTTGAACGAAGTTGTCTCGTTGACGTCGTAAGCGGCGCCAGCCCAAAAAGCCCAGTTCCCGCCCCAAATCTTATAGAAGCCGCGACCATGAGCGTCGATCGCGTTCATGGACTCGTCGTTGAGCTTGCCATTGGAACCGTAGCCGAACATTCCGAACAGCAACAGTTCGTTGGTGACATTGATGTCGACACGGACCTTGGCGGCTACCGATTCGTAGTTGCTATCATAACCAGCAACGCCGGTGATCGCTCCCCAGCCATGTGTGTATTTCAAGCCGCCGACTATGTGCGGAGCGTAGTTGTCGATTGTGCCGACCACGCCTGAGCCTTCTTCGAGCGAAACCACGGCGGAAAAGCCGTTCGCGGCGTCGAAGTAGTACTGGACCACATTGGTATCCAAAGCGCCGTACGGAACCGGCGTCTGGTTGAGTACGTCACCCGCGCCGCCAATAAACATGTCGAAGGCCGACCAGTCCTTACCAACTCGGAGGCCACCAAGCTGAATCCAGGCGGAAGTCAAGATGCTGTCTCCGTTGAAGGCATAGGACCGAGAACTGTCCGAAACCGAAGTGTGGCGGTTACCGAAATTCACGCGGGTTTCGGTGTAGGTCTTCAACGTGCCGAGTTCGGTCTCCTGGCCGGTCCAAGCTTTCAGTGTGAAGCGCGTGTTGTTTTGCCATGTACCCTGATCCTCACCAGTCCTCACATCTGAGGTTCTTGCGTGGTAAAACAATCCGACATCGCCCAAGCCCACGTAGTAGCTAAAATAGCCGCCGATGCGCAGGCAGGTCTCGGTGCCTGAAATATAGACGTAGCTGGAGCCGTAGACGTCGCAGATCTTGAGGTACTCAGTGGGATCAGGCTCGGGGACGATGATCACGGCGCGAGCGTCGGAAGCGGCGATCAGTGCCGCAGTTGAGCCGAGGAGGAGGCTCCCAATGGTCATTGTTGATCTCCGTCTAAATAGTAAAAGGAATCGAGACCGATAAATGATTTTTGCTAAGCAAACGATTGATAGCGAGTCAATCTTAACCTAGGAATGTTGCTGCATCTGCCGCCTTAGGAGAATTTAGAATGTGGTTGAGACTTGCTGTCACATTTATTGAGTAGTTATCACTCCAGACGATCATACAACATTTTTGTACAATCACCCTTTTCACTCCGCGGCGGGCCTCACAAAGGGTGCTACTGCAAATGACGTGCCACCCTGACGACCCAGCTGCGGCTTGAAGCTCAAATGTGCGGGCGGACCTTGGTTCGCTTCTGTTCTTTTTGCCTTGCGGATCCACCCAAGCACGAGCGGCAAACGGTTCGTCTGTTCGCTTGGCGACAGTTTGGCTTAATGGCGACGGCATTGTTTGCTGTGACCCCCGCCGTTGAGGCATCATGCGGCGGCCACCGCTCGGTACGACGCCGTCACTTTGGCGAGCTGATGGTCGATAACCACGCGCCGCAGCCTTGCACCACTGAGTCGGTAGGCGCCAGCCTTGGCATTGCGGCGGACCTGACGGTCACGTCGAGCAGGTTTTCGTGCTGAAAGCGGCGCGGCACAGCTAATGCTTCTTGCCAGCAATTCACACAACGAGCTCATCGAGACGGCAGAGATCATTATGGGCGGCGCTAGCTGGCGTGCAAAGTCTGGACCCAACACCGTATTGTCTCATCGGATGCGGCATCTGCGCTCAGAAGAGTCTCCCACGCGCAGATGAAGGGAAGGGACGTCGAACAAAACGGTGCGCGTGAGGGTTTCGGCGGGGACACCATCGTCAGTCGCTGACCGAGTGCGCTCAGACCATCACTGTCCAGCCAAGACTGAACGGCGCCCATTGCTAAAAATTTCGAGCCCAAAGCGGAACGGACTGACATAGCGCAAAGACGCAGGCGAGCGCAGCGGTAAGGTTGGATGTTATCAGCATGGGACGGTAACCGTTGCAGACCACGAAATTTCGAGAGGCCCGGCTGCCTTGGTACACTATCTATCCGGCTGTGTCGGAGTTCTCTGGGGCGGTCGGCGCCGAGGCTTATGAGGAATGGCTCAGGAACCTGCCGGCTGATGATCCGGTGTCACTCTATCTGCACGTTCCGTTCTGCCGATCAGCCTGCTGGTATTGCGGCTTCCCAACCAACATCACCCGCCGTGATGCGCCCATCCTCAACTATCTGGCGGCGCTGCGTGACGAGATCCGTCTGGTTTCGGAGCGAGTGCCGAAGACGTTGCCCGTGAGCGACATACATTTCGGCGGCGGAACGCCGTCTCTCATCGGACCAGCCGAGTTCCTCGCTCTGATGGAGTTCCTGCGATGCCGCTTCGCCATCTCGAAAACAGCTACGGTCGCCATCGAGATCGATCCACGCACGCTCACGCCCGAGATGGCGGAAGGCTTGGGAGCGGCCGGCGTGAACCGCGCGAGCCTGGGCGTACAGAGCTTCGATCCCATTGTTCAAAAAGCGATCAACCGAATCCAGAGCGAGGCCCAGACGTCGGCTGCCGTGGAAGTGCTGCGCCGGCATAGAGTAAGCCGCATCAACTTCGACCTCATCTACGGCCTGCCGCGTCAAACGGTGGAGTCGTGCGTCGAAACGGTGAGGGCGGCGGTCGCCATGCGCCCCGACCGGCTTGCCTTGTTCGGCTACTCGCACATCCCATCCCAAGTAAAGAATCAGCGCCTCATCGAGGCGGAATTTCTTCCCGACAGCGCTGCCCGCGCTGAACAGTATGCGGCTGTCGCCGTGACGCTGATTGCCGCCGGCTACCGACAGATCGGGCTCGACCATTTCGCCTTGCCGGACGACGAGCTCGCGCTGGCACAGGAAACAGGTCGCCTGCGACGTAACTCGTTGGGCTACTCGGCCGATACCTGCAGAACCCTGATCGGTTTCGGCGCGTCGGCTATCGGCCGCATCGGCCAGGGATACGTTCAAAACGAAGTTACACGGGATTCCTACATCCAGCACATCGCAGCTGGCCGACTGGCTACATCGAAGGGCCATCGCCTCACAGACGACGACCGCGTGCGAGCCGCAATTATCGAGCGATTAATGTGCGATTTCGAGGCTGACGTGCCGGCAATCTGTGTCGCCCACGGATCTGATCCGATCCGTCTTCGCGATTCGGCTGAGCGCTTGGCCATGCTGGCCAAGGACGGGATAGTGGACTTCGAAAACGGCTTTGTCCGCGTACGGCGGGAGCATCGCTTTGGGATTCGCGCTGTCGCTGCCGCATTCGATGTGTTTAGGGATGGCGTTACGTATATCCCGCAGCAGCTTAATGCGATGCAAAGCACGACATAGTCCGGCATCAATGTCTCCGCTTGGAACCGCCGGCCTACTTGCCACGCCGGCCGGGCGCTGGTCTGGCAAGTGGGCTTTCCGTTTGCCAATGCGTTCGTTCCCGGCCCTCGCGGGGCGGCGAGTCCCTGCCGTGAGCGCCTCACCCGCGAGGCTACATGGCGGCCGTGGAGATTACCTCAGCAGCGGCGCCCGATCGGAAACCTTAGCACCTCAGCGCTTTGGCGTGGCTGCTTGAACTCTTCGACGGCAACCGCCTCAATTAGCAGGTCCAAGGCTTCGCGGCCCCTTTGACTCATCGGGTCATCCCCACAAAGGTAGTCATACGCTCGATCTAAATGCACTCGGGCGGCGGAAAATCGCTTGTCATATCATAGAACCCTCTCTACCCGCCCGCATTGCCGTCTACGAGGTGAAGGTAGTGCAATCGTCAATATGTACAGAAAAACTTGAATTAAATCGGAGATGATCATGGAGGCCGAGTTCCCTGACCTGATGCCGCCATCGAGCCCGCCGACGACCACTCGCTGGCGCTCGGTCGCTTCATAAATGCCGAGCACCCCGTCCCGAGACCACCTCTGACCTCCCTCCTTCGATGCTAGACGCGTGGAAGACATGGCTGCGCCGCCGCTGCGAGAAAGGCGTGTCCCGTCGCGCGGCGGCTGCATAGTGGGCAGCCAGCGCCGGGAGCTAATCGGCAAAGCCGCGTGTGGCGATTTTGCATAGCGGGCGCAGGCGAATCGCCACGCCCGTCCAGCATGTCCGATGCCGCGTAGGCCGCCAGGATCCCTGAGCGGAGTGCATGCACGATCCCGCGTGATGACAGTGGATCGGCACAGAACAGGCAGTCGCCCGCCGCGACCCAGCGGTCACCGGCGGCGGGATCGATCGTTGCGGTTCCCGCCGCCTTGATCATGCTGGCGGTCTCGATTGCGTTGGGCGGCACGAGCGGCGCGACGGACTGCGTTGCGGCTAAAGCGCGGTACCAATGTCCGGCTTTGCGCAGTTCGCTGCCCAGATCCGGATCGGTGAGGCACGCGCAAGTCGGCGCTGTACCACCAGCCTTCGGGACGCGCCTCGACGACCATGCTGCAATCGCCCGGTGCGCGGTCGAAAAAGCGTGTGTAGGCGGCAAGATGTCCGTGCATGGCGAGCTTGGCGCCGAAACATCGCGCCAGCCTCCAACTGGACCGGTCGCCCAAACCACGGCGCGGGCAACGATAGCTTCATCGGCCAGCTTGAGCAGCCAGCCTTGATCGTCGCGCACTGCCGAACCCACCGCCGAGCCAAACCGCGTGTCCACACCTGCCGCCTTGGCCGCCTGCACCATCAGCCGGTCGAATCGCGTCCGGTCGAGCTGCCAGCCGGCACCTTGAGCGGAAAACATGCCGTGCCGCTCGCTGGGAACTTCATTGGCCCACACCGAAACAAGCGCACGGTTTTCAACGAAGCCGGCCTCGGCGAACGGCGTCCAGACACCAAGCTGACGCAGCAGACCATTCGCTACTGCCGGCAGCACCTCTCCCGGCTTTGGCCGATCATGCCTTCCTGCTTCCAGCAACAGCACGCTCCGCGCGGGTGCATCGTTGCCAACGCCAGTCCGGATGTGGTCGCCGCCGAACGTGATCGTCTCAGCGAGCTGGCGGGACAAAATGCCAACCTCAAGATAGCGTTGGCCCGGATCAGCGAGGCGGACTGAGGAAGACTTTAAATTCAAAAGGTGACTCGCGGCAATAGTCGCGTGCCGCTGTAGCCCCAGGCTCCGCTTCACCGTGGGGACCGATCGGTCGCACTCTCAGCCTGGGGTTCTTCCCTGCCACCCATCATCGAATTTTGGTGGATTGTCCGTCTCCCGCACCAGTTTGAGCGCGATAGACAAGAATCGCGTTTTCTGTGCCGGCCGGGCTTCAATGACGGGGATGGCGAAAAGCTGAGTGCTCGGGCTTGCGGGCCGAGCTTGTCGGCCGCCCGATGGAAAGGGTCATTTGAGGTGGGGTCTCGGCCGCGTGCAGCTGAAAGACACGCTCGTCCAGTTCCTTGTCCACTTCCGTCAGACGATGATTGAGGCGAAGGTAGTCCGTCCAGGTCGGCGTGCGGAACGTTTCCGTCCAATGCATAGGCTTCTGCAAGTTCCGCTGGAGCGTCCAGTTCCGAGCACCGACCCGGCTGTGTACATGACGCCGCTGCCGCATGAGGTCGAGGAAAGCCTCGAGATTTCTCTCGGCAATCAGATATTCGACCTTGACCACGATCGGGCCGCTTCTCGGCTTCAGATTGAGAGCGACAGCCGGGGCATCGAATTCCTCCAGAGGATCGGGCTCTGAGTCGCGGCGCTCGCGAAGAGGAAACAGAACGCCGGCTGCAGCGACGAACATCAGGGAGGCAGCGGAACCCTCCAGCGCCAGAGCCAGCGAATGGTTTTCGGCCACCGTGCCCCACACCCAGCTGCCGAGCGCGATGCCGCCGTCTATCAAAGCATAGTAGATCGAGATGGTGCGCCCCACGACCCAGCGCGGGCTCGCCAGCTGCACGCTCACACCAACCCCGGACCAGGCGGTCACCCAGCCCGCGCCGCCCAAGGCGAGTGCAATTGCCGCCACGGCAATCGAAGATGTCAGTGCCAGGGAGAGAGAACACGCCGCGCAGGCGACGCAGGAGAGCCTCATCAGCCTTTCTTGCGACAAGCTCCGTCTGAACAGGCTGTTGGAGAGGCCGGCGAAAACGGCACCGGTCCCGAAGCCGGCCATGAGCGCGCCATAGGCAAGCGGGCCTCCTCCCAGCTGGTCGCGGACAACCACCGGCAGCAGCGCGAGTATGGCAATGCTCGCCAGGCCAAAGAGGGTTCCGCGCGCGATCGCTGCCTTAATCTCCGATGACATCGCCGTGAAGCGCAGCCCGTCATAAATTGCCGTCCTCATCGACTCGCGGGGAAGAGGGGAGGAACGAACCTTCCACTTGCAGCGCCAAATGGTAGCCAAGGGTACGAAATAGGTGAGCGTGGTTACGGCGAATGCCGCCATAAGGCCAAATGAGGCAACCACAATGCCGCCGAGCGCCGGACCCACAGTCCGGACGGTGTTGAAGCCAACAGAAAGCAGGGTGACGGCAGCGGGAACATCGCGTCGATCCACGATATCGCCAACCGACGCTTGCCAGGCCGGATCATTGAGAGCACCGCCGCTTGCGATCAAGAAGCTGAAGCCGAGGATCATCCACGGACTGACAAAGCCCAGCGCCACGGACGCGGTCAGCATCGCGGACGCAATCACCATAAGGCACCGACCGGCGAACATGACCCGGCGCCGGCTGAAATTATCGGCGAGCGCTCCGGCAAAAACGGACAGGACGAAAGCGGGCAGGTTCGATGAAGCCTGCACCAGCGCAACCATCAGATCGGAAGTCGAGATCGTTGCCATCAGCCAGCTGATGGCGACAGTCTGCATCAACCAGCCGAGGCTTGAAACCTGCGTCGCGAGCCAGATCGAACGAAAGGTCGGCTGCAGAAGTGGCCCAAAGGTCGTTGGTGCAGCCAAATCTTCGTTTGATCCAGCCACCCTACTCATTTTGCGAACCTTTGCTTTCCGTTATTGTCGTTTCGCATGTAATCTAGGCTGAACCGTGGCGGCGGGAAGAATAGATAGGAACTGGTTGCCTCCGACGAGTGCAGCACAGTTTCCTCGGCATTGAGGGTCGCGGCACGCGGGCGTGGGCCGGCTCACTCGCCTTCGAAGATGCCTTGTCAAGGTCGGATTCACTTGTCGCTTAACGCACCAGGTTTAATCAACGCGCACTTTGCGGAGCGATGCCTTTTCGCGAAACGCGACCCTGTTCTTTGTTGAAGACTTATTCATCAGCGGCGTTCGATGCGCTGCGTGTGGCTTAGGGAGAGTGAGGACGCTTGCAGATCTTCGACAGGATCGATTCACTGATAGGCGCAGACGATTGCCGGGCCGCGATCGAAGAGGCGCGCGCCTTGCTACTTCGATTCGAACAATGGTCTGTTGCGCTCACGCATGCGATAGACGACTTTCTGCTCGACCTGATAAGGCTAGCTTTCATTGTTGAATGTTACGGACGCGGCTTTGAACTTTTGGCGCGAACGCTGGCTCGTAGAAGACCGGCAAAGGTCAGGCTTTTGTCGGAACAGGTCTATTCCGCCAGAGAGAAATGACGCCCAAAGCTTGTTGCTAACCGGCTATCGCGCCGCGTTCCGCCACAGTGACGAAGGCAATTGACCACGTTCGACCACCAAAAAATAGGCGGAAAACCGGGGCCCTTTATGAGGCAGACTCGGTGTGGATTGTTCCGCGAATCTGAAAACTGCGGGTCCATTTCGTGGCGTCCGGCC
Organism: Mesorhizobium sp. M0088; assembly: GCF_040322895.1. Lineage (NCBI taxonomy): Bacteria > Pseudomonadati > Pseudomonadota > Alphaproteobacteria > Hyphomicrobiales > Phyllobacteriaceae > Mesorhizobium > Mesorhizobium sp. M0088. The sequence continues at coordinate 74,703 of NZ_JAMYUI010000022.1, forward strand.
GTCCGCTGGCCTTCATCGCGGCAATCGCCGCCCGCCACCTCAGATGCCGCCCATGCAGAGGTACTTCATTTCAAGATAGTCTTCGAGGCCGTGGCGGGAACCTTCCCGCCCGATGCCGGACTGTTTTATCCCACCAAAAGGCGCGGCTTCTGAGGACATGCGTCCTGTGTTGATCCCCACCATGCCATATTCCAGCGCCTCGGCCACACGCCAGACACGCTTCAGGTTGGAAGCATAGAAGTAGGCGGCGAGGCCGTATATCGTATCGTTGGCCTCACGGACGGCCTGATCAGCATCCTCGAAGCGGATAATCGGCGCCAAGGGTCCAAAGGTCTCTTCTTGCGCCACGATCATTTCCCTTGCGACGTTGCTGAGGATCGTCGGCTGGAAAAAGTTGCCATCGCTGCCGATCCGGCCGCCGCCACATCGGATCGCGCCACCTTTGGCCAAGGCATCGGCAATGTGAAGTTCGATCTTGGCCAGTGCATGCCCGTCGATCAGCGGACCGATGGCGACACCTGGATCGAAGCCGTCGCCGACCTGAAGCTCACGGACACGCTCCACGAATTTGGCGACGAATTCGTCATGAACGCCCGACTGGACGTAAAGCCGGTTGGCGGAAACGCAGGTCTGGCCGGCATTGCGAAACTTGGCCTGGATCGCACCGTCGACGGCAGCATCGACGTCGGCATCATCAAAGACAATGAAAGGCGCATTGCCACCCAACTCTAGACCGACTTTCTTTATCTGGTCCGAGCACTGGCGCATGAGCAATCGGCCGACCTCGGTCGAACCGGTGAAACTGATCTTGCGGACCTTGGGGTTGGAGCAGAGTTCGCGGCCGACCGTATTGCCTTCGGAGGCGTAGATGAGGTTGACGACGCCTTCGGGAAAGCCGGCAAGATGGGCCAGAGCAAACATTGCACCTGCCACGAGGGGCGTCTGTTCAGCAGGTTTGAGCACGATGGTGCAGCCGGCGGCGAGAGCCGGCGAGATCTTGCGCGCAACCATTGAGGCGGGGAAGTTCCAGGGCGTGATCGTTCCAACGACGCCGATCGGCTGTTTGATCACCAGCATGCGACGGTCTGTAGAGGGCGGCGAGATCGTCTCACCATAGATGCGATTAGCCTCTTCGGCGTACCATTGCAGATATGCGGCCGCATGCGCCACCTCAGACTTCGCTTCGGCTAGGGGCTTGCCCATCTCCGCAGTGAGGATCGCTGCAAGATCGTCGGTTGGTCGACGATCAGTTGGTGCCAACGCCAGAGGATGTCGCTGCGCTCGCGCGCGGTCAGTGCGACCCATTCAGGTTGCGCCACATGAGCTTTGTCGATCGCCGCGCGCGTCTCCTCAACACCCATGTCGGGCAGTTCCCCGAGCACCTCGCCGGTCGAAGGGTTTGATACCTCGAAGGTCCGCTCGCTTACTGGCATGCCAAGAGCCGGCACCCGGTCAATGGCTCCGAACAGCTCGCGCGATTTCAGGTGGCGAAGCATTGGCTTGTACAAGGGCAACGCGAATCCTCCTCGATGCAATTGGCGTGTCACACGACTTTTTGGATTATCCGCTGGCCTATGGTTTCGCATAGGGCCTCAGTGAGGGGCCACTAGACCCACTCGAATCCACTCAACCGAAACTGATGTCAGTTGTGCGAAACAGTCCGACCATTTCTCGAAACAAGAGATCGAATCCATGCCGTTGCTCGCGCACTGGAGGGCAAATCGTGATCCTGCCGCGCTGTCAGATATTCCAGTCCAACCGCCCGTGAACGCGCTGGAGCACTGCGCGTCTTTTTTGCGGAAATATAAGTGCCGAGGTCAGATTTGAAGCTGCCGCAGCGCTCAGTTCAGCAGGGCTATCCCTGATCTATGGCCTTGCTTTGATGGTGGGAGCGCTCTTTGCGGACCATGTCGTACGACTCGATATACGCCATCTCCAGAAGGTATCCTAGGAACTGCAGCCTGTGAGACCCCGCGATCTGATTCAGTTCGCTGAGCATTGCGCTGATGAAGGCAAGCGCCTTGGCCCGGTCGGATCTCAATCCCTTGTCGATCATCGTACGTCCCCACTTCCGCAGATTGCTCCTATATGGAGCGCGCTCTATTCAGTTCAGATGCTTCTGGATGCATGCTTCGATAGGCACGTCCATGCCGATGTCGAGGATTGGCGCGCTGTGCGTAAGCGTCGTCTTTCGCGTGCAGACGATCCGTGCTTTCTGACCGCGCACCGCCTCGACGATCTCGGCCGTTGCCGTCGCAATGCCGCTGAGATGGCAGAGAAAATTGAGCGCTGTACGCTCGGCCGCAAGCATTCCACGCGCCGGTCCACTCACCCTTGCAATAGTCTCACCCGCCGCGATCCTGCTGCCGTCCAGACGTCCAAAATTTATGTCGATCGACGGATCAACAAGCATGAAAGCGTAGGCTACCAGATCAAGACCGGCAACAACGCCAGACTGCCGTGCTCTGAACGCAAAGGTGGCCTTGCAGTCAAAGGGTATAATCGCATCGCTGGTAAGGTCACCGGCTTTGCCCAGATCCTCAAGTAGAGCGCAACGCACGATCGGCTCGATCACGATCCCGGGAAGGGGTGGAGGTGACGTCATCAGGCACTCCGTTCCGCGGGCCGCAGAATAAGTTCGGCCGCAACCGTCATTGCTGAGGCTGATCGACCAGCACGGTATCGATGACGCGGAAAATCTCCATGAGCAGCGAAGCGCTTGCTCCGAGACCGCACCCGACCTTGCCGAGGCAAACTTTGTTTACCATCGGCTGAATCCGGCACGTGTGACGCGTATGACCACCATGATCTTCGGCACTGCCCCCGAGCATCTAGGAAAAATCGTAGATCGGTATCTGAGATGGAAAGGACTGAGCCTAGCAGAAATCCTTACCCTCTGGCTTTCTCCATGCTGCTCACCGCTAACTTCCTCAACCGAGCCAGCTTGAAAGGTTCTAAAGGGACGATCGGCTTTTGGGCCGTGACCATATCAGCAACTAGATGGGCTGCCCCCGGTCCGATCCCAAATCCATGACCCGAGAACCCGCTGGCGATTACCAAGCCCGAAATATCGTCGACCGTGTCGATGACGGGCACCGCATCCGGCGTGACATCGATAGCGCATCCCCAGCTCTCTTCGAGTTTGACGTTGGCAAACTCAGGGAAAACTTTCCTTAGGTTGCTCAGCCCCTCGCTAAGGATTTTCTCCGAAGGCTTTGGGTTGAGAACCCGGGTTGTTTCGAAGGGGGTGACCTCATCCGATCGCCACCTCTTCGGGGTGTTCATTTCCCTAAAGAACTGACTGCTGAAGCGAAGCCGTATTTCATTTCCTTCCGACCGAAAGGCAGGAAGGAACTGGAAGAACAAACGGAAGCTATCCGGAACGATTTGCGCGATGTTCGCGTTTTTCTGAGCTATCGTATAGCCACCGTCAAGGCGCTTGCGAAAAGCGAAGTCCCGACCGGCGACCGCACACTCAGGAGGTCCGTCTACCCGCTGCGTGCGCATGACCGATCCGATGACTTTCAATTGGGGGAAATCGATGCCCAAGTTGCTGCAGAATAATCTCGTCCATGCGCCGGTCGCCAGGACGACGGACTTGCAGCGAATTTCCCCATGCTCCGTTACGACGGAATGGACCGAGCCCGCCGCTGTTTCAATGCAACGCACAGCACAATCTTCAATGATCTGCCCGCCGCGTGTGCGTAATGAAGCCGCAATGGCTTGCGTCGCCATGGAAGGTTCGGCGCGTCCATCGCTTTTGGTAAACAGCGCACCTTCCCAATGACCCTTGAGCGTTGGGAAACGCTCTTTCAAACCACTTTGCCTAAGTAGGGAGGAATCGAGATCATGCTGCTTGGCGAATGCTAGCCATTCTTCATACTTTTGGATGTCCTTCTGGTCTTTGCACAAATAGTAGATGCCGGTTTCGCGGTATCCTGTCTCGATGCCTGTAAGCGCGTTCATTCCAGCCCATAGCTTTGCGCTGGCGATAGCCATGGGTATCTCGGCTGGATCGCGCCCCATCTTGCGCACCCACCCCCAATTGCGGCTGGATTGTTCGCATGCGACATGACCTTTTTCACACACGACGACGGACAGCCCGCGCCGTGCAAGAAACAGCGCGGTGGCTGTTCCGATGATGCCGGCGCCAACAACAACGACATCTGCTCTCGCGGGTATGGCCTTGGGCGTCTGATTTGTTTGGTGAGAGATGATGCTCGGATCGGTCATTTGTTGGATCCGCCCACTGCTCGATCAGATAGCGACCCTGCCATGGCCGATACGGCAACATGCAGTGCAACCATGCCCGGATCGTCGGCTCCTACCCCCTTGGATGGCTCCAGCCGCAGCCTCCCCATGATTGCCGGGCAACTGCGAAACTCCGCCAGCGCATCAGCGGTCGCTTGTTGCGCTGTGGCTCTCATCACTTCTGCAGTAGAGATCCCCTCGATGCTCCGTGCGACCCGAGCTATTCCGTCCAGCACCGTCTTGTCGCCGAGTCTGGCCTTTGACCGGGCCTGCATAGTCTCAACGGCATTTGACAACGCGGGCGCCATCTCGATCCAGGCAACCTCGTCTTTTGCCGACCAAGTCTTTCCCAGCTTGATCAGTCCCGTCATTACTACGGCACTCAGGCTTGAGCCTGAGGTCCGCGCAATTGTTTTTGCAATCCGCATTAGGCTCTCGCCGACGTCATCCGGATAAATGGTCTCATCGGCAAGCAACGCCTGTGAAACTGTCGCCAAGGTAGTGCCCATGTCACCGTCACCACCCGCAGCATCAAGCTTGTTAAACCGATCTTTGCTCTCGACGAGCGCTAGTGCGACGCGCCGCATCGCGGCGCCGACATCCGATCCCGTGAAGATGGTCGCCATCACGCTCTCCACAAGGGACATTGGGCAGGAGCATTCAACAAACCGAGCAGTTCATCGTCGACCTGCATAACGCTCACCGAGGCGCCCGCCATTTCCATTGAAGTCACGTATTCACCAGCAAGTGAGTAGGCGATTCTCAGACCCGCCGCCTCAAGCAGCTGGGCCACTTTGCGGTACACAATATAAAGTTCTTCCAGCGGTGTGGCGCCAAAACTGTTGACTAGTACCGCTACTTTGGTCCCCGCTACGGGTTTGAGATCGTCCAACAGTCGCTCGACCATCTCTGCGGCAATTTCGTCAGCGGGTTTAAGCGCCCCGCGCCACAATCCTTTCTCACCATGAATGCCCATACCCATTTCAATGGCATATTCTTCAAGCTCAAATGTCGGTTGGCCCGCCTGCGGTACTGTGCAGGCCGATAGCGCTACTCCTATGGACCGGCAACCAGCCACGGCCTTTTCAGTCACCGCTTTCACCTCAGGTAGACTAAGTCCCCTTTCCGCCGCGGCTCCAGCAACTTTGAATGCGAATATGATTCCAGCCACACCACGGCGCGTCTCTGCTCGATCCTTGTCTGCACTTGCAACGTCATCGGCCACAATTACGGTGGCGCAGTCCTTGCCCTCAGCGGTCAACATGTCATTGACCATGGCAAACACCATGGTGTCGCCGCCATAATTGGCAATGACTGACAGTACGCCCCCGCCGCAGTCAGCCGCGTTCAGGCACTCGGATATATCGTCGTACGACGGGCCGGCGAACACATGCCCGACAGCGCAGGCATCCAGCAGTCCTTCTCCGACATATCCGGCAAACAACGGCAAGTGCCCGAACCCACCGCCGGACACAACTCCAACTTTGCCTCCGGCCTTTTTCTTAGCCCGTTCAACGACACGGCCGTTGCTGCCCGAAATCCTGTAGGCACCCTGGTGCGCCAAGCTCATCCCCGCCAGCGCTTCATCCACATATTTCTCAGGACTGTTGATCAGCTTCTTCATGTTCTCGCTCTGCCAGTCTATCGCTTCGGTTCTTATCCGGTGGGGCCCCAAGCCACTGCAGTGTTTTCAAAAGCCCTCGCAATCCGTTGGGCTCGGCATTGGCATAGGTAAATGCGGAGGGTTCGCCGGGTTGTGGAACTCAGCCGTGTACTTCATTGGGCCTGCAGCCCCGGCGGTGGCACAAACAGGCTACCGCGCGCACGTTCCAACGTGCGGCCGATGCGAAGTGCCAAGGCATCGTCAAATTTTCTGACAACAATCTGCAGGCCAGCTGGCAGGCCATTTGATGTAGATCCGACCGGAACCACCAGGCTGGCGAGATCGAGGTAGTTCACCAGTCTTCCAAAATGATTGGGGGGCAGGCTTTCGTCTACCTCGGCAAGTGGTACTGGACTTCGATGCGAGCCAGGCGCGACGAACGCGTCAAATCCTGCTGCCGCTTCCTGAAAGCCGATCTGCGCCAGGCGGCGGGTTTCGAGAAGGCGGTAGTAAGCTGGTCCGCTGATGTCGCGGCCGCGGCTGATTCGTTCTGCAATGACCGGATCCACCGGGTTGTCCGGATCGTCGACATAAGCGCTGAGAAGGGCATAGCTCTCGACGCTCATGATTTCGCCGCCACGGCCGAGATAATCGCTGATGGACAATGGCAGAGCGATTTTGTGGAATTGGGCGCCAAGAGCCGTCAGATCGGCGATGGCGCGATCATACAGCATCCGGATGTCGGGCTCGACGCCTGCCAAATCCTGTTCGGGGAGCATTCCGATCCGCAGGCCCTTCACGCCGTCCTCGATCGTGGCAAGAGAACGCACGGAAGGAACGTGCCACGTGGCGACATCGCGAGGATCTGACCCCGCCATAGCTTCCAACAGAAGCGCGGCGTCTCGGACGGTGCGGGTCATCGGCCCGACGCTGTCATGTGTCGGGCATAGCGGCACGACGCCGCCGCGCCCGACTAGCCCGACGGAAGTCTTGAGGCCGACGATTCCACACCAGGCGGCAGGCGTGCGGATTGAGCCGCCAGTATCGGTACCCAAAGCGGCTGGTGCGAATCCACCAGCGACCGCTACTGCCGAGCCGCTGCTTGACCCCCCGGCAACGACGTGATTGGCCAAGCCCCAGGGATTGCAGGGCGCGCCCTGAACTGGGTTTGTTCCCCATCCGCCATAAGCGAACTCAACCATGTTGGTGCGGCCGATGGCCACCATGCCTGCGGATTCGAGCTTTTCGACGGCATTTGCCGAGCGAGTTGGCAGCCTGTCATTGAGAGCGTTTGAACCGGCGTGCGTGCCATGGCCGGCCTGATCAAAGATGTCCTTTACGGCTAGCGGCACTCCAAGCAGAGGGGACGTGGAAGTTCCTCTTGCTCGTGCTTCGTCCGTAGCCCGGGCGCGTGCCAGCGCGCCGTCCTCATCGACCTGACAAAAGGCGTGCAGCCGGCCATCCAATGCCGCTATGCGCCTGACGAGCTCGGTCACAGCTTCCACGGACGACAGTTCCCGCCGGGCGAAGTGACCCGACAGTTGCTCGATTGACCAGAACGGGTCAAATGTCATTGAACAAATCCTCTGGTGTGCTGCTAGGCAGCCGATCCGCGACTTCCGATCACCGCGTCAACGACCAAGACTGCCGCCACGTTGACGACGACGATGAGCGACGACACGGCAAACACCGCCGGGCTAAACGATGTGTTTGCCTGTTGGAACAGCCAGATGGAGAGCGGGAAGACATCGACGGAGTAGAGAAAATAGCTCAGCGTGAATTCGTTGAAAGACAAGATGAAGACGAGGATGGCGCCGGAGGCGATACCGCCGCTGGCAAGCGGCAAGACGATCTCCCAAACGACCTTAGGCGGGGAAGCACCAAGCGTCCTCGCAGCCTCCTCCAACATAGGATCGATGCCCCGCATCGCGGCCATGCAGTTGCGCATGAGGAACGGCAGCCCGATGATCGAATGAGCGACTACGATCTGAAAGATGCCAAAATCGAGACCGGAGGCACTTACCAGAACCAGCAACGCAATTCCGAGCACCACTGCTGGAAATACCACCGGCAGACCGATCAACTCTTCGATAAGTGTCTTGCCCGCGAAACGATATCGCACCAGCGCATAGGAAGCCGGGACACCAGCAAGCACACACACCAACGAGGTTAGGGCCGCGATTTCCAGGCTGACAAGCAGTGACTCCCGCAATCTCCCGATCCCGGCGTCCGGACCGACCAGCATTGTCCAGACCTCCTGATACCAACGCAGTGAAAGCGCCGGCGGCGGAAACTGCAGCGTCTCGCCGCTGGTAAACGAAATCACCAGGACCATGCAGATTGGTGCAAGCATCAGCGCCAGCAGCATGCACGTGATGCCTTTGACGAGCTGCCACTCGATTCCGAAGCGCCCAGTTGCGGTCGGCATGCTCATCCCTTGATCTCCACGTTGGTGCGCACGATGAGGCGGTTGAGCGACTGCACGGCGAGCGCCAACAGGATCAGCAAGACCGATAGCGCTGCTCCGAGCGGCCAGTTGGAAAGCGAGCCCATCTGATCGCGGACTACGACCGCAATCGTCGTCACCTTAAGCCCGCCAAGCAGCAACGGCACGACAAACGCACCCGTATTGAACCCGAAGACAAGAATGGCGCCCGCGGCCATGCCCGGCCATGCCAGCGGCAGAATTATGTGGCGATAGGTTCTGATCCGGTTTGCTCCAAGAACATTTGCTGCTTCTTCGAGCGATAAAGGAATCGAGCGCAGCGCGGCAGCGGCGGGCAATACGGCAAGCGGGATGCTCGTCTGAACAAGTCCGAGAAGAACACCCGTGCGGTTGAAGAGCAGCGAGAAAGGCCGTTCGATTCCGGTTGCTGCTGAAATTGCTTGGTTGAGGAGCCCATTCGGCCCGAGAATAGCCATCCAGCCGAAGCTTTGCACGAGCAGGCTGATGATCATCGGCAACAGGATTGCAACCAGCACCAGTCGTCGGGCGAATGCTGATGTCGTCCGTGTCAGGAAAAGCGCGATGGGGAAGGCTACGAGCGTCGTTATCAGAGCACTCAGCAGTGCCATCCAGATTGTGTCTACTATGATGCCGATGTTTCTGGCGCTTGCCAATTGTGTGTAGGCCTTGAGGCTCCACCCTGTCCACTCGGCATTCCGTTCTCCGACGCTCATGCGCAGGATGACCAGGGCGCAGACCAACAGGAGACCGATCAGCGTGCCAGCCGGAAGAAGAAGAAGCCTGGTCGGCGGGTTGCGGATCGCCGCGTCTTTTTCCACCGACGGAAGCGGAGCGATGGGGTGCTCGATCGCGGTCATTGGCTAACGATTCTCGCTTTGCCCGGGTCGATCGTAACCCAAGCGGTATCGCCGCCAGATGAGGCAAGTCTGTTTTCGGTCGACTGCGCGATAAGCTTATTGCCGCCGGGCAGCTCAATCTGCCAGCGGTGGAGACCGCTGCGAAACTGCGACGACACCACCTTGACCTCAAAAGCGCCGCCGGGGTCAGTGGAATGAACAATTGTCTGCTCGGGCCGAAAAATGACAAACGCTCCTTCACCTATGTCGGTGCAATTTGCGACACGGATTGCGAGCCCGGCATCGGTCTGCACCAACGACGTCCCGTTCGCATGGTCGAGTACGCGCGCGGTCCGAAGGGTGTTGGTGTCGCCGAGAAAATCGGAAACGAACCTAGAATTCGGTGCCTCGTAGATCTCCTCTGGAGCCCCGGCTTGCAAAATCTTGCCAGCATTCATGATGATGACGCGGTCCGACATCATAGAAGCCGTTTCCTGATCATGCGTGACGTAGACGGCGGCAATGCCGAGGTGCTTTTGGATCGCCCTAAGTTCGACGGCCATATAGTCGCGAAGGCGTCGGTCGAGTGCCGCCATAGGCTCGTCGAAAAGGACCAGCGCTGGTTCAGTCACCAATGTCCGCGCCAAGGCCACCCGCTGAAGCTGTCCTCCGCTCAGCTCGCTTGGTCGTCGTTCCGCAAACTTTGCGGGTGAAAGCTGTACGAGTTCCAACGCTTTGGCGACTTTGGTTTCGATCAGGTTGTTGGCCAGACCCTGCATGCGCAGGCCAAAGGCGACATTTTGTTTGACGCTCATGTGAGGAAAGATAGCCAACGACTGGAAAACCAAACCGACATTGCGCTTGTGCGGCGGCTTTCCCGCAACGTCTTTGCCGAGAATGCGAACCTCTCCGGAAGTCGGCGAATCCAATCCGGCAATGATGCGCATGATCGTCGTCTTACCGCAGCCGGAGGGACCGAGGATTGACATGATCTCCCCCGGTTGCACGTCCAGATCGATGTGGTCGACAGCCCTCACAGCACCGTGAGCGAAGGTGCGTGAAAGGTTGCGGATCTCAAGGACAGGATTCTGTTCCATGTCACCTCAGAAGGTAGCGTTTTTGAAAGATGATGCGGGCCGGTGTTGGGCCGAGTGACCGGCCCAACACCGAACGTGATCTTACATCACTGCGTCGGTGTAGCGCTGGATCCAGTCGTCGCGCACACTTGCGAGATAGGCGGCATCGACCTTGTTGACATGCTGCTGGATGACATCAGGGGAGGGAATGAAGGGGCTCTTTTTTGCACCTTCCGACAGCACGGCATCCTGATTGATCGGGCCGTACCAGACCGCCTCTGCCATCTTACCTTGAACCTCGGCATCAAGTGCGTGGTTGATGAGCGCGGCGATAATCGCCGTATCGCCCGGGTGTCCCTTCGGCACAACCATGTACTGCAAGTCCACGAAAAATCCTTCGGCGAGACTGTAGGTACCGCTCACGTTGAATTCGGGCTTGGAGATGAAGGGGGAGAGTTCAAGGGGTGAATAAACGCCGCCCGCGTTCAGGGCCTGGGAGCGGAACAGGTCACCGATTTGGTTCGCATTCGATGTGATGGTAAGACTCTTGCCTTTGAGCTTCTTCAAAATCTCGAACCCACCATCCGGGTTGTGGATGTCGCCCCCCGCTGCCTTTGCCGCGACGATTATCAGTTCGAGCGCGTAGAGATTGTCCGCAGGCGGCAGAAAGATCTTGCCTTCGTTCGCCGCGTCCCACAGGACGTCATAGGATTTGGGCGCCGACGGATAAGTCTTTGTGTTGTAGACGAGGCCGTCACTCCACAGGAAGTATCCAATCCCATAACCCTTGGCACCCGTCTGGTAGTCAGGCAGCACGCGTGCCAGGTTGGGAACTGCGCTGGTATCCGGCTTCTCAAGCAAGCCGGCATCCGCAAGCGAACTGGCACCGAAGCCGGAAAGGATCACTACATCATATTGCGGCTTAGATGCCGATGCTTTGATCTTCGCAATCATATCCGAGGTTGTTCCGGTGAGATCGGCAATCACCTTGGCACCGGTTTTCGCCTCGAAGGTCTTAAGGATGTTCTTGACAGCTGCCTGACCAGTCGCGTCCGACCAAGTCAGTACGCGGATCTCTTTGCCGGAGAACTGCTGGGCCGACGCCTTGCCGATCCATGGTGCTTGCAGAGCTGTGGCTGCTGCCGCGATCGCCGATCCGGCGAGAAAGGTGCGCCGGCGGAGTGGCCGGTCGAAGATGTTATTGTTTGACATGTCCCAGTCTCCCATTGCTATGGCTCGCCTGCTTTCCTGATCACTTGATCAGGAGTTCGCGCCTGTTCGAGCCTGTGAGGCGCTCAACTCCGTTGCTGGTCACGACCACCGTCTCGCTGATGCCGAACCCACAGGCCAGCGCGAGCATGTGGAAGGCCATGCCCTCCTTCAGTTCCCAATCTTCTTGTTCGTTGAAGTCGAGTGCTTCCCATTCGGCGGTCTTAGGCGGGAAGCCAATGCCGGTCGAGTAGCCGCTACGGTTGTAATATTCCGGCCGGATCTTGCGGATTGGTTGCCGCACCAACGCATCGACTTCGCGGGCCGATGCTCCGGGCTTCATAGCAGCAATGCCGGCATCCTGAGCGGATACAACAACGTCAGCGGCCCGCCTTACCTCATCCGACGCGTGACCGATGGCCACCGTGCGCATCTGTGTTGCATGATAGCGTTCGAGACAACCGTAGAGCTCGAAAAGCACCAATTCACCACGCTGAATGATCTTCGGGCTCCAGTTCGCATGGCAGACGTTATAGCGGTATCCGGACATGATATGATGCGGTAGGCCGGTATACTCGCATCCGGCGTTGACGCCGGCCGCGAAAACCGCTGCAGCAACCTGGGCCTCCGTGGCTCCATCGCAAATCGTCGCAAACGCGACCTGCTGCTCGATTTCGGCAATCTGTGCTGCACGTCGGATGTAGCCCACCTCGGCGGGTGATTTGATCACGCGAACGCGATCGACAAGCAAACTAGCATCCACAATCGTGGCATCGCTAAGTCCATTGGTCAGCGCATCTGCGATTGCAGACGTCAAAAACCAGGACCTTTTCTCCAGTCCGATGCGTTTGCCGGCGGTGCCGAAACCGCGCACCAGGGCGAGCGTTTTTTGGATGAGGTCGTCGCCCTCCTTCCAGGTGGAGGCGTCCGGGAGCCACGAATATTCGTCGACATTGCCCTTTTCCAGAAAGCGCAACAGCAGTTGCGGGTCACCGGCCCGAGCGAGCACGACGGTCTGATAGGCGAAATAACCTGATGTCTGGTGTCCCGTGAGGTAATAGATATTCTCCGGTGCGTGCAGCAAAAGAACATCGATGCCCCGCACCGACATTTCTGACTGCACCTGCGCCACGCGCGTCTTGAATTCTTCGGTTGTAAACGCTTGCCGGCTGCCGGTCATGTGCTCATCCCATGTATGTGCATTTAAAGTGCCGAAATAGAGTGTCGAAAGTGGCGGCCTTCGCGGAACGGGGCGCAATCGGCGGGAGGGTGCCGTCTTGACCTCGCGATCCGTGAAGGCCGCCTGAGCCGCTGCTCGTCGCCGACGAGCAATCGGCCTGATCCCGGTTCCACGACTTGGGATAAACTAGCCGTCCGGGTGTCTCAACTTCATCAATGACGGCCGGATGCTGTCCAGAGACAGCAACGGCTGCCAGGAGCCTTTCCGCCTGACTTAAAGTGCGATCTGCCATTGGTCTCAGCCCGCCAACTTGACATCCGACATAATCCATACTCCCATATTATGGGATTTACAAGCGCTTCTTTTCATATAATGATAAAAATCATTGAAGAGCCTTCAATCCCGTTAATAGGTGGCAACCCCTCCATGACCATTGCCCGACACTTTGCAGATTTCCTTGCCGAAGTACGCGACATCGATGGTCCCGCTGTGGAACAAGCGAAGGCGGCAGTTCTGGATTTGGCGACAGCTGCGCTTGCCGGCGTCAATGAAGATGCAACGGTCGCAGCACGAAATGCGGCCTTCATGATATGGCAGCATGGAAATGCCCCAATTTGGTTCACCAAGCACCGCACCAGTGCGGCCGGCGCGGCCTTTGTTAATTCAACGAGTGCGTCGAGCCTTGATCTCGATGATGGTCATCGAGCGGCGGCTGGACATCCCGGGGCATCGATCATTCCCGCTGTTATGGCTACAGCAGCGGAATGCAAATGTCCGACGCACCGGATATTACCCGCGATCGCGCTCGGCTATGAAATCGCCGTCCGCGTGGCTGCCTCGCGGGATTTCGCGACCCTGACGACACTCGTTTCAGGCCCATGGGTTGGCTACGGGGCTGCCGCGGCGGCAGCGTGGTTGCGCGGTCTTGAGCCCCGCGCAATCGAGCAAGCCATTGCTATAGCGGGCTCGACTGCGCCGAACCTTTCCGCGATCGCATACTCGAAGGTGATGGGCAACCACGTGAAAGAGGGTATCCCATGGGCAACCGCTACAGCCCTCGTTGCCGTCGAACTCGCGGCCCAGGGCTTTACCGGGCCGGACGACCTGCTGGATAACGAAAGGGTCTTCGACCGCGGTCGCCTCCTCGATGGGCTTGGAACCGAGTGGGCAATCAGCGGCATTTATTTCAAGCCTTACGGTTGTTGCCGTTGGGCGCATTCTGCGATTGATGCCGTCTTGGCTCTTAAGGCCGAACATGGGCTGGATGACACCGAAATACAGGTGATAGAAATAGAAACGTTTTCATGGGCACTTCGTCTCAATAACGAAGTCGCGCCACGCACAACGGAGTCAGCACAATATAGCGTGCCATTTTGTGTGGCCACGGCGCTCACAAAAGGAGCGGAAGCGCTCGTGCAGATCACGAACAGGGACTTAGCTGATTCCGGTACGATCGCACTTGCGAGGCGAATTCAGTTGCGGGTTGATCCCGATTTTGACGCGGCATTCCCGCAGTCTGTTCCAGCACGCGTGGTAATAAGGACGAAGAACGAGCGGTTGTCTAAGGAGGTCCTCGCCCCAATGGGTGAGCCCACAAACCCGATGGGCTGGGCTACTTTGGAGAACAAATTTCGAAACGTGGCAGAGCCCAGGCTGGAAGAACAGCATCTGGAAATCTTTCTCGCAGCATTCCGGGATCTTCGACAGGGCGAGCTTGGCAGGCTGATTGAGACTTTGCAGCGACCAATTCCGCGCCTTTCGTCGATAGACGAGCCTGCACTCGAGGCAAAGAGCCGGTAGTCCCGTGTAGTAGCTAGCCTCGTTGAGAGCGGTCGTGATAATGGGGCGACGACTTTGTGGATCGTTTTGATCCGCCGGCTGGTTGATCGAGGTGCACGTGAAGACGACGACTGAAAGCGAGGAGAAGGCGACCGGAACGCAATTGCTCGATCGGTCCATCGCCATCTTGAATCATCTTGGAGAGCTCGGCCGTGGCGGTGCGCGGGTTTCCGAGATCGCCGAAGCCTTCGGCCTAAATATGTCGACGGCACATCGTATCATCACCGGCCTTGAGCGGCATCGCTACATCGAGCGCGACGAGACAACAAAGCGGTACAGGCTAGGGCTGGCCTTGTTTGCCCTCGGAGCCAAAGCCGCGGACACCACGGGTATGCGGCGGGTTTGTCATCCTGCTTTGATGCGTATTGCGGCCGAAACGGGTGATACAGTCTTTCTTATGGCTCGCAACGGCTTCAACACCGTCTGCGTCGACCGACAGGACGGTGGCTACCGGATCGACAGCCTCACGGGACAGGTCGGTGGCCAGATACCCCTTGGGGTTGGACCCGCTAGCCAGGCGATCTTGGCCATGCTGCCCCCAAAACAAGCCGAGGTCATTTTAGAAACCAACGCACCACAATTCGAGCGCTACAATGGATTGACGGCGAACGTGATCAGGCAAGAGCTTCCAGAGATTCGCAGGCGCGGCTTTGCCGTCGATGACGGTCACCTTGTCGAGGGAATTTCAGCGATAGCTGTACCAATCGTACTCGAAAGCGGAGATGTGGCAGGTGCGCTCGCCATTAACATGACGAGCGCAAGGCTGCGGAGGAGCAGGATTACCGACTTCGTTCATGTTCTGCGACGCGAGATCGCTGAAATCGAACTCCTTATCAACCCACATGATATTTCGATTGCCAGCTAACCTAACAATCTTGCACGAGAACCCAGCTATCGAGACTTAAGAGCCTGCTTATTGAAATACGATCGGAGGCAGAGGACTGCGAGCCCCTGCAGTACGAAGCCGGTTAATGTGACCATGCTCGCAACAGCAGCGACGGCCGGTGTCAGCTCAACGTTAAGCGACCGCCATATCAAGCTCGGCAACGTCAGCGTTGAGCCTTGTCCGATAAAGATCGCGACGACCGCCTCGTCGAATGAAGCCATGAAAGACAACGTCGCGCCCATGAGCACGGCGGGGAATATGAAGGGCAAGAGAATCGTCCGCCATGCATAAAGCCGCGTTGCACCGAGTGTTTCCGCCGCTTCGATCAGGCCATCGTCAAAATATTCGAGAGCCGTCGAGACTGTCATATAAGTAAACGGCATGATCAAGATGGCGTGGCCTAGCGCGATTCCCAGCTTGGTGCCGATCAAGCCCAATTTCGCGAAAACGAAAAACAGAGCAATGGCAAATACGATGACTGGGATGATCAGCGGCCCCAACGCAAGAAAGCTGACGATACGCTTGACCTTGCCGGATAGCGGATAGGTCGCAACCGCCAAGCTAACTGCACAGGGCAGCGCCAAAGCAATAGCCATCAGAGCCACTTCCAGGGAATTGATTGCCGCCTCGATCCAGATTGGGTCGCCAAGCGTCTCTCGGTACCAGTAAAGTGACATGCTCTGAGGCGGGAAGGAAAGGAACTTTCCCGAAGACAGGGACATGATGCCAACGATCGGGAGCGGCAAGATGAGGAAAAGTAGGACGACGCACATCCAGACAACCGAGAACACCCCGCCTTTGCCACTTTTTTCGGGAGCATCCATCATACCGCTCTCCTGTAGCCGATCGCGTCCAAGATGTTCGACATCTTGCTAGAGCCTGTTGCCTCAGCAGCGATGATGGTCCGCTCCGCTTTGGCCGGTTCCAGCCCATACCGAACCAAGGTCCTGAATTTCTGCCCGATTTCGTCGGAGGTCATCGGGTTGCTCGCGTCGCCTTTGGGAAAATCGACACGGCCTTCAAACGATCCAAGCTGGCTTACGAGACGGACTCTCGACCCGGTCTGTGCGGGGAAACTTGCGTCCATATCAGGGTCGGCCCTAACCGTCACCTTTCTGGCCAAATCGATCCGAGTAGTATCGGTGAGGTCGCCCATGTCTGGGGTTAGCAAGGCTTGTGAACCCTCAATCGCCGCAACAGCCAGACAGTAAGGTACGCTGAACTGCGCTTCGAAATGAGAAGCCGGAGACGTCTTGTTGTTAAGCCGAGCGGCGGGGCCGATGGTGTCAACAACAACCGCCTCAATGGCATCGGCACCGACGCCATGGTTCTGCATGAGCATCAAAAGCGCGTCGATCGAAGAATGTATCCACCGGCAGCAACAATATGGTTTCGTATAGGTCGCATCGATCTTAAACGTGCTCCCGAGGCTCTCGGTAATTAGAGCGCCGTCGAACAATGATGCAATGTCAAATATGTCAAGAGACGCAGTTACGCCTTGTTGCGCCAAACCCACGGCGAAATACCCACCTAGTATGCTCCAAGGGATGCCTTCCTTTATTTGGCCAAGCTTTTTGCTGGTCCCACTGGGGATCTGGCATGCACGATGCGTCGCTGCGATCGCTAAGGCTTGTGCAAGAGGGCCGCGCTCAAGACGCCTTAAATGTCCTACACTTGCGGCTACCGCGATGGACGACCAGCGGCCTGTTGCGTAATCGCGCCGTTTGATCCGATCGGTTTGCGCTGCCGCGATACGGATACCCATCTCATATCCAACTGCGATTGCACCGAGCAGGTCGCTCTCGCTCGCACCAATCACTTCTCCCTCGGCGAGAACCGCGGGGATCACGGCAGCACCTGGGTGGCCGATCGCTTCCCGATGACCATCATCGACGTCCAAGGCACTGGCAGCGGCGCTATTGCAAAACGCGGCTGCACACGATGACAATCGATCTGGGGAAAACCAGACCCCTGCCCCTCCGCTCTGAAAAACGTTGGCCGCGAGTGTCCGCGCAGCCTTCGCAGGATCGGTTGCAAACCCGGCCGCCGCCGCCGCGACCAGGTCGGTGACGAGTTCCGCAATTTTGGTTCGTGTACAATTGGAAGCGTCGGAAATGGAGAAGCGATTGACGTAGTCCGCGACGTTTTCAACAACAAAGGTCATGGCTCAACGACGCTCTACCGATATCCAACAACGATCGTTCAGCGAGCGGCTGATCGCATCGAGAGCGAACTGGTTTGCCAATCCGTCTGCAAAGTCCGGGCCTTCGGGGATCCTGCCACTAGCTATTTCGTCGCGGAAACGGCGCGCCTGCCCCGCGGCGAAACAGTCCCTCCAGGTAGCTGCTCCGTCGCTACCTTCCGTAAAGGCTTCATCAATGCTGATCGGTTGAAATTCTCCGTCGGGATCGCGGCAGCCAAGCAGCTCCGCGAACGGCCAAGATTTGGTCATTCGCCAGCCGAGAGTGCCCTTTTCGCCGCTGACGGCAACTTGAAAGCCGAAGCCAGGCAATGAGCTCCAACTGACGTGGAATTGTCCTTCCGCACCATTTTCGAAGCGGCCGAGCCAAGAGCAAACATCGTCCACAGTGATGGTTCGCATGGCTCCGCTCACCGGGTCGGCTCGCTCCGTGACCAACGTAACGGCGCTGGCGCATATCTCATCGATCTCTCCGACAAGCCATCTGGCAAGGTCCAAACCATGGCATCCGTACTCCATGAAGGCGCCGCCGCCCGTGCGTGCGGCGTCCATCACCCAATGGAACGGCTCATTAGGAAAAAAGAACTGAGGGAAGTTGTTGGAGAACACGAAGCTGTGGATCTTCCCAGTGTAGCCGCTGTCCACGAGCCGCTTGAGCTGCCTCATAGCCGGGCTATACCTTAAGACGAACCCTATCCTTGTGATGACGTTCGATCTGGCGGCCAACTCGGAGAGTTCGCGCGCCTCATCAACGGTCCTGGCCAGAGGTTTCTCGCACAGAACATGCACACCGCTTTCGATGGCGGCCCTTGCAACCGCGTAATGCGTGTCCTCGGGCGTCGCGATGATAATCGCGTCTAGTCCGGCTGATAGCATTGTATGGGCGTCTCGGTACACCTTGCAGCCTGACACCCTGTCGGCCAGCGAAGCTGCACGGTTCTGATCGGGGTCCGCCACAGCCACAATGTCCATCTCCGGCAGTCGGGAGAACGAGGGCACGTGCGCCCGCTCGGCCCAAAGTCCTGCACCGGCAATTCCGATACGGATACGATGTGAGCGAGGTTCGGAGGTCGATGAAAGTATCATTTTGGCGCGCCGCCTCGTGCTAGTATCCTGACGATCCACAAGCAGCCCAATGTGATCGCCAGAAGAATGACGCCGCCCGCCGCGGCAAAACCAAAGTCGCCGAACTGCGTGACACTACGCGCTATCAATTGGGCCAGCATGGTCTGCCTCGGCCCCCCAAGCAGTGCGGGAGTAATAAAAAAGCCGATACCGATGATGAAGACAACGCAACCGGCGTTAATAATCGAGGGCATCGCCAACGGAAGATAAACAGTCGCTAGAGCGAAAATACGACTTGCGCCGAGGCCCTCCGCTGCGGCGACAAGATGGTAGGGGACCTTTCTGAGGCCAGAAAACGCCGTCAGGATGTAAACCGGCAACAAAAAATGCACCATCCCGACAATTACGGCGGTCGATGAACCCAAAAGGCCAGATGCTCCCCAGCCGAAGATATCGAGTATTCTCGAAAGAGGTCCTTGGGCGCCAAAGATCACCATCCAGGCGAAGGTGCGGATCAGCGAGCTGGTTAGAAAGGACAGAACCAGGACGGCCAGCATTAGCGTATTGAGCGATCTTCGATCCGAGTGCGCGAGGCTGTATGCGACTGGGGTTCCAGCGATAGCGCAAATCATTGCTGCTGCGACAGAAATCCAAATTGTGCGCCATGCCACCCGAAGATAAGTCGGTGACGTTACCAAAGTGTCGTAGTTTCCAAATCCCAAGTGAGGATCCGTTATGCTGCGGAGCGCCAGTACGCCGAGCGGCACAGCGAACAAGCAAAGCACACACAAGAGGCCGGGTCCGATAGCCACGAAATTTGCTAGCCGATAAGATGAGGATGGCTGAGCAGTCATGGCGAGACCACCGCGACCCTGTCCAGCGGCCACATTGCAGTCGCTTGTCCGCCGGCTGGAAAATCCGCCCTTGAATAGGCGGTCAACTTGCCGAGATTTGTCTCCATTACAACTTCATGATGAGTGCCCATAAAAGTCGTCTTGATGATCACTCCATTCGTCATAACAGAAGGTGTCGCGGGCCCTTGACCGAAGACAGCGTCCTCAGGGCGGAGCACAATTTGGACATCATGACATTCGCTTGGCACAGCCAGTTCACGTTTCGGCAACAAGCATTGTTGACCGTCCGAAAGCTCCACCAGGGTAGAGTGGGCGTTTGCATCTCGAATTCGTGCGGCCACGAGATTGCTGTCCCCGATGAAGCCGGCGACGAAGCTCGTTTTAGGATTGAGGTAAAGTTCCTCTGGCCTGCCAACCTGCTCTAACTGGCCGTCCTTCATGATCACTACCATCGTTGATAGCGCGAGCGCTTCGCTCTGGTCGTGGGTGACGTGAATAAACGTTATCCCGACGTCCCGCTGCAATTGCCTAAGAAACTCTCGCATGTCGCTTCTAAGGTGCTTGTCCAGCGCACTTAGCGGCTCATCCAGGAGGAGGACTTTTGGCCGGCAGACGAGCCCCCGAGCAAGTGCAACGCGCTGCTGCTGACCTCCCGACAGTGTCCCCGGATAGTTGTTTGCGCATCCGGTCAGCTGGACGCGCTCCAGATATTGGTCAGCCAGCTCCCGGCGTTCCTTCTTGGCTAGCTTTCGAACACGCAACGGGTACTCGATGTTTTCTCGAGCGGTCAGATGGGGGAACAAGGCATAGTTCTGAAATACCATGCCGAGTTCCCGCTCCCGGGCCGGACGTCGAGTGACATCCGTTCCGGAAATCTTGATCGTCCCGGCATCGGCGACGCTGAAGCCGGCGACAATCCTAAGTAGTGTGGTCTTGCCGGACCCGCTCGGGCCGAGAAGCGTTACATAAGCACCGTTTGGAATCTCCAAGTCGATCCCGCGGAGGACCTCCTTCTCTCCAAAACGCTTAGCAATACCTCTGACAGAGATAGCGGCATCGACGGGAACGTTGTCCATCCTGAATGGTCCAAGAGCCACGCTGGCTCACCCTTATTGGGTGAGCCATTCGTTGAAACGGGTCGTGACGTCACGCGCATGTTCGGCCCAATAATTGGCGCCCCATGGTACGACTTTGCTTAGATCCTGAGGGTCGATCGTGAACTTCTGACCGGTGCCCAACAGGGAGTAGGCACCCTTCAGCGCAGGCGCATATCCAATACATTTGGCGAAGTCCGACTGGCGTTGGGGGTCGTGGATATGGGCGAGAAAGCGCGTTCCCGCTTCGGCGTTCCCGCCTTTTGGCAGCACCCACAAATCCGGCTTGACGATCGCCTGATCAGGTGAGAAGTCGACGTGGACCCCGTCTTTCTGCAGCGCCTTTACGCGTCCATCCCAGCCCGCGCCGATAACTGCCTCCTTTTGCTGAAGCAATGCGATCTGCTGTGTGCCAAAATCGTACCAGGCAATATCACTCTTGATTGTATCGAGCTTCTTCAACGCGCGTTCCACGTCGAGGGGATAAAGTTTTGAAGGCTCAACGCCATCGGCCAGCAGGGCGATCTCGAGCACGCCAAAATCGACGACGGAATTGGAGAACAGGCGCTTGCCGGGAAACTTCTTGACGTCGAACACGTCTGACCATGTGCGAGGTTTCTCGCCGGGGAAGGCATCGGAATTATAGGTGACGACGATGCCGAAAATTTCGGATGGAAGCGCATAAACTTTGTTATCTTTCGTGGCCACCATGCCGGGAAAGTCGACGAGCCCCCCTTTGCTTTCCAACAGTTTTGGATGAAGCGGAAGCACCCAACCGTTCTCGACCAACTGCTGCAACTGGCCCGGATCCGATGTCGCCACGTCCCATTCGACTTTTCCCGATTCCTGCTGAGCCCGCCAAACACCCGTATCATAGGCGGGGCTTCCGACCACGACCTTGATGCTGGTCTCCTTCTCGAAGGAGTCGGAGTAGACCTGTTTCACGCAGGCATCATAGGAGCCGCCAGATGCTGAGATGGTCAACTTCTGTTGAGCATACGCGGGGGTCAATGACAGTGCTGCAACGGCTAACCGAATAGCCAATTTCCATGGAATGTACTTCATGGCTTCTTTCCCCTTTGTTGAAATTGTTAATTTATGTGCTTGCCGAAGACAGCGCCGTCCTTAAGCGTGTATCGGACAAGGTTTTGGTCGATCAGATATGGCAGATCTCGATAGGTCGGCGCCTCAAGGACCACCAGGTCCGCTGGGCGCCCGACCGCTATTTGGCCCGCAGTTGAGGCGCATCCGATGGCGCAAGCGGCGTTCCAAGTCGCCGCAACCAACGCCTCAGCGGGGTCCATTCGCAACCAGGAACATGCCAAGCCCATGACGAACGGCATAGAAAGCGTCGGACTGCCTGGCCCATGATCTGTTCCAAGGGCAATCGGTACTCCGCCGTCGATGAGTTGGCGGGCGTCCGCAAACCTGGGAGCAAGCAGATAGTGGCACGTCGCCGGAAGCAAGACGGCAACCGTTTGTGCCTTGGCCAGGATTAGGACAGTATCTTTTCCCAGGAAGCATAAATGATCGGCTGAAACAGCGCCAAGCTCAGCTGCGAGTTCGGCACCGCCGGCGGTGGAAAATTCATCGGCGTGAATCTTGAAGTTTAAACCGCGCCGGCCCGCTGCTTGCAATATTTGCCGCGCCTCATCGTGCGAGAAAGCCCCGACATCGCAAACGACGTCGCAAAAGCGTGCATGGGAGGCAACTGACGGTAGAACGTGGTCTATGACATATCTGACATATTCCCCAGCTCCTCCAAATCGTGCCGGCGTGCCCAACGCGACATGAAACGTTTGAACGAGATCGACTGGCTGAGAAGCGGAGACTTCGGCTATGATATCCAGCGCCGCGCATTCTCCTTCTGGACCGACCCAGTAACCGGTTTTGATTTCCGCAGTCGTTGTCCCATTCAGCAACGCCTTCTCCAGCCTCGCCGTCAACGCCTGCTTCAGTTCGCTTGAGGTTGCGTCGCTGCTTTCGCGAATTGTGCGGGTGACGCCGCCGCCGCTGGAACTAATTTCACTATAACTAGCGCCCGCCACCCGCATTGGGTACTCGTCGGCACGCGAGCCGCTATAGAGCAGGTGGGTATGGCAGTCGACGAAGCCAGGTATCACCGCACCTCCGAACGCATCAAGAACTCTAGGCGCTGCTCCCTTCGGCAATCCGGCCGTCACTCGTTCCGCAGGCCCAAAATCCCTTATCCGCCCCTGAACGACATGGATTGCAGCGTTTCTGATCGACTTTAGGTGTTTCAGGCCACCTCTCTGAGGACGCGGCCCAAATTCATCAAGGGGTGTTAGTTCCGCAATGTTCGTGATCAGCAGCCCGGCAGCCTCGCCTTTCCCAAGATCCGAATTCGGGCCGGAAAAGGCGCTGGCCGACGAGGTGGGATTATTGGGCAATGTAGAGCTCCCGCGGTAGGGATGTCAGGCGTTCCGAACCCGTTGCCGTGACCAGAATAGTCTCGCTGAAGGAAATGCCGTTGGCATTGACGAGCATGTGAAAGATCATCCCGGCCTGGAGCAGCCAAGTATCGCCTGCCATGAAGTCGCAGATTTCCCACTCGCCGGAAACGGGGGGGAAGCCGATGCCCAAGGAATAGCCAACTCGTGGATAATAGGTCTTCCGAAGTCCTGCCTCTAAGACCGGTTGGCGTACGGCCGCGTCAACTTCTCCGGCAATTGCGCCTGGCTTCATGATGCTGAAGGCACGGTCTTGGCAGTTTATCAGGAGATCGGCGACCTGAGCGACTTCGGCAGTCGGCGCCCCCATCACCGCAGTGCGCATCATGGCTGCACTGTAACGCTTCACACAACTGGTAAGCTCGAATTTGAGGACGTCGCCGGCCTCGATCACCTTCTCAGTCGGCGTGGCATGACCGATCCTCATTCTATAACCAGATGAGAGGTAATTCGGCAGGCTTGTGTACTCGGAACCGCCTAGGATCTGTTGTTCCTGGATCGCCGCTGCGATTTCGAGTTCTTTTTTTCCGACGGCGAGAGCCTCAAGTCCTGTACGCATCGCAATGTCGGTTATTTCGGCAGCTCGACGCGAATAAGCGATCTCCTGTGACGATTTAATGAGCCGCACGCGACCGACGATACCTGACCCGTCGACTACTTTATTCGGCCTCGCAGCATGGCAAAGCTCCTCGTAGTCTTTTACTGCCAAATTGAAGCAGGTCTTTTCGACACCGATTGGGTCGCTGGCCGCCGTCCACCCGAGTTCAGCCAGCCACCGACCCGTCACGGAAGCCGGATCTTCGTTGTCGAGATAAACAGCCTGCCGGTCGAGAGCCAGCCATGAATACTCGTCAGCATTGGTCCGTTCCAGTTCACGGACCAATAACAGCGGCTCGCCGTCGGCGGGGACCAAGAGGACCTGGTAAGCGAAAAAGCCCGAGGTGTGATAGCCGGTAAGATAGCAGATATTATGCGGCGAATGAACAAGCAAGCCAACCATCCCGTGCTGTTGAATGGCGTTTTGGACCTTTGCCAGCCTTTCTCGATATTCTTGAGGCGAAAACGCCATATTCCGTCCAGCCACGGCTTTATCTTCTCTCTAATTATGGCGCTATGCCGATCACGGGCCTTGATGCCTCCTATGGACACATGACTTCATTTTCTTGTCAAGAAAATTCTTGCGTATACGCCGCCGTCTGTTTTTTCCGATAGAGGCGTGATAGGGTGAGCAAAGCGGCCCAGAGATTTCCCCTGCTTTCCTCACAAGCTTTAGGTGCAGTGT
Source organism: Mesorhizobium sp. M0088 (assembly GCF_040322895.1). Taxonomy (NCBI): domain Bacteria; kingdom Pseudomonadati; phylum Pseudomonadota; class Alphaproteobacteria; order Hyphomicrobiales; family Phyllobacteriaceae; genus Mesorhizobium; species Mesorhizobium sp. M0088. The sequence goes on from NZ_JAMYUI010000022.1 coordinate 99,016, forward strand.
AGCGGCCGCGATCGAAGTAAGCGCGCAGGAGCGGTAATGGACGCGAGATCCGAAGTGGAAAAACAGATCAATGGCTTGGTTGGAAAGCGGCTGCGCGAGGCCCGCAAGGCCAAGAGCCTTAGTCTCGAAGCCCTCGCTGGAAAGGTCGCCATGTCTGTGTCGCAGCTATCGAAGCTTGAAACGGGAAAGGCCCCGGCGTCGATCGCAGCTTTGGTGCGTTTCGGCCTGGAATTGGATCGGCCAGCGCAATATTTCCTTCAGTCGGATTCTGAAATGCCGCGTTGTTTGGGCACTCTGGTGCCGTCCTGGGATCCTGAGGGCAGAGCTATCGAGATGTTCTCGTCCCTAGTCAGCCAAAAAACAGGATACGATCTTGCGATTTCGGTATTTCCCGGGGGGCAACTTGGTCCCGCTGAAACTCAAGTGCGAGCCCTCGTCAATGGAATTATTGACATTTTCGTCGAAAGCCTGGGGTTTTTTCAGCACTATTCAGATCCGGTTAAACTAGCATCACTTCCGTTTTGCTTCGACGATGAAAAGCATCTGGAGCGGTTTTCGGAAAGCGCCTTGTTTGATCGAGAAGTCAGGCAAGCCCTCCGAAGCAATTCGGTCGAACTTCTAAATCCGAGATTGAAGTGGAAGCGGGGTCCTTCCCTAGTTTTGTTATCGCGTACCCCTATCTTGTCTCCGGATGACCTAAGAGACTTGCCCATAAGGTGCCCCGAAAACGATACGATGTTCCGCTATCTCGAGATTATGGGGGGCCGACCTGTAGTTGTTCCGTGGAATGAGGTGGTGAACGCGTTCCAGGACGGCAAATTTGCAGCGATGATTACCAATCTCAGTCATGTTGTGAGCATGCGTTTCACGCGATTTGCTCGGTTCATGACAGCATTGGACTACCGGCCGCTCGACCTGACATTTGCAATGAACCTACAGCGTTATCAAATTCTCGCTCCGCACATTCAAACCGGGCTGGAACAAGCTGCCGTCGAGGCTGCGGAATTTTGTTCGAATTTGCTTGGCCACACGCGTGATCTTTTGCCCGCCCTATTGGAGGAGGACGGAGCGGTTTTGTGTTATGTCGGGGTAAAGGCGTGGCGCGCGAAGTCCCGCCAGGTTTTTGAAGAAATGGAAAAGGAGGGCGCCTGGCGTAGTGGTCTGGTCAAGGAGATCAGCGCACTAGCCCAAGTTGCAGGCGAGGCGTGAATTTTCTTGACAAGAAAATTTGTAGGTCTAAGAGGGGATCACAATTTTCCTTTTGACAAGGGCCGCGATTGCGATGGCGTCCGCGCTACCTATTCCAATTATGGTCTTGTCGGGATCTCCATACGAGCGTGGTTTTCAGCATGGCAGTCAGTTCGCTGATCTAATCGGTCAGGCCTTGGGCCGTCGTTTAGCATCCTTGTCAGTCGCGGATTTGGCCCAGGCACATAAGCGCGCCAGCGCTGTTCTGGCGACGGTCGATGTGATGGCTCCTCATGTTGGAGCCGAGTTGCGCGGAATCGCGGACGGTGCTGGCCGCGAGGTGTTGGGTATCGTCCTGCGCAGCTCATTTGAACTTCTTGCGTCGCCTGCGGCGACCGGCTGCAGTGGTCTGGCGGTGCAAACGCGTGACGGAGCGCTGATTGCACAGAACTGGGACGGGCCGCCAGGGAGCGATGCGGAACAGGCTCTTTTCATTCATGTCGGCCCAAGTGGCTTTGAATTCGCCACCGTGGCAGCCGTAGGTGGTCTCGGTTGGGTAGGGTTCAACCGAGCGGGCTTTGGTTTCGTCAACAATGACCTTGTCTTAAAGTCACGTTGCGACGGAATTCCGAGCCAAATCGTTCGCCGCGTTTTTCTTGGCTGCCCGGACGTGAATACAGCAATCGAAGCGGCAAATTCGCTGCCGCATATGGCTGGTCGGGCATATCTTTTCGGCGATGCGTCAAAGCAAATCGCCTCGATAGAGGTTTCCGCGAGACATGGCGTGTCAGTGTTCAGATCGGGTTCATTCTTTGCCCACACCAATCATGCCTTGAATGACCAAATTCGCGCTGACGAAGATTCTGAGCTTTTGGCCAAGCAATATCCGTCGAGCCAGAAGCGCCTCGAGGTTCTGAAGACACGAGAAGCGGGCTGTACGGACGCCTGCGATGTTATGGATATTCTGCGGGATCGGACCAATGCACCTGACTCGGTCTGCAAGCGGACCTCGTTGCGTGAGCCGACGCAGACGGCCTTTTCGGTCGTCATGCAGTGCTGGAACCGGACCTTGTTCCTGGCTCGAGGAATCCCTTCAGCGACCGAGTATCAGCGGATCAGCCTGTAAGGTAACAACATCGGATTGCGAGGCGACTATGAAAATTACCGCTGTCAATATTTATTTGCTCAGATCTGGCCGCCTGCATCCTGTCTTGGTTGAAATCTCGACGGACGAAGGCATAACGGGGGCCGGCGAGGCAGGAATAGCCTATGGCGTCGGTGGGACCGCAGCGGCAGGGATGATCAAGGATCTCTCGGAACGATTCTTAATCGGCAAAGACCCCTCTCGGATCGAAGAGCTGTGGTCTACAATGTATGATCATTCGTTCTGGGCAAAGAATGGTGGCCCGATCATCTTTGCCGGCATCAGCGCGATAGAGCAGGCTCTTTGGGACATCAAAGGCAAATGTCTCGGGGTCCCTGTTTATGAGCTTGTCGGCGGAAAAATTCGGGACCGTGTGCGGGCCTATGCGAACGGTTGGTACGGTGCGGCTGATACGCCGGACGAATTTGCCCGTGCGGTAGAACGCCCTCTGAAGGAGGGATATGGGGCGCTCAAATTCTACCCATTGGCACAGCGGGTCGGCTCGGCTCTACAACACGTCACACGACGATCGATGTCAGCCGAAGCAATTGAGCTTGCATACCGCCGGGTCAAGGCTGTCCGTGATGCGGCCGGGCCCGAAATTGAACTCATGATCGATCTCAGTGGGGGATTGACTACCGATGAGACGATTCGGTTTTGCCGAAAAATCGGTGAGCTCGACATTTGCTTTGTCGAAGAGCCCTGCGATCCATTCGATAACGGGGCGCTGAAAGTAATTTCGGAACAAATTCGTTTACCGATTGCTGTTGGAGAACGTGTCTATACGAAGTTCGGGTTCCGTAAGATCTTCGAGTTGCAAGCCTGCGGGATTATCCAGCCTGATATCGGGACAGCGGGAGGCCTGATGGAGACGAAGAAAATTTGCGCGATGGCAGAAGCCTACAATATGCGTGTAGCTCCACATGTGTGCGGAAGCAGTCTAATCGAAAATGCAACGCTCCAGATTGAAGCCAATATCACGAATTTTATGATCCATGAGCATTATCCTGCTTTTAAGGCGGATGACGGATATGTTGAGGTTCTCGAGAGTCCGCCGTCTATCAGTTCTGGTTACTTCGAAATATCCAACGCGCCCGGACTGGGAGCAGTTCTTATAAAACGAAACATCGAACCGTACCTCTGGGCCTCATGCACATAGGCATCCACCCCGATAGACTTGCCCCAGTGGCTTTCGGGATGCGACCCGGGGTCATCGATGAGGACTGTCGAGGAGGCCCCTTCGCTCGCCTGCGGCGACCCTCGAATTGCTCTCGCCAGCCATCCATCAACCTGCTGCGCAGACGCTTGAGAACCGTGGCCCAGGTATTCAGCCGATGGGGAACTGATCCGGGCGGCGTCGTGAAAACTCTATATCGACGCGCGCACCGTGGCTGTCAAAATCCGTCGGCTCAGATTCTCACATCGAAATCATCCTGGAAATCAGTTACCTTGCCAAGGGTGGTGGTTCTCGTCACCTTCCTCTCCTACCACCTAAAGAGGGAAGCAGCGAAAGTGGGAACGACTGGTTCTCCGGCAAAGAACTGCGCACTGGGCAATTTGCCTGCTGAGAAGTCACCAGCGGCGTCTCTATGAATGCCACTGGTGATGAAGAGCACGTCTATGCCCTCGTTCCGACCACCCGCAACGTCAGTCCGTAGCGAATCACCCACTGCGAGCACTTCATGTCTTTCGTAGCCGAGAAGGTCGAGTGCGCGTCGGTAAGCCGATGAATACGGCTTTCCATGGTAGAGAACCTCCCCTCCCAACGCTTCGTATTGCTCGGCGAGCGCCCCCGCACAAACAACAAGTTGATCGCCAACTAAAACGACCAGATCGGGATTCGCGCAGACCATGGGAAGTTTGCGCAAAGCACATTCCTTCAGTAGAGCCGCAACTTCTTTTGGCGGCTGAGTACTCGCCCCGGTGGTTAAAATGAAATCGGCGTCCCGAGGTGAAAAGACCTCGAACCGATCTAACCCCCGGAGCAAGCCCGCCAGCTCAGGTGGTCCAATGTGGAAGTAGCGAGCTGCGAGTGCTCTATGCCAGTCGTCTGAGGCATCTTCTAGCGCCTTGTAAACCAGCTCTCCAGATGTGACAATATAGTTATATTGAGGCGGTCCTATTCCCATCGACTCTATGTGTTTAGCAACTTGGTAGGCACGACGGGGAGAGTTCGATAGGAGGCAGATATCAAGCTGCTTGTTTCGCAAAGCATTCAGGGCCGTGATCGCGTGTGGAAAGGCAACTTCTCCGTCGTGCAAGACGCCCCATAGATCCAGAACGACAGCACGATACCTTTCTATGATCGCCGCAATGCCTTCAATCATGATTGGCGCTTGCAAATTATTCATTGACCTCAGCTCCTTTTCACGCCTTCCTGCAACTCTTGGGACGGTCAAACGTCAGCGTTACGGGCGCGCCGCGAGTCCGGCCATCGCTAGAAGGTACCCGACTGTTGATGCGGTGATGATCCCACCCCCAACGAGGGTCGACAAGGAGGGTATTTCGCCGAATGCGAGCCACACCCAAAGTGGAGCGAACGGCGTTTCTAGCGCCCCAATCAAGGAGGCTTGCGAAGCTGGAACGCGACGAGCGCCAGCCGAATAGAACACAAAAGCCAATCCCACTTGCACCAGGCCAAAAAGCGCAAGATAAACCAGCTGTCTCAGACTTGGTAATAGCGGCGCAGCGAAGCACAGGCTGACCAGTGAGACGAAGACGTTAGCCGCGCAGATAGAACCCAGAAGCGATTCTTCGCGGTGCCGGCGGATACACACAGCAACAAACGCGGTCATGAAGGTCATGGCGACGGCGAGAGCGCTGCCAACAAAGTCGGAGTCTAGATCTGTTCCCCAGACGAGCACGCAGGTACCCGCAGCCATTGTTACTATTGCCAACAGGGTCGCAGGACGAATTTTCTCGCCCAGCCAAAGCCACCCCAGGATAGCCGTGAAGACCGGTGTCGTCCCATAGAGGGCTGCTACGTTGGCAATCGAGGTTAACTGACACGCGGGGATGAACGCCAGCAGTGCGATTGCCAACGAGGCTGCAACAACCATCCCTCGCCCTGTTGGGCGGAGACTATGTCTTGGCCCATCTACAAAGAGATGAATTGCGAGGAAAGCCGCCGCAAACAGACTGCGCCAAAACAAAATTGTCCAGGCGTTAAGTGGTAGAGCCCTAACGAACAGCCGTGCGGTGCTCCACGCGACTGCAGAGATCGTGACAAAGAAAAGTCCTTTCCTATAACTATCTTGAAGCAAGGCAGTCGGGCCTCTTCGCTCTAGGCAGGTTGGCGCGCGGATCTTGGCCATGGCCTGCATTAGTCAAATTGCCCGGGAACCCTGCGGGTGCAGAAGAACCATCCAGATACCGCCTTGCGCAACCGGCACCAAGCCGCGTGAGCACTTCTTGTGGATGAACGCCGGCGGTCGCGGCAAGGTCATCGACGGTGAAATCGTCGCCCAGCAGTTCCACATTCGTACCCGGACCACAAAGCGACTCAGGAACATCCGTTACGTCAATTGTTATGTATTCCATGGACACCCTTCCGATCAAAGGAGCAGAATATCCAGCAAACCGGACGGATATCTTGTTGGCGCAGGCCCATGGAAGGCCATGCTTGTAGCCGATCGCGACGATCGCGATGCGGCTGGCTCGGGCCGTGCGAAAAGTCGCAGCGTAGCCAACTACCTCACCCCTTGCTACATTCTGCACCTCGAGTGTTTTTGCCATAAGGCTGGCAACGGGCTTTAAAGGATTTGGCCCGATGCCGGCATTGTTAAGTCCGTACAGTGCCGAGCCCACCCGTACCATATCGAAGTGATAGCGTTCCCCTAGCCACACACCGGCAGAAGCAGCGAGGCTGCGAAGTGTCGGTTTAAGCAGATCTGACGTCGCCCGAAAACGGTTCCTTTGGAGCAAATTCCTTGCGTCCCTAGCGCGTTCGCTGCATGCCAGGTGGCTGAGTACGGCCGAAGGCGGATGCCGCTTGAAGAAACCACAAAGATACTTGCGCCGGACGTCATCGAAAGAGAGGCCAAAGCGAGAGAGCCCAGTCTCCACGTTGAGAAAGTATGTTTGCGGCTCCCGTGCGCCGCTAATGGCATCCAGTTCGACACAATTATTCACAACTGGTATAAGACCGTTCGATCGATAGTGTCCGCCATACCTCGCAAACTCATCGCAAAAAACCGCAACTGCCGCGCCAATATGGGAAGACCTCAGAAGCAGCGCTTCGTGCAGATTGCCGACGAAGAGCAGATCACATCCGGCGTCAATGAGCGCGCCTGCAATCTTAACCAAGCCAAGCCCGTAGGCGTCGCTTTTGACGACAGCGGCTACCCTTACCTGCGGCCCAACGAGGGCCGATATGGTCTGAAAGTTCACCTGAATCGCGCTGAGATCGATTTCGAGTACAACATCGGCAGGTCGTACCGAGGTCAACATGTCTTGCTCTCCACCTGTCCTCGGCCCTCCTTTCGAAGCACCGCAAATTCGCCGGGCGGCATGTAAACCGTTTCATCGAAAAGCTCAGCCGCACTCCATACCTCCTGCCACACGTAAGCGACGTATCAGCTGCAGGCTTGGTATAGACAGATAGAAACACAGCAATAGCCTCCCGCATAGTGTGACAGTATTATATGATTGTAACAAGTATATTATGATTGTGTCAGGAGCTTAACATAAAATTCACGAAACTCTCATTCCGTCCTTGCTAACTCCGCGTTACAAACTTCTTCGGCAACGAACCTGGAGAGCTGCATTGAATGGCCGCGTAAAGATCCTGATTGTTGGGCACGGCGTACTTGGCGGGGCCGTTCTTGATTTTCTCAGCCAAAGCGGCAGACCCTACGATCTGCACGTTGGAGCGCGAGATCTGCAGCGGGCCTCCTTGAGGGTCAACCTCGCAAAGTACACTGCCGTAAACCTCGGGCTCTCTCCGGCCATCGAGGTAGTTCCGCTGGATTTGATGAATACAGAGGCTACAGCAGAGCGCCTAGCGGTTCTCCGTCCTGATATAATTTTTAATGCCACGACTTTGCATTCCTGGTGGCGGATAACGCAATTGCCGGCCGATGCCTATCAGCAGATCGATAGAGCACGCGGCGGCGTATGGACGCCCATGCATCTAATGCTCGTACGACGCCTCATGAGGGCTGTGAGGGACGCTGGTGTGGAGAGCATCGTCGTCAACGCATCCTACCCTGACGTCACGAATGCCGCGCTTGCGGCCGAGGGTCTCTCCCCGACAATTGGGATCGGTAATATCGCAAATGCCGTGCCGGGCATCAGGTTGGCAGCAGCACATCTTCTGGGTTGCGAACTGAAAGCGGTGGATGTGCAGTTTTTTGCCCAACATTATGTGAGTTATCGTATGCCGAGCACCGGCTCCACGAACGGAGCGCCCTATCACTTGACCATATATCGGAACGGCCAGAAAGTTAGGCCACAGGAACTGGGGCACAATGAAATTTTCGCGAACGTAGCCGGACGGTTTCGCCGAGTGAAAGGTCTTGCGGGGCAATCCGTCACCGCTTCGTCAGCGATAGCGATTCTACGCGCGTTTGCCGATCAGTTGGAACGCGTTGTTCACGCGCCGGGGCCACTTGGTCTCGTGGGAGGCTATCCAGTTAGGATTGCTCCAACTGGCATTTCGATCGAACTGCCTCAAGGCTTGTCCTTGGACGATGCGGTGGAGATTAATTCGCAATGCCAGAAGTACGATGGGATCGAGGCGGTCGAAAGCGACGGTACCGTGCGCTTCACGGGAGAATCGGCAGGAATCTTACGTGAGCTGCTCGGCTATGATTGCGAAGCAATGGCGCTGGATGAGTGCGAACAACGCGCAGATGAGTTGGCAGCTAAATACTCGCAATATTGCAACCACCTTCAATCATAGACGGCACTCGCGCCGCGTGACTACCTTAATCGAGGTCTGGCCTGCCAATGTACAGCTGTTTGGTTCGGTCTGAGCCCTCCGGGCGCTTATAAGTTGTCTGCCACCGCAAGCGTCTCGCCTGATTGCACAAAAACGCAGCCGGCCTCCGGCAGAACTTGGAACACCGTTTTTTCCACTGAGCGCCCTGGCAGTCGACCGGTTTTACAACCTTGAGGGGGCGCGGGCGCCGTCATGAAAAGGCAAATCGATAAGAGTGAAACCGAGGAAGTAAAGGGCGCACAGCTTCTCGACCGCTCTGTGGCTCTTCTAAAATATCTTGCCGAGGTGGGGGAGGAAGGGGCGCGTGTGCACGAAATGGCGAAAGCTTTCGGCCTCACCATGTCAACAACGCATCGGATCGTGAGCGCGCTTGAGCGGCATTTACTACTTGAGAGGGATCCCTCAACGAGGCGCTACCGCTTGGGTTTGTTATTGCACACGCTCGGAGCCAAGGCCGTTGAAAGCACGAGCCTACGTCGTTGCTGCCGTCCCGCGCTATTGCGACTGGCAGCCAAAACGGGGAATTCTGTCTCTCTGGTGGCGAGAAGCGGCTTCCATAGTGTGTGCTTAGACAGGCAAGAGGGAGCCTACCCCATAGACAGCGTGGCCCGTTACGCGTGTAGTCGGGTGCCGCTGGGCGTCGGTTCGGCAAGCCTTGCAATTCTGGCTTTTCTGCCCCCTGAAGAAGCCAATGGAATCATAAGCGCCGACGCTCACCTCTACCACGGTTTCAACGGCCGAAGTGCAGAGGAGATCCGGCACCAACTGCCGGGCATCCGTAAGGTAGGGTATGCTCTAGATCAGGGCCATCTCGTAACTGGAATTTCATCGCTAGCGTTGCCCATTCGACCGCCTGGCAGGGATGTCGTTGGGGCCTTGGCTATCAAGGCGACAATTGCACAGATGCCGCAAGAGCGGATTCCGAAGCTCCTGAGGTGGATGAGGCGCGAGATTCAGACCATTCAGCAAACTGTGATTTCTGCCCGCCCCAAGGAACAGTAGCAATGAATGGTGCGATCATTCACACAGCCGAAGCTTGCCGGTCGCGACGTCAGTCCTATCGAGGATGCGACCACGCGCTGGCGCGCCGATGGAGAGCCTGGTCGAACTTGCCGATCGGCACGAGGCATTCATCGTCGTCGACGATGCTGTGCCACCTGCGTCTGAGGCCTGGACGGTCGCGGCCTTGCCACCGCGTAGCCGGGCCAACGGACAAAAAATCGCCGGGGCGGGCGAGGAGCAAGGAATCGCGCAGCGCCGCTTCATTCTCGGTGCGCCCCGTCTGCCGCGCCGTCACCGCGGCGGCGGCGAGCGCGAGGCGCTGCCGCCAGGCGCCGGCCAATTTTTCGTCGCGGCGCACAACCGCATCCAGCATGGCGATGGCCGCGCCGGTGGCCAGGGGCAGCATCCTCAACGGTTTCCGCCGCCTCGACCGCCTTGCCCAGCCATCTCGGTACGGTGACAGTCGGAGCGGACGGGGCGGCGCCGGACTGCGTGACGTGACGAGGTAGGGGCTATTTCGGACGCAGAATCATCGTCGGCATAATGATTCATTGCGGCGCTTATTACAACCCAAATGGCAGCAATCCGCCGCACCTGTCGCAGCACAGTCGTGTCCGGTAAGCTTGCCTTATCGCCGCACCGAAGCAGAGGAACACAAAGGAAAAGACGGACGCATCAGAGCAAGAAGGCCCGGACTCTAATCTCAGATGGGGAAATTACCCGTGGCAGATCACCCCAACCCGCTCTTCGGCGCCCGCTCGATTCTGGAGAGGTGTAGTCGGTGAACAATGTCGGCCGCGCGATGCATCCATTCGTTCGAGCGACGCTGGTGCACCGGCTCGATTATCCCGACAGCGTCGCTCACTATGCCGACCGCGAATAGGCTAGCCCAATTACATTGAATAAGTAACTCGAGCGAAAACGTGCAATTTGCTTTCGACACGTGCCCTAATCGCGCAGAGATATCAATTTCCACGTCCTGGAATTCAAGGAACTGATTGTACTGTGGAAAATACGCCTTATACGCAGCCTCCTTCAAAACAAAGAGGTCCCGCCGCTTGAGTAAATGTAGATCGTACATGCGTTGCTCGTTAGGGGTGGCAATCAAGTCGATCAGGTTCTCCGGAAGAGGTTCATTAGGCTTAATGTCGACGCCGAGAGCTGCAATCCTTTTCGTCCCGGCAATAGCGGCAGCTGCTACTGTATTGGTCGGCCACCACTTGGCCGGCATGACGGATGATCACCCGGCCTGCCAGCACCACGACCTGGACGCTCTCGCCGATCAGGCGCCAAGGGACCGAGTAGCTGTTGGTGTCGAGATCGATCGCGCAGTCGGCCTGAACCTTGCGGACCAGGTCCCGCAACTGACCGAACGGGGCACGCCCAGCCAGGGGGCGAAGCGTGCGAGCTTCATCGGCAAAGCGTTCCACCGGCGCGACACCGGTCGTGCCGTGTTCGCGCTGATCGGCGACCTCGCGCGTCCATCGGTCCAGATGCGCCTCGAACGCCGCCCAGCTCTCGAACCGCCGCCCGGCGATCGCGATCTTCTTGTCGTGGCCCACTCCGCGTTCGTCCTTCCCTTTCGTACGTGCTTGATAGGGAGCACAGGCCCCAGGCTGGAGCCCCAGTACCGGGCGGAGGCATGCAGCTGCGCGTAAACCTCACCTGGCGCGTCACCGCGTCATGGTGCTCGACAAGAGCCTCCGCATTATCGATCAGGCCCGGAACGCCCCCGAACCGCAGGAATGCGCCCTCCATCCCTTCGAACCAGTCGGCCTGGCGCTGCCTCTGCGAGGCCCGGATATGCACCCGGCGCGAATAGCCAAGCGTCCCGACAAACACATGGATCCGCACCCGCTCGCCGCCGATCCAAACACGGGTATCGCCGAAGTCGATCTGCATCTGATGACCGGGCGCCGTCTCGAAGCGGACTGTCGCCCGCCTTTGCGCCTCTAGCCCGTCTTATTCATGACGGATCTGGGTTCGTTTGCCGCTGAGCGGCGGACAGGTGGCGGCTCGGCGTCTTTTTCACCGCGGCTGTGTCTGGACTTGTGAACGCGCTGGAGGGTGGAAGCTGTGTGGTTCGGCGGGGCCCGCTGCCCCGGCGGTCATGGTCCTGCCGGTAGCAGATTGCTGGCGATCGCCCGGAACAGACTTGCCTCGGGACAGGCGGCGGCGAAGGCCAGGCGGATATGATGCGCGAGACGGTTTCGATGACGCGGGCGCCGAGCTTGAGCAGCCTGAGCCGCAGCGTAGCGAACTCGGCGTTGCGCAGATGATGGGTCGTGGGCACCGCCTCGCGCAGGGTGAGCATTAACCAGTATGCGGCGGTGTGCAGGACAAGACGGAACTGATTGGCAATCGGTGAGCGGCAGGAGGTGCGGTCGGAGGCGAGTTGGCTCTTGTGCATCTTGATCAGGTTTTCGGCCTGGCCGCGGGCGCAGTAGATCACGTCGTAGATGTGCTCGGCGGAGCCTTTGTCGAGATTGGTGACGACGAAGCGGATGTCGAGGCCGAGGGTGGTTGCCTCGATGCGAGCGCAGGTGCGGCGTTCGGCCTTCCAGGACTTCGCCTTGTAGCGGGTCTCGGCATCGCCGCGCAGCACAGACTTGCGCTCGAGCGCGCGGCGGGTTCGGATGTCGTCGGCGCTCTCGTCGACGAGCCGCTGCAGAACCTTGTTGCCGGGTAGGCCGAAGAGGTAGTCGATCGCATTGTTCTCGCACCAGGCCATGACTTGCGCCCGGCCGTAATGGCTGTCGCCGGATCAGGATGCGGGTGGCCGGCCAGCGCGCGCGGATGCGGCGCACGAGACGGCGCAGATGGCCGCGGCTCTCCTTGCCCGTCGGGGTCTTGCCAGGACGCAGGATCATCGCGACCGGGCGTCCTGTCGCGGCGTCGTAGATGTGGATCGGCAGGAAGCAACGCTCGTCGTAGTGGGCGTTGAAGAGCGAGAGCTGCTGACGGCCGTGAACGACATCCAGCGTATCATCGATGTCGAGCGTGACGCTTTTCGGCGGCGCGGCATAGCTCGACAGCCACAGATCGACCAGCACCCAGCCGAGCCGGATGACGGTCCTGAGGTCGGGCAGGCTCTCCAGCCGCGAACAGGTCGGCTGCGAGCACAGATCAATCCCGCTGTCGGGCAGCCGCCCGCAGGCGAGCTTGAAGGCCGGATCGGTGCGCAGCCGGTCGAGATCGTTGGCATCCTCGTAGCCGCAGGCGACGGCAAAGATCCGGGCACGCAGGATGTCGGCCCTAGCGTGCGTCACGCGCGCTGGATCGCGCGGATCGTGGATCGCAGCGGCCAGCCTGTCGGCCAGTTGCAGGCGTCGCTCGGCCGCGGCCAAAAGCATGACGCCGCCATCCGAGGTGATGCGTCCGCCGTCAAACGCAGCTGTGACCTTCTTGCGTCCGACGGCTGGAAAAGACAGCGGCAGCAACGTATCCTCGGTCATGGCGGGTGTGGCTCGCGAGATGCGGTGGAAGGGTTGGCCTAAGCAACCGAATCCTAGGCAATCAATCGCTTAAGCTACATCCGCCAGCCTCAAAGCCACATCGTCGTGCATAAGACGGGCTAGCCATGGTCGAACAGGCGGTCCCCCGCTTCGGCATCAAGGTCGTCGCGGTCGACCTGTGCGATCCACAACGGCGACGGACGCTCGCCGAGACCATGGACGAAATCGCCGGGCGAATGCCGGTTGTGGTGGGTGTGGGCGCGCTGCGCACCGATGAAGCAGTGAGGTTCGCGCGGGACGTCAAGGGAGCTGCCGCGGGGCTGCTTGCGGCCGCCTTCTACACCCCGCTCACTGAGGACGAAGTGTTCGAACATTTCTCGACGGTGGCGTGCGAGAGCGGCCTGCCGATCGTCGTCTACGACAATCCAGGAACGACGCATTTCCAACCCCAGCACTCATCAGCCGCCTGGCAAAGGTGGGTGCGATTGTCATTATCAAGAATCCGACAGACAAGGGCGATGCGATCAAGAGCCATCTGGCCGACCAGAGGCGCACTGTGCCGGAAGGGTTCTCGATCGGCTACAGCGGCGACTGGAACGCCGCCGCGGCCATGATCGCCGGCGCCGACACATGGCACAGCGTCCTCGCGGGCATCCTGCCCGAGGTCTGCATGACGATCGTCACAGCGGCGCAACAGGGCGATGCGGCCGAAGCGCGACGTATCGATGCCACGCTTGCGCCGCTCTGGAGCCTCTTCAAGGAGTTCTCGAGCCTTCGCGTCGTCTATGCACTTGCCGAATTGCTCGACATTTGCCGTGCCGACCGCGTCCAATCCTGCCTCTGCCCTCAGCAGCGAAGCGCCAGATCGCCGCCGCGTTGGAACGCTTGCCATCGGATGCCAGCCGGTGAACAGCGAACCCGGCGGCTAGTGAAAGGAACTGTCATGTAGAGCTCGCGCACGGACACGTTCGGCCGCCGCTCTTCGATCGCGATGCGTAGCTTCTTGGCCACAACCTTTTCGAGCGAGACCCGCCGACGCAACGCCTCGACGCTATCAATGCTCGCTACATGCAAAAAGGGACACGTCGTTCAATGCTTCGCTGGAAGATTAACTTGCTCGGTAATGTTCTGTCGTCACTCGGGATGGTGAGTATTTGGGCACTTGGCAATCTGACGAGAATGACCCCGAGCTCAAGCCGCATTACAGACGATGCGGAGGAATGTTGCGATTATGCAGGGCAGGCGAGACGCTATTCACCGAGTGCGACGATGCGATCCGCGTCAGCTCATACGTGATGCTGCAGGCCACGCTCCTAGGTCTCGATGACCGGACCTGGCGGTGATCGATGCGCTACGGCACCGTCGTGGTTAGCTGGATCCGGTTTGCGCCCGCCACAAGCGTGCGTAAGCACCTTCAGTTGCCAGCAGATCAGCATGCCTCCCCTCCTCAATAAGCTGTCCCTTGTCGAAGACCACGATCTTGTCGGCCCTACGAATGGTGCTGAGTCGATGAGCGATGACGATTATGGTCTTACCGGCCCGACGAAGATCTTCAATGATACGCAGGACAAACCCCTCGGCTATCGAGTCGAGAGAGGAGGTCGCTTCGTCGAGGATCAGGATCTCCGGATCCCGGTACAGAGCCCGAGCCAACGCAAGCTGCTGCTTCTCGCCGCCGGAGAGGCGTACACTATTCTCGCCCAAATAGGTCTGGAGACCGCCGGGCCAGCGCTCGATCAGCTCTCGCAGCCCTATTTGATCGCAGATGTGCAGGATCTTCTCGATGTCCGGCTCGAACTCGCCAAGGGCGATGTTCCCGATCACCGAGCCCGAGAACACATCGACCGATTGCGGCACAGCAGCGATAGCCTTGCGCACGGACACTGTTGAGAGATCCTGGAGGGAAAAGGGACCAATCCGGATGCGTCCTCCCTCAAGCGGGTAGACATTCTGCAGCAACGCCGCAAGGGTGCTCTTGCCCGAGCCGCTTTCCCCCACCAAGGCCGTCATCTCGCCCCGGCGGAAGGTGACGCTGAGATCGTGGAAAAGCTCCGGCTGCGAACCATGGCGGAACGTGACTTTCTCCAGGCGAATATCACCAAGGTCGGACTTTGTGGCATCGATGCCGCCGCCGCTTGTCTCCTGCTCCAGGTCGAAGATCTCAAACAGGCGATCCGCTGCGATGAAGCCATCCTGAACGATCCGATTAGTCTGGATCAGATTGGCGACCGGCCGGATGACATAGCCGAGTAACGTATAACAGGACAGTAACTCGCCGGGCGTGACGGTTTGATCCAGGGCAAGCGTCGTTCCGAACCACATCAGCACGATGGTGAATAGGGTCGAGAGGAAAGTCGAGGCATTATCCCCGAAGATCGAGATGAGACCGGAACTGTAGACGGAGTGCAGCATCTTGATGAAACGGATCTCCATCTTGAAGTTGGCGAAACTCTCCACGCCGGAGGTCTTGATTGTGGAGACAGCTCCGAGGGATTCCACCAGCTCCGCCTCCAGGTTTGCGGCATCCTCCATAATCGCGCGCTGGTGCTTCCTATTCAGCCGGTTGATGGTCCAATAGACCAAGAGATACAGTGGAATGGAGACCGCCACGACCAAGGCGATCTTCCACGAGTAGATGCACATCAGCCCGAACGAAAATAGAATCATTAGCACGTCAACGAATATGGTGATCGAGACGTCGTTCAGGAAGCTCCTGATCTTCACCGCGTCGTTCATGCGGGCGATGACTTCGCCCATGCGCATGCTGTCGAAGAACTTCTGGGGCAGGTTTAGAATGTGCTTGTAGTAGCCGAGGATCAAGTAGACATCGATCTTCTGCCCCGTTTGCAGGATAAGCCGGTTCCCGAGGAGATTGATCAGGATCTGCGCCACCAGGATCACCAGCATGACGAGGCTCATCAGGTTGAGCAGGTTGCGGTTGCCCGCTGTGATCACATGATCGACGATCTTCTGGACGTAGATTGCCGTCGAGAGCCCGAGGACCGTCGTCACGAGCGCCCCGGCGAGAGCCTGGGCCATCACCGCCCTTTGTGGCGCAAGCAGACGCGCGAACCGGGCAAGCGGCGTAATGGTCTCGTCGCGGCGCTTGAAGGTGGCTGCCGGAACCAGGAGCACCAGGACGCCAGTCCATTGCGTCTTGAATTCCTCGTGCGACAGCTTGCGGATTTCGCCATAGGCTGGGTCCATGACGGTGACCCACCTCGCGTCGATCGCCTGGATGACGACGAAGTGGTGAAGGACCCCCTTGACGACGACGTGCGCGATAGCGGGCTTGGGGATCTTGTACAGGCTGTCGAAGCCACCCTTCACTCCCTTGGCGACAAAGCCCAGCTTCCGGGCCGCTTCCGTGAGGCCCAGTACGGTAGTGCCGGAGCGGTCGGTCGAGGCATACTGGCGGATGCGCGACAATGGCAGCTTGTGACCATAGAAGGCTGCGACAGAAGCAAGACTGGCAGCTCCACAATCGGTGATGTCGTGCTGCTTGAACTTGATAACCTTGCTCGACATGGCGGCTCGCTGGCTGTTTGGATAGGGAAGGATTAGTGGCCCGCCAGGAGGGGATTGAGCCAATCGTCGGCCTCATTGTAGAGGAGTTGCAGAAGAGTGCGTTCTGCCACGAGGAAGCGGGCCCGCACGGTCATGCCCTTCTTCAGATGACCGATGACCCCGTTCTTGAGTGCGAGATGGGTGCGAGAGAGTGCGCAGCGGACCTTGAAGACCGGGCTCATGTCGTGGAGGGTGAAGTCCTGCGCTACGCCGAGCACTGTCGCATCGATGAGACCCCATTGATTGTAGTTGAAGGCATCCACTTGGAGCCGCACCGACTGGCCCTCCCGCACGAAGCCGATGTCTTTGGGGGAGACGTAGATTTCCGCCACCAGTTCGTCGTCCGGCGAAACCCAAGCAACGGTTTGCCCGGCCTGGATGTAGCTGCCGGGGGTCAGGCCGGTGAATTGCTCGAGTGCGCCTGACACGGAGGCCCGAATGTGGGTGAGATCCCGTTCCTTCTCGAGCTGATGCACGGCGGCCGTGAGTTCCTTGAGGCGCAGGGTAAGGTCGAAGAGCTGCTGGTTCCATTCGGCGGATTTGCGCCGGGCAAGGATCTCCCCCTGAACCTCAATGTTCTGGAGGGCGAAAGCCTTCTCGTCAACGGCCTTTGCGGGCGTCGCAGCAGCGGAGAGCAGTCGCTTAGCGCGGTCGAGTTCCGCCGCGGCATTACTGCTGGCATATTGGTTCTCCCGCAGCAGGTTGAGAAAATGCGCCCGCTCCGCCTTGGCGGACTCGGTCAGGAGGAGGATCGGGTCCTTGGCCTTCGTGCCGGAGGAGATCAGGGTTTCGAGGTCACGGGCAAGATCACTCTTAGCGCGAATATCGCCTTTATACGCCCTGAGCTTTTCCTCAACCACCTCATCATCAAGGGCGAGAATCTCCTGCCCCTGGGCAACCATATCGTTCTCAACGGCAAGGATACGGGAGATGCGTCCGGAGACGGGTGCGACCAGGGGCGTCTTCTCGACGGTGGGGCGAATGATACCGGCACTTTGGACCGAGATCGCTATGGTGATGAGTGGCAGCGATACCAACGTCGCAACCACAGAGAGCAAAATCATCCGATAGATGATCAAAGATCGTCCTGATCGTCGGGAGAGAATGCTCTCTGCAGTGTAGCTGGCAATTTCAGGAGAGAGGGTATTTAGCTTGCACACTAATGTTCTAACCGTGTCTCTTCCAGTGCCTCGCCGCTACCAGTATAGTCGCAGCCACAACGCCAATTAACCCCGCCACCGCGAAAGCTATCGCCCCAAAAAAAGCCCACCCGCCCGAAATTGTGGATGCTTCTTCTGGAGCCAATTCAGTCACACCATAATCTGACAGATCGACCTTCATTGCTATCTCCTTTCCTAGAGACAAATAAGATGAACCAGTCTGCCATTTAGCGGCTTTTGCCGCCGTACAACCAACATCAAGAGTCGTGCCAACTGCACAGGAAGCGACCCAGAAAACTGTTCTGGATGTTATTCAATGGCTTCACTGAGAGCGCGGCGGCACGCCAGCCAGACGTCACCGTGTCGCGGATTCGACAAACCCGACACTGGTAGGGGCCAGTGCGGGTAGGTGAGCTCTGCCTGCATGGAGGATATATTTCGGCCAAGCATTCTGCCGAGAGAACCGGCCTGTCCGGAACAGCATCTGGAACACGCTGAGCAGCTTGCGCCAGTGTGGTCTTGTGTCAGCGCCCGATTGTTACCGCGGAGATTTCGCTTTGATGCGTGCGATGATGTCTGGCTCTGAGACGAAGTCTTCGAGGAAATCGTTTCCAGTCATTGGTCGCATGGGCGCCCGTGCCGTCGTAAACGCTGATGAGACTGCCGTAGCACAGATTGTCGCCGTTACAGACGATCGCCTCCAGGAGTTCGGGGTCCTCTCCGAGCATTTTCGCGAAGTGATTGATTGTGTTTCGGCGTGGAATAAGGGGTCTGACGCACTCTCGATGATATTTTCTTTCAGGCAGCACCGATCAAACGTGCTTGGAGGAGGTCGGCCGTACATCTGCCGTTTTACAAGCTTGACCTTGGTGATCTGTCCTTCCGTCTGCCCGTTGGACCATGGCTCGGTGATCGCGGCGGGGACGGTAGCACGGTCGCGAATGATGCCATTGGCGAAAGACGCAATGAGGCTTTTGCTGGCGTCGGCGATCCACGGCTCGAGCTCATGGGCGACTTTCTTGCGGATCATGGAATGGAAACCAGCGATCAGATTGCGTGCTTCCACCAGCATGGGCACACCCGCCTCGATGACAGCGATCATCATAGTGTCGGTTTTGTTCAGTTGATCGCGCGCCGTCGTCATTAACCGTGCGATCGTTCTGGCTGATGGCACCTTGTGGAGTTGCTGATCGGACGTCGTCGTCGCCTTGCCCATTCGCTGACGACACCCAGACGTCCCCGAAAGCCCTTTGTCTCCAGCCGTCGCCAAAGCTCGCTTGCATTGTGGCAACCAGATTTCCATTGCCCTTCCAGCAAGGGCAGCCAGGCTTCGAGTGAACTCTGGCGGGCGCGGAAAATATCGGTCCGCTGGCCACGGACCACCTGACGGACCAGCTTACGGCTGTGGCCGGTGCGACGCACGATCTCCTTGATGGGGATGTCTTCGCTGGCAAGTTTCATGATTGCCGCATTTGTCTCCTCGCGCCGCAGATAGCCTTCGTATTGCCGCTTCTCCGCGTAGGTGAGCAGATCGGGATTGACCGTCGTAGCGCCGATCGCAGTTCGGATTGTCCGCATCGCGGTCGGCGTCGAGGAAAGGCGCACTCGCATTCTTCATGAGATGCCAGCGGTCGGCGACCTGAACCGCTTCGGGCAACGCCTTCGCAGTCGCTTCACCGTAACCGCCGCCGCGGTCGCGCGAGACGGTTTCGATCTGAGGATGGTCGGCGAGCCAGGCCTCGACGGTGGCAACCTCACGATCAGGCAACAGTGTCACGATCCGCCGCCGCTCCAAATCACAGACGATCGTGCCGTAACGATGGCCGCGACGGAAGGCCCAATCATCAATGCCGACAACTTTGAGAGGATCTGTTTGCAAACAGGCCCGTCGCCGCACCACCCGCAGCAGCGTGTCATTATTGACCGGGACCATCAGCCGCTTCGCAAAACTGGCCGCCGGCCGGCCGCCGAGCGCCAGCCCAAGATGATGAACGATACACTCCAATCGCGAGGTCCGGCGGGATCGCTCGGCGACATGCCCTCAAGCTGTCGGCGGCGAAGGGTGAAAACGTTGTGATCACGATCCTGAAGGATGAAGGGCCACTGCTTGATACAATCGAGCCGGCGCCCGGCGTCGTTTGCACAAGTCCTGTTCAAACTTACCTTGATTTGGTGATATCCGGGGAGAGGGGACAGGAGGCCGCTGACCATTTGCGGCAGGAGAAATTGCAATGGCTCCAGTAGTACCGCCCGATCCGCAATCGGCCGCCGACTACGACGACCGCACCACCGCGGCCGTGAAATCGGTTCTACTGGAAATTGGTCAGATACTCGGCAGTTTCAAAGGGGCGGCGATAGCCTTGTCGGGGCAGCGAGGAGCCGTAGCCGATGATGAACGCACAGGAGAAGTCTGGCGTGAATGGGGCGATGATTGTCGAGCTTTGCTCTCGAGTCATTTCGTCAACCATCTTGCGTGACCGATTGGCGACCATCTCCTCGTCCCGACCTTATATTACCCGTCGCCTGTCGCCGCCAGCGCGCAGTGACTTGTCAAGGATGGAGGCCCGCAGACCCCATCGCGCGGCGACTTGTCCTTGACGGTCACGAGCACGGCGGCAGGTTTGCCGTGGTCGGGGAGCCCTTCCTTGGGCGGAAGCCCACGACAGTGTTCGAGAGGAACTCGCCATGAGCCGGGTGCGCAGAGATCGTCCGACGCTCTTGTATTTGCTGGATCCCAGCCGGCTCCGCCTCCGACTGCCTCGGTAGCTCGGTATCCTGAGCGCGTCGGCGGCATCATGCCATTATCATCCTACGAATTGCATGCTCCATCGTCCTGGACGAGACCGGTTTGGCTAGCCAAAGGACGAACGTCTGATTACCAGATGTGATCGGCATGGGGTCGCTTCCACCAACGACGATGATGGGCACCGTCATCAGGGTGGTACGTACGGCTTCGGGCTGTCCTGGCCCGAGGAAAGTCGCTTTATCGAAAATTAGGAGGTCGGCTGCCTTCCCGCTCTCGATCCAGTCGCAAAGACTCTCGAAGGTCGCGAAGCCGACCGGCCTATAACCCAGCGCGGCGATCTTATCCTTGTACATCTCCAACGCTGCTGGATCGGGGTCAACGACTGCAATGATTTCTCCGTTGCCAAGTGATCCATCGCATGGGCCGAAAGCGCTATCAGCTCTGACCTGCTCCTCAGCGCAGGCCGGTAAGTAGAGATCGAAGCGTGTACCTCGGCCAACAGCCGAGGTGACGTCAAGGCATCCTGCGAGCGCGCTCACATGGCGGTCCACTGCAGCAAGACCCAGTCCGGTCCCGCCGACGCGAGAGCGCGTGGTAAAAAAGGGCTCAAAGATATGCGGAAGCACCGAACTTGCGATTCCTTGGCCATCGTCGCTGATGGAGAGGAGAACGTAATCTCCCGGTTTCAAGGTGCCCTTAGCCACGGGCTTCGTTTGACAGACGTGAGCGCGAGAAACGCTAATCTCGACACGGCCCTCATTCAAGAGAGCCTCCGACGCGTTCTTGCATAGATTCATAAGGATCTGCTGTATCTCGGTCGGGCTGCCCTCGATCACCGTTTGCCACTCGTTGATCTTGAAGTTCAACTCAACATCCGCACGAAGTGTAACCCGCAGCAATGGCGCGAGATCCATTACACTCTCCGAGACGTCGAAAGGCATCGTCACGCGCTTCCGATTTCGGCTTAGTGACAAAATTTGATCAATAATAAGTTTGGCTCGGTTGCTGGCTAAGATAATTTGGCCGATGTGGCCCCGAATTCTCGAGGGGCGGCGCACAAGACCTTTAGCCATCTCTGCGTAGCCGACTATTGCTCCTAGAACATTATTGAATTCATGTGTAACGCCGCTTGCGATTGTGCCGACAGCCGTCAGCCTTTCCGCATGCTCCCATCGACTCTCAAAAAGGTTACGTTCCGTGTGTACACGTTGCATTTCAAGATGGTTGCCTAAACGCACAGTAGCGCTCGCCAGAACCAGGAGGTCGTCTGTGGAGGGTGGTGAGCGATCTCCTTCAAAAACAAGGATACAAACCGCAGCCTGCTGATCGGAGGCCCTGCAACCAACAATTTGACAAACACCGGTAGTGCCTACGGCAGTCCGAACCACTTCCGACGCCGGAACGACGCGAAACACTGGCTGTTCCGGGTGTACAAGTGAGACGACTTCATGGATTAGCGTGGCGTTCCAGACGCGCATGCGCTTGTTCGCGACAAAGTACTCGGTATTCCTGCTGATACTCGGATCCACCAGAGCAAGCGCGCATTGATCCGCATCGAAAACGCATTGAATGAGTCTAAGCGCTGCTTCGGTGGAGAAGCGCCGCGAAGCCTTCGTTGCTTGACTGTCGATGAAACAAGCTTCGATCTCACTCATCGCCGCTTCAAGCTCTAACCGCCTTTCCAACCGGTTCGTCCGCACATGCAGCGTGGAGGCTCGAATGGTCGCAAACAAGCAGAGGCATATGGACACCAAGCCAAAGAAAAGTCGTGTACGCTGCGCTTGCGCGCTGGCGAAGCTGTAGGCTTTCAGATGTTCTCGCTCCAATTCAGCAGCCTTGGCGAACGTGTCGAAGGATGGGATCCGATTGACAGCGCGGTCCAACCTCAACATTGAGGACAGGATAGCGCGGCCCTCGCGGGCAACATCCTCCGTGACTTGGTCCTGGCTAGGAGGAAGTCGGCGGAGAGACTGATCGATTTGTAATGCGAGGCTGAATCCCGGTCTGGCCGAAAATTGAAGGATCAGATTGGAAAATTCAGGCCTGTTCGACACTCCCCCCGGAAGGCGATTAGCCGAGCGAGCAAAGCGTACGAGAGAGCTTTGCAGAAGCTCATTTTGCGCGGCCGAGGCCGAGATGGCAGCTTCTGTGTTTTCGAGGGAATTTTTGAGCTGTGCAACCAACCTGGAGTGCACCCCGGAGCTCTCATTGGGCGCAATCTCAACAAGGCGTTGGTAGTTTTGGAGGTTCCTTTTTAATGCTTGCCCGGTAGAAGCAACGGAACGGACGTCCAATACCATGTCGGCGCGGGCGACGTCTCGCTGGAGCAATGCGTAGTTGATCTGAATCGTCCGCAGTTCGCTTAGGACCGCCTCGTTGATCTGGGGGTCTTGCCACTGTATCGCGACCAAGAGCGCAACCGAGGCCACTAGGGCCATTACAGAAGCTTTGTCGGTACTGAGCCATTTTTCCCAAACGAACGGCGTTTGATCCGCGGTGCGTGCCTTGCGAAGGTCCGATTTGAATTCTAGCTCCCCATCGCGTCGGTGTGCGGCCGGATGCTGCTGGAACAGGAAAGCCAAGTGTACCTCTCCCCTCAAATAGGCGGTGTAGACGCCGTTGCACTCTGCCCCCATGGCCCGCTGACCTTCCATTGATTCGCGGGCGTTTCGACCTCGACGGCGAGGCGGCAGCACAAGGCGGGCAACTGATCGCAGTTTTCGAAACTGGTCTTCCGAGAGATCATCGAAGGGGCATACAAGCGCACGCCTGCAGCAGCCGAGGATGATACCGGCCGGTCAAACGCAACTGGCGAGGGCCGGATCTGCTGTTGGCTGGCAGCTAACACTGGCGGGGCGGCGGCCTCAACTCCGGCGTACCTAGAGCCGGCTGCTGCGAAAGCGTCCGACACGCTTCCCTTGGGGTCATCCCGTCCAGCGGGCATCCTTGGATCGCTGAAAAAAGACGAGGCGGCTTGATGATCCTGCCCTCGCTGAAGCACCTCGCGAAACCCTTTTTCCAGTCGCAGAAGCTCCTCTGGACCGGTAGGCGGCTCGTCAGCTCGACCATCGAACAGTGGCCGGAGCGCCTCGGACACGTGCTGCTCAAAGCCCACTCGCCGGGCCTGGACCGCTTGCCCGTCTTCCAAGCCGGCGTCCTGCACCTGCGACAAAGCTGTTAAACGGGATGGATTACTATTTCGCCGGTTCATACTAGCCTCACATCAAACTGCATCGTCAAAGTCCTGCGCCAATTCACACAGCGGGTCATCGAGTTGAGATCCGGCGGAGAGCGCCTCCTCTGCTCCCGTCAAGGGCGCCGGCTCCGGGAGGGCGCCTGTCTGGCTTTCAAAGATGCGTTTCAGAATGCGATCCGAGAAATAACGCACCTTCCTCAATTTTAATGGTGGCAGACCTTTGATAAGAACAATCTCGTAGTCGTCATCGAGCAGCCGAACCTGTTCGGGACGCAATAGCGGTGCACCTTGATGTGAATTCTGAATGGTCCAGTCGAACGTTCGCGCCTGGCTGTGGGAAATCGATTTGGCTTGAAATGTGAATCCACCGATAGCTTTGGAAATGTAGTTCGGAGTCTCGTCATCTACCTCGATGTTCCTAGAAGCGCGCCGGCAGCCCGGGCGGGGGGCTTGGGGTTAGACTGCCAGCGCACGCCACTCATAAAGAGCGGCCTCTTTTCGCGGTTCGGACACCCATAGTCAACCCGGCAACGTCTGGATGCCCGCTGTGCTTTTTGCAGAGCGGCGATGCCGGGCATATCGGCCGATCCTGTCTAGGATGGTGTGGCCACTCTCGTCGGCCGAGTTGATGCTCCAGCCAGTATCGCCTTGCCGACCAGCATGAGTTCGCCGTTAGCAATCCATCGTTGCGAGCCGAGACCGAGGTAAAAAGCGCGTGTTATCGACTATGTAGCTGACGCTCCCGCTGACGCAGGGTTCCCGCCACTGCCTCGAGGACTACCTCGAAATGAAATACCTCTGCACGGGCGGCATCTGAAGCATGGGCTTGCAGGGCTCGCAGACCGGTAAACCAGCGAGCCATCTCCAAATATGTGAATTGTGGATTGCTCCTCGACGGGAGCTGAGGGGCGGCTCCGCAAGCCTTACGACGCTCTTTGCGAGCCGTAGCTGCCGAGCTGGCAAAAGGCCGGGCTACGTCGCGCCAGCGCAATCGGCGCGCAGAAAATTAGGCCTACCCGCTCCGGGACCGCGGACCTCGTCAGCTTCTCGTAAGTATGCCCGAGTAGGTTGCTCAGCTGATCTGTGGACGTGAGGCTAACGTGAACCGGCACAAATTTGACCTATCCAATGTAACAGGTTGGCGGCAGGTGCAGCCCCCGGCATCTCAAGAGCAAGCGGCACAGGCCGGGCAAGAGGGCTTTGAGCAGCGCTCGGGCGAGGCGCGCCAAGCCGCTGCCCAAATTCCCGCCCCCGGCGTTCCGGCTCTGCCAGACCCGTTCCATCCTCATCCGTCTCACGGAGACCTGAGCCTCATCGAAGGCGCGGCCCCATGGGAAGCGCAGCCCATGATGCAAGGGAGCGGACAAGAACACGCCGCGGCGCCGTACGCCGGAGGCAGTGGGTCGATGCTAGGTGCCTCGGTGCTGCAGCCGGGTCACTCAACGGCGCGCCATCATCATGCGCCGGATTCGTCAGTGGGTGATCTGAATCCTTCCGCACCGTTCGAGTTGCGTGACCATGCTCGTTCCCCCGTGCCGGCGGCGGTGCAGCCAGATCCTCCAGTAGTGGTCTCCGACGGTCGCGGCTGCAAGCGTCCTCTTTATTCCAACGATGCGACCGTTGTCGAAGGGCTGAGGTCACTCTACGCGGGTAAGGCCAAGGAGGAAACGGTCAAGCGCCATGTAAATTCTCTTTACGGCTTTGGTCGTTGGCTCTTTAAAAATAACAAGCCGGGATTTGCTGCTCGGCTTCACGAGGAGTCGCTGGATGAAGATCTCAAGGAGTACGAGAGCAGTGGTGGCTCCTCGACTGTGGCTGTGGCACTGCGTCGTCTCAGAGAGTCGGCGGGCGGAGTGCCAATGGTGGGCCGCGCTGTCCTGAATCCCGACCCTGCCGACGCCGTGCTCATCAAAGAGTACAAAGCGGCTCTCATCAAAGAGTACAAGGGAGCGCCTGCGACCGGGCCGAATCGCCAAACCATTCACGACTATGGAGCTACTCTTAGACGTTTCAGTGAATACCTGGTTGAAAACAACAAGCCGGGGATTGCGGCTCGGCTTCACGAGGAGTCGCTGGATGAAGATGCCAAGCGCTATAAGGCCTCCAGTGGTGACCGGAGGATCATTGCACTAGCTCAACTCCGGAAGTTCCTGCCGTCCGCCGCACTCGGGCGCGAAATTGCCCTTGCTGCTCGTCCGGAAGACGCACTCGGCATGGAGGCTCGTGCCATTGGGGACGCCGCTGCGCAGCACAGCGGGCCGCAGAAGGCATTGGGTCGGCCAGAGAAGCTCCCTGGGGAAGCTAATGAAGACGCCGCTGTTCTGCCATCGTCTTTCGTACCAACTGGGCACCATCACCAAGCCTCGGATCCCGCAGAGTCCTTTCGTCCCCTGATCTGGCGCGACGGCGACCAGCGCGCGCCGGACGAGCGGATCGCTGCACAGGACAGGAGCAACCTGCTACCAAGCGAGGAGGTGCCACTGAGGCCACCGGAATTCGCTCCTCCCAGCTTGCGGGCGGGGAATTCCGCCTCGCCAGAGCTCTTTCCTGAGGGGATGTCCCCCGCGGTCGAAGGGTTTTTTGGTGTTTTCGGCGACCCCAGCGGGCGGGTGCTCGGCGCATTGCAATTGCTAGGCGACGAACATATCCACAGGGATTACCAGCTCCTGGAGCAGGAGTTGCAGGGGAACAATCCAGAACTCGCCGCCCGGACGCGGTTCGTGGATCCCCTCGTAGCCAATTATCATCTGCGCTTGGGCTCCGAGAGCGACAAGCTAAGCGCATTCCAGCGCATCGTCCATAATCAGAACGGTAACGACACAGCCGACTTCCTGTTCGTGCCAGTGAGCGATGGCGGTAAGACTCTTGCGGAGCGCGGCAAACATTGGTCGCTGCTGTTCGTTGATCGCAGCGACCGGGAACGGCCGGTTGCCTATCATTATGACTCCGTCAGCGGATGGCATGACAAGCTTGCAAAACACCTCGCAGAAAGGCTGGGCGCCAGCCTGGAGACCCGCGTGGACTTACCCCGCATCGCCCAGCAGAGCAACGAGTGGGATTGCGGAGTCTACGTGGTGGACGGCACGCGGGCGCTGGTTGGGCGATTGCAAAGATGGCAGCCAGACCTGCCAGACCTGAACCTCAACAACCTCGTCGTCAATCGGCAGGCACTACAAACCCGACTCATGGGTGACGATACATCTGGAACGGCAAATTATCTCACGAACTTTGAACTCATGGACCGACAGGCGCGAGACGCGGTTAAGGAAAGCCCCGTTGGGACGTTTCACCAGCGGATCAAGCGGCTCGGCCAGTCAGCGCGAGCGTTGCACGACAGAGCCCTGGCTCCAGTCGCGCCGGACCAAGGCAACCCAGACTCGGTGTTCGTACGGGACGTTGTTCCCGGGGAAACACGCCATCATCATGCGCCGGATTCGTCAGTGGTTGATCTGAATCCCCCCGCACCGTTCGAGTTGCGTGACCATGCTCGTTCTATGCCGGCGGCGGTGCAGCCAGATCCTCCAGTAGTGGTCTCCGGTCGCGACAAGCGTCCTCTTTATTCCAACGATGCGACCGTTGTCGAAGGGCTGCGGTCAGCACTCTATGCCGGTAAGGTCGGGGAGCGCACGGTCACGGACCATGTAAATTCTCTTCTCGGCTTTGGTCGTTGGCTCTTTGATAATAACAAGCCGGGATTTGCTACTCGGCTTGACGATCCGTTGCTGGATCAGGATCTCAAGGAGTACCAGCGCGAGAGTGGCTCCTCGAACGTGGCTAGAGCACTGGGTCGTCTCAAAGAGTCGGCGGGCGGAGCGCCAATGGTGGGCCGCGCTGCCCTGAATCCCGACCCTGCCGACGCCGTGCTCATCAAAGAGTACAAAGCGGCTCTCATCAAAGAGTACAAGGGAGCGCCTGCGACCGGGCCGAATCCCAAAACCACTCAGGACTATGCGGCTACTCTTAGACGTTTCAGTCAATACCTGCATGAAAACAACAGGCCGGGGATTGCGGCTCGGCTTTACGAGGGGTCGCTGGATGAAGATGCCAGGCGTTATTTGGACTCCAGTGGTAACCGGTGGATCAGTGCACTAGCTCATCTCCGGAAGTTCCCGCCGTACGCCGCACTCGGGCGCGAAATTGCCCTTGCTGCTCGTCCGGAAGACGCAGTCGGCATGGAGGCTCGTGCCATTGGGGACGCCGCTGCGCAGCACAGCGGGCCGCAGAAGGCATTGGGTCGGCCAGAGAAGCCCCCTGGGAAAGCTAAGCAGCTGAGCGAGATCGGCAATTCAGGCGCTCGCGTGCTGATGCAGGCCCCCACCCATCAAGTGGGTGCATTGGCATGGGAGGCGCAGCCCATGATGCTGGGGGACGAGCACCTGGCACCGCATACCGGAGGCAGTGGGTCGATGCTGGGTGCCTCGGTGCTGCAGCCGGGTCACTCAACGGCGCGCGATTCGTCAGTGGTTGATCTGAATCCCCCCGCACCGTTCGAGTTGCGTGACCATGCTCGTTCTGTGCCGGCGGCGCCTGCCGGGCCAGCGTTCGCCAGGGCTGAGGAGACGCCCTCCGCGGTTGGCGAGGCCGCGGAGGCCGCAAGGTGGGCTCGGTTGCAAAAGCAAATGGACGAACCAGTGCATGATCCCGGCCCTCAAGTGGATACATCGCCATGGGAGGCGCAACTCATGGTGCAAGGGAGCGGACAAGAACACGCCGCGGCGCCCTACGCCGGAGGCAGTGGGTCGATGCTGGGGGCCTCGGTGCTGCAGCCGGATCACTCAACGGCGCGCCATCATCATGCGCCGGATTCGTCAGTGGTTGATCTGAATCCCCCCTCACCGTCCGAGTTGCGTGACCCTGCTCGTTCTGTGCCGCCGGCGCCTGCCGGGCCAGCGTTCGCCAGGGCTGAGGAGACGTCCTCCGCGGTTGGCGAGGCCGCGGTGGCCGAAAGGTGGGCTCGGTTGCAAAAGCAGAAGGTCGACGCTGATTTGTCGGGATATTTCGACTCGATTCCGCACGCGGACCTTCTACGATCGCCATGGGAGGCGCAACTCATGACGCAAGGGAGCGGACAAGAACACGCCGCGGCGCCCTACGCCGGAGGCAGTGGGTCGATGCTGGGTGCCTCGGTGCTGCAGCCGGGTCACTCAACGGCGCGCGATTCGTCAGTGGTTGATCTGAATCCCCCCGCACCGTTCGAGTTGCGTGACCATGCTCGTTCTGTGCCGGCGGCGCCTGCCGGGCCAGCGTTCGCCAGGGCTGAGGAGACGCCCTCCGCGGTTGGCGAGGCCGCGGTGGCCGAAAGGTGGGCTCGGTTGCAAAAGCAAATGGACGAACCAGTGCATGATCCCGGCCCTCAAGTGGATACATCGCCATGGGAGGCGCAACTCATGGTGCAAGGGAGCGGACAAGAACACGCCGCGGCGCCCTACGCCGGAGACAGTGGGTCGAGGCTAGGTGCCTCGGTGCTGCAGCCGGGTCACTCAACGGCGCGCCATCATGATGCGCCGGATTCGTCAGTGGTTGATCTGAATCCCCCCGCACCGTCCGAGTTGCG
Source organism: Mesorhizobium sp. M0088 (assembly GCF_040322895.1). Lineage (NCBI taxonomy): Bacteria > Pseudomonadati > Pseudomonadota > Alphaproteobacteria > Hyphomicrobiales > Phyllobacteriaceae > Mesorhizobium > Mesorhizobium sp. M0088. Next base: position 127,969 of record NZ_JAMYUI010000022.1, read on the forward strand.
TGACCCTGCTCGTTCTGTGCCGCCGGCGGTGCAGCCATATCCTCCAATAGGGGTCTCCGGTCGCGACAAGGGTCCTCTCTATTCCAACGATGCGACCATTGTCGAAGGGCTGAGGTCAGCATTGGAGAGCACGGTCAAGCGCCATGTAAATTCTCTTCTCGGCTTTGGTCGTTGGCTCTTTGATAATAACAGGCCGGGATTTGCTGCTCGGCTTCACGAGGAGTCGCTGGATCCGGATCTCAAGGAGTACGAGAGCAAGAGTGGCTCCTCGGACGTGGCTAGAGCAGTGGGTCATCTCAAGACGTGGGCGGGCGGAGCGCCAGTGCTGGACCGCGCCGCTGTCCTGAATAATCCCGACCCTGCCGACGCCGCGCTCATCAGAGATTACACAGCGGCTCCCATCAAAGAGTACAAGGCAGCGCCGACCGGGCCGAATCCCGCTACCATTCAGACCTATGGATCTGCTCCTAGACGTTTCAGTGAATACCTGGTTGAAAACAAAAAGCCGGGGATTGCGGCTCGGCTTCACGAGGGGTCGCTGGATGAAGATGCCAAGCGCTATAACAACTCCGGTGGGATCAGTGCACTAGCTCATCTCCGGAAGTCCGAACTCGGGCGCGAGCTCCCTGGGAAAGCTAATGAAGACGACGCTGTTCTGCCATTGCCTTTCGTGCCAACTGGGCCCCATCACCAAGCCTCGGATCCCGCAGGGTCCTTTCGTCCCCTGATCTGGCGCGACGGCGACCAGCGCGCGCCGGACGAGCGGATCGCAGCACAGGACAGGAGCAACCAGCTACCAAGCGAGGAGGTCCTCATCAACCGTGAGCATGATACAGCGGAGTTGAGACCAGCGAAGAGGCAAAGGACCCCGAACAGTCGTCTGCAGGACGTTGCCACTGAGCCGCAGCTGAGCGAGATCGGCAATTCAGGCGCTCGCGTGCTGATGCAGGCCCCCACCCATCAAGTGGGTGCATTGCCATGGGAAGCGCAGCCCATGATGCAAGGGAGCGGACAAGAACACGCCGCGGCGCCGTACGCCGGAGGCAGTGGGTCGATGCTGGGTGCCTCGGTGCTGCAGCCGGGTCACTCAACGGCGCGCCATCATCATGCGCCGGATTCGTCAGTGGTTGATCTGAATCCCCCCGCACCGTCCGAGTTGCGTGACCATGCTCGTTCTGTGCCGGCGGCGGTGCAGCCAGATCCTCCAATAGGGGTCTCCGGTCGCGACAAGGGTCCCCTCTATTCCAACGATGCGACCGTTGTCGAAGGGCTGAGGTCAGCTTACGCGGGTAAGGTCAAGGAGAGCACGGTCAAGCGCCATGTAAATTCTCTTCTCGGCTTTGGTCGTTGGCTCTTTGACAATAACAGGCCGGGATTTGCTGCTCGGCTTGACGAATCGTCGCTGGATCAGGATCGCAAGGAGTACGAGAGCAGGGGTGGCCCCTCGGAGTACGAGAGCAGGGGTGGCCCCTCGATCGTGGCTAGAGCACTGGGTCGTCTCAAGACGTTGGCGGGCGGAGCGCCAGTGGTCGACCGCCCTGTCCGGAATCCCTACCCTGCCGACGCCGCGCTCATCAGAGATTACACAGCGGCTCTCATCAAAGAGTACAAAGAAGCGCCTGCGACCGGGCCGAATCGCGGTACCATTCAGGTCTATGGATCTACTCTTATACGTTTCAGTGAATACCTGCATGAAAACAAAAAGCCGGGGATTGCGGATCGGCTTCACGAGGGGTCGCTGGATGAAGATGCCAAGCGCTATGTGAACTCCGGTGGTAACCGGAGGATCAGTGCACTAGCTCATCTCCGGAAGTTCGCACCCGGGCGCGAAATTGCCCTTGCTGCTCGTCCGGAAGACGCAGTCGGCATGGAGGCTCGTGCCATTGGGGACGCCGCTGCGCAGCGCAGCGGGCCGCAGGAGGCATTGGGTCGGCCAGAGAGGCCCCCTGGGAAAGCTAAAGACGGGCGGGTGCTCGGCGCATTGGAATGGCTAGGCGACGAACATATCCAGAGGGATTACCAACTCCTGGAGCAGGAGTTGCAGGGGAACAATCCAGATCTCGCCGCCCGGACGCGGTTCGTGGATCCCCTCGTAGCCAATTATCATCTGCGCTTGGGCTCCAAGAGCGTCATGCTAAGCGCATTCCAGCGCATCGTCCATAAGAACGGCAACGACACAGCCGACTTCCTGTTCGTGCCAGTGAGCGATGCCGGTACGACTCGTGAGGAGCGCGGCAAACATTGGTCGCTGCTGTTCGTTGATCGCAGCGACCGGGAACGGCCGGTTGCCTATCATTATGACTCCTACAACGGATGGCATGACCCGCTTGCAAAAGAGCTCGCAGAAAATCTGGGCGCCAGCCTGGAGACCCGCGTGGGCGTATCCCGCATCGCCCAGCAGAGCAACGTGGTGGATTGCGGAGTCTACGTGGTGGACGGCACGCGGGCGCTGGTTGGGCGATTGCAATCGCAGCCAGATGACCTGAACCTCAACAACCTCGTCGTCAATCGGCAGGCACTACAAACCCGCCTCAGGGGTGACGATACATTCGGAACGGCAAATAATCTCACGAACTTTGAACTCATGGACCGACAGGCCCGAGACGCGGTTAAGGAAAGCCCCGTTGGGACGTTTCACCAGCAGATCAAGCGGCTCGGCCAGTCAGCGCCAGACGTTGCTCCCGGGGACCCATTTAAATTTCAAAGTCTTGAGAGCAAGGGGGACGCCGCTGCGCAGCACAGCGGGCCGCAGGAGGAATACAGTTGGCCAGAGTATCTCCCCCCTGGGAAAGCTAATGAAGACGACGCTGTACTGGCATCGTCTTTCGTGCCAACTGGGCCCCATCACCAAGCCTCGGATCCCGCAGGGTCCTTTCGTCCCCTGAGCTGGCGCGACGGCGACCAGCGCGCGCCGGACGAGCGGATCGCAGCACAGGACAGGAGCAACCAGCTACCAAGCGAGGAGGTCCTCATCAACCGTGAGCATGATACAGCGGAGTTGAGACCAGCGAAGAGGCAAAGGACCCCGAACAGTCGTCTGCAGGACGTTGCCACTGAGCCGCAGCTGAGCGAGATCGGCAATTCAGGCGCTCGCGTGCTGATGCAGGCCCCCACCCATCAAGTGGGTGCATTGCCATGGGAAGCGCAGCCCATGATGCAAGGGAGCGGACAAGAACACGCCGCGGCGCCGTACGCCGGAGGCAGTGGGTCGATGCTGGGTGCCTCGGTGCTGCAGCCGGGTCACTCAACGGCGCGCCATCATCATGCGCCGGATTCGTCAGTGGTTGATCTGAATCCCCCCGCACCGTCCGAGTTGCGTGACCATGCTCGTTCTGTGCCGGCGGCGGTGCAGCCAGATCGCCCAAAAGTGGTCTCCGGTCCCGACAAGGGTCCTCTTTATTCCAACGATGCGACCCTTGTCGAAGGGCTGAGGTCAGCACTCTATGCCGGTAAGGTCGGGGAGATCACGGTCAAGCGCCATGTAGATATTCTTTTCGGCTTTGGTCATTGGCTCGTTGAAAATAACAAGCCGGGGATTGCGGATCGGCTTCACGAGGAGTCGCTGGATCGGGATCGCAAGGAGTACGAGATCTGGGGTGGCGGCCCCTCGGCCGTGGCTGGGTCACTGGGTCGTCTCAAGACGTGGGCGGGCGGAGCGCCAGTGGTGGGCCGCCCGGCCCTGAATCCCCACCCTGCCGACGCCGTGCTCATCAGAGAGTACACAGCGGCTCTCATCAAAGCGTACGAGGCAGCGCCGACCGGGCCGAAACCCCGTACCGTTGAGGTCTATGGGTCTGCTCTTAGACGTTTCAGTCAATGCCTGGTTGAAAACAAAAAGCCGGGGATTGCGGATCGGCTTCACGAGCGGTCGCTGGATGAAGATGCCAAGCGCTATATGAAAACCGCTGAAATCAGTGCACTAACTCATGTCCGGAAGTTCGCACTCGGGCGCGAAATTGCCCTTGCTGCTCGTCCGGAAGACGCAGTCGGCATGGAGGCTCGTGCCATTGGGGACGCCGCTGCGCAGACCGCGGCACAAGCTCATGGCCACGCAGGAGAGCAGGGACCCATCTCTCGAGCTCAACAAGTCGCGCCAGCGCCGTTTGAACGGCACTTGGGCAAGAAGCGCGAGGCCCAGGACGGACTGACGAGTACACTTGACAGGAGCAACCTCGTGAACAGCGGGGGCGTCATCATAAACAATGAACATTCCACAGCGCTGTTGAGACCGGCGAAGAGGCAGAGGACTGATAATCCGCAAAGCCGCGCCATGGGGCGGCAACTGAGCGAAGCAACCACGACGTCCATCAGCCAAGCCTCCGATCAAGCCCGAGCGGACCTAGTGGCTTCCTTCAGAAGCAGGGAGCGCTCCGACGCGGGGCGTTGAGCTCCATGGCTGGGGTCAAGCAGAACAGCTCTCTTGACGACAGAGGCGCTGATGCGATCTCCGGACCGGTAGCTCTCGCCGTAATTGATCAGGCTGGTACTGTTGGAAGGCTTGATCAGCCTCGTCACCCCAATCTCCAGCATAGCTCACTGTCACGCGGCCAACGTGCCTCCGTAGCTAACATCTACGTCAGCGTTGAAGAAGTAGCCTGCGCCACGGGATGTTTTGACCAGGCGAGGGTTGGCCGCATCAGCCTCCAGCTTTCGGCGCAAGCGCATGATTAGGACATCGA
>NZ_JAMYUI010000023.1:0-128221 GCF_040322895.1 Mesorhizobium sp. M0088
CGCCAAGCCTCGGGCCGGATGGCCATCCGGCCCGAGGCTCAATCGCTTCCATCGCACATAATCATCTCGTGCAGATACAAGGGGCGGCGCCGGCGTTGAGGAAGTTCACTCGGCCTAAGCGACCTTTTCAGTCCGCGTAAAGCTCGCACGATCAGCGACGCGCGCATACCAGTCCCGAATATCCGCGAACCGCGCCAACAGATCGCGCCCTTGCGTGACCTTGACGAAATAGGCGATGATCGGCGCGGCGTGCAGGTCCGCCAGCGTCAGCCGGTCGCCAAGCAGCCACGGACCTTGTGGCTTCAGCGATCTCAGCACCGTCTCAGCCTGAGCAAGGCCGCCGGCGATCAATTCCTCATCCGGCTCAGCCTCCTCCAGCCGCTCGACGGCAACATCCCAAACCATGGCGCGATAGCCATAGGCGTCGAGCATGCCGATGATCTGGCCCATCCTGGCGCGGCCGCGCGCGTCGGCAGGCTGCAGCGCCGGTCCTTCGAAGGCCTCGTCGATATAGCGGGCAATCGCATTGGTCTCGAAGAGGCGAAACCCGTCATAACAGAAGGCCGGGATGCGGCCGAACGGATGATGCTCGAAATACCAGGCGGGAATCCCCTCGGCGGCAAAGACATCGACCGGCACAAGCTCGTAGTCGATGCCTTTTTCCGCGAGCACGAGGCGGACGATGCGTACATAGACGCTGTAGTCCGCCCCGTAGACGATGGGCTTGCTCGACGATGTGGTGTTGAACCTATGACCGATGCGGATAACGATCTACTCTTTTATCTTTGCAACGGGCTTGCCATCTTCCCCAATCACGAGCGTGATCTTGCCTCCAAGGTCCGCTGGCGCGGGAGCGACATTGGCGGCTTGCCCCTCATACTTCGGCATGGAGTCCAAAAGCTCTTTGCCCTTGGCACTCTTTAGTCGTTCTTGCTGATCGAACCACATAGCCATTTACATCTACCTGTTTGGCTTAGATCTTGAAATGCAGCGCATCCATGGAAGACAGGTTTGCAATTCGACACGCCTCAAGTCGTTGTCGTTAGCTAATACTGTCGCACACTCAGATCAAGATCGAGGGTAGGCTTTTGGGCGACATGTTTTACGCCATCGCCTTCTGCAGGTTCTCGTCGATCTTGTCGAGGAAACCGGTGGTCGACAGCCAGGGCTGGTCGGGGCCGATCAAGAGCGACAGATCCTTGGTCATGAAGCCGGACTCGACCGTCTGGATGCAGACCTTTTCCAGCGTTTCGGAAAAACGCTTCAGGTCGGCATTGTCGTCGAGCTTGGCGCGGTGCGCGAGGCCACGCGTCCAGGCGAAGATCGAGGCGATCGAGTTGGTCGAGGTTTCCTCGCCTTTCTGGTGCTGGCGGTAGTGGCGGGTGACGGTGCCGTGCGCGGCTTCGGCTTCCACCGTCTTGCCGTCCGGTGTCATCAGCACCGAGGTCATCAGGCCGAGCGACCCAAAACCCTGCGCAACCGTGTCGGACTGCACGTCACCGTCATAGTTCTTGCAGGCCCAGACATAGCCGCCCGACCATTTCAGGGCAGAGGCCACCATGTCGTCGATCAGGCGGTGCTCGTACCACAGCTTCTTCGACTTGAACTCGGCCTCGAACTCGGCCTCGTAGACCTCCTGGAAGATGTCCTTGAAGCGACCGTCATAGGCCTTGAGGATGGTGTTCTTGGTCGACAGATAGACCGGATAGTTGCGCAGCAAGCCGTAGTTCAGCGAGGCGCGGGCGAACTCGCGGATCGAGTCGTCGAGATTGTACATGGCCATGGCGACACCGGCGCCGGGCGCGTCGTACACATCGTGCTCTATCACCTGGCCGCCCTCGCCGACGAATTTGATGGTCAGCTTGCCCTTGCCGGGGAAGCGGAAATCGGTGGCGCGGTACTGGTCGCCGAAGGCATGGCGGCCGACGATGATCGGCTTGGTCCAGCCGGGCACCAGGCGCGGCACGTTCTTCATGATGATCGGCTCGCGGAAGATGGTGCCGCCGAGGATGTTGCGGATGGTGCCGTTCGGCGACTTCCACATCTTCTTCAGCTTGAACTCCTCGACGCGCTGTTCGTCGGGGGTGATCGTCGCGCATTTCACGCCGACCCCGTGTTTTTTGATGGCGTTGGCCGAATCGATGGTCACCTGGTCGTTGGTGGCGTCGCGGTGCTCGATGCCGAGGTCGTAATATTCAAGCTTGAGGTCGAGATAAGGGTGGATCAGCTTGTCCTTGATGAACTGCCAGATGATGCGGGTCATCTCGTCGCCGTCGAGTTCGACGACCGGGTTCGCCACCTTGATCTTCGCCATGGAAAGAATGCCTCGTTGCTGGATATGGGACGGCCTTGCCCGCGCGGCGTTGGGCCGGGAGATGTCGCCCGTATATCAAAGCGCTTTTGGCCACGCAAACGGCGATCGGTCACGAATTGGAGGCCAGAGCCGTCGTCATTTGCGAATGCTTCATTTTCCCGGCCGAATGTGGCAGGGACGCTGAAATGCCGCAAACAGCAGTTCATTGACAATCATGCCCGTCATCAAAGATCCCGATAGCATTGCAGTCGCCGGCCCGGCGATCATCCTCGTCGAGCCTCAGCTTGGCGAGAACATTGGCATGGTCGCGCGCGCCATGGCCAATTTCGGCCTGTCGGAGCTGCGCCTGGTCAACCCGCGTGATGGTTGGCCGAGCGAGAAGGCGCGCGCTGCGGCCAGCCGCGCCGATCATGTCATCGACGCTGTCACCGTCTTCGACGATCTGGCCTCGGCGCTCGCCGACCTGAACTTTGTCTTCGCCACCACGGCCAGGCAGCGCGACGGCTTCAAATCCGTGCGCGGGCCGGTGGAGGCGGGCAGGCTGCTGCGGGCGCGCCACGTGATGGGCCAGCGCACCGGCATCCTGTTCGGACGCGAACGCTTCGGCCTCTACAATGACGAGGTCGGCCTTGCCGACGAGATCGTCACTTTCCCGGTCGATCCCGATTTCTCCTCGCTCAACATCGCCCAGGCAGCACTTCTGATGTCCTACGAATGGATGAAGTCCGGCCTGGAGGACGAGACCAAGACCAATTTTTCCGGCCCGGACATGAAACCGGCAAGCAAGGAAGAATTGCACGGCCTGTTCGCCTATCTCGAAGGCGCGCTGGAAGCGCGCGGCTATTTCCGGCCGGCACCGAAGAAGCCGAAAATGGTCGACAATCTGCGTGCGGTGCTGACACGCCCTGGCTTTGCCGAACCGGAGCTCAAGGTGCTGCGCGGCATCATCTCGTCGCTCGACAGGTTTTCGCCGGCGATGCCGCGCGGCGACGGGTCCCCTGGCGACGATCCGCGGCGCTTGCCCGCGGCCGCCGCGCGGGCCCGCAAGGCGGAAGCGGCGCGCCTTGCCGACACCGGCAAGGACGATGACATACCGCCGCTTGGCGGAAAAGGAACCGACAATGACTGAGCGGCCGATCCTGATGTTCGATTCGGGCATCGGCGGGCTTACCGTGCTGCGCGAGGCGCGCGTGCTGATGCCCGATCGCCGCTTCATCTATGTCGCCGACGACGCTGCGTTTCCCTACGGCGCTTGGGAAGAGCCGGCGCTGAGGGCGCATATACTCGAATTGTTCGGCAAATTGCTTGAGCGCTTTGCGCCGGCCATTTCCGTCATCGCCTGCAACACCGCCTCGACGTTGGTGATCGATGCGCTGCGCGATAGATTTCCCGCGCATCCTTTCGTCGGCATGGTGCCTGCGATCAAGCCAGCGGCGGAACGTACGCGCTCAGGGCTGGTTTCGGTGCTGGCGACGCCTGGCACCGTCAAGCGCCAATACACCCGCGACCTGATCAGCAAATGGGCGCAGAAATGCCATGTCCGCCTGGTCGGCAGCGACAGGCTGGCGGGACTGGCTGAGATCTACATGCGTGAGGGCTTCGTCGATGAGGAGGCCGTACGCACCGAGATCACGCCGTGCTTCGTCGAACATGATGCGCTGCGTACGGATATCGTCGTGCTCGCCTGCACACACTACCCCTTTCTGGCCAATCGCATGCGCAAGACGGCGCCCTGGCCGGTCGATTGGCTCGACCCCGCTGAAGCGATTGCGCGCCGGGCGCTGTCGCTTCTCGCCGACATCGATCCGAGCGGTCGTGGCGAGATGCTGCCTGAAGGCCCCGACCTTGCCGTCTTCACATCGAAAAGAGCCGATTTCCCGACCCGTCGCCTGATACAGGGCTTCGGGCTGGCAATGTCGTGATTGCGAAGCGGAACATCACGGTAGTCGTTGCGTTTTTCTCCGGATTCTAACGGGAGAAAGAACCATGCCAGCCACCTCGAAAGCCCAGCAGAAAGCCGCCGGCGCGGCTCTGTCGGCCAAGCGCGGCGAGACCAAGAAGAGCGAACTGCAGGGCGCTTCTAAGGGAATGTACGAATCGATGAGCGAAAAGCAGCTCGAGGAATTCGCCGAGACGAAGCGCAAGGGCCTGCCGGAGAAGAAGTCGAAAGACTAAGGATTAAGCATCCGGAATCAAAGAGCCCGCGGCCAAAACCGCGGGCTTTGAATCGATGTCGGCCGCCTGAGACCGGATAGGAGCCTACCAGCGCCCGCTGCAGCGCTTGATCTTGTAGCGTATGACCTTCTTGTGGCCGTGCCGCCAGATAACCTTCTTCTTGATCACGATGCGACAAGCCTGGTGATGTCGGTGTCCGTGCCAATGCCTGGCCTCCGCCGGCTCCGGTGTCAGGACCGCCATGGATCCCGCCAACACAGCGGCTCCTGTCAGGGTAAGGAAGAATTTCTTCATGCGATTGTAGCTCCTCTGCTCCGGTCCCTTCCTGATGCCGCTGGCGCAACCTCCCGCCACATCCGGCACTGTACTCAACCCAGAGACGCTATATCGTCGCCATGGCCTGCGCCAGCCACAAGCTTGACACCGGTTAAATCTCCGTTTAATCAGCGCACCAACACCGGGCCGCAATGCCCGGTGGTTTTCTTTATGTGCGCAAGATGCGTGGAAATCCAATTCTACTATCTTGTTTGAACTGACGTGTCCCGTGGGTTTTCCGCCGCGTTGCGTGGGAAAACCCTGTCAGGTCTCGAAAACGGAGGCCAGAGGAGGGCGCGTTTCCTTCACCCGGACCATGAGGTTCCGGGTGTATTGTTTTGAAAAGGGAATGCGATGAGCAAGCGCGAATCCGCGAAGTACAAGATCGACCGTCGTCTCGGCGAAAACATCTGGGGCCGCCCGAAGTCCCCGGTCAACAAGCGTGAATACGGTCCCGGCCAGCATGGCCAGCGCCGCAAGGGCAAGCTTTCCGATTTCGGCCTGCAGCTGCGCGCCAAGCAGAAGCTGAAGGGTCACTATGGCGACGTTTCGGAAAAGCAGTTCCGCAAGGTTTATGAAGAGGCTGACCGCCGCAAGGGCGACACCTCGGAGAACCTGATCGGCCTGCTCGAATCGCGTCTCGACGCGGTCGTCTACCGCGCCAAGTTCGTGCCGACCATTTTCGCCGCCCGTCAGTTCGTCAACCACGGCCACGTCAACGTCAACGGCAAGCGCGTCAACATCGGCTCGTATCGCTGCAAGCCGGGCGATGTCGTCGAAGTGCGCGAAAAGTCGAAGCAGCTGGTCATCGTTCTGGAAGCGGTCGGTCTCGCCGAGCGCGACGTGCCGGACTACATCGAAGCCGATCACAACAAGATGGTCGCGACCTTCTCGCGCATTCCCGGCCTGGCGGACGTTCCGTTCGCCGTGCAGATGGAACCGAACCTGGTCGTTGAATTCTATTCGCGCTAAAACGAGCGCGTTCTGCGATACCAAGCAAAGGCCGCCCGTCGAGGCGGCCTTTTCTTTGTCGGTCATGTCCGCTAATCCGGCGCTCTGGGCCACTGAAAGCGACATGCCATGAATATGCTTCCAGACATCGAACCGATCGCCGACAGCGAAGGCGGCTTCCACCCGTTGTTCGCCGACGTCCCGTCCTCGGTCGAATTCAACAAGTTGCGCAAGCGGCTGCTGCGGCTGACCCGGCAGGCGATCGACGATTTCACGATGTTGAAGCCCGGCCAGCGCTGGCTCGTTGCCTTGTCTGGCGGCAAGGATTCCTACGGACTGCTCGCGGTGCTGCTCGACCTCAAATGGCGCGGGCTCTTGCCGGTCGATCTTCTGGCCTGCAATCTCGACCAGGGCCAGCCGAATTTCCCCAAACATATCCTCCCGGACTATCTCGACAGCCACGGCATTGCGCACCGGATCGTGTATCAGGACACCTATTCCGTCGTCACCGACAAGCTGCCGGCGGGCAGCACCTATTGCTCGCTCTGCTCGCGCCTAAGGCGCGGTCATCTCTACCGCATTGCGCGCGAGGAGGGGTGCTCGGCGCTGGTGCTCGGCCACCATCGTGAGGATATTCTCGAAACCTTCTTCATGAACCTCTTCCATGGCGGCCGTCTCGCCGCCATGCCGCCAAAACTGCTCAACGACGACGGCGACGTCATGGTGCTGCGGCCATTGAGCTACTGCGCCGAGGCCGATCTGGAAAAATTCGCTGCCGCCATGCAATTCCCGATCATTCCCTGCGATCTCTGCGGCAGCCAGGAAGGTCTTCAGCGCAACGCCATGAAGGCGATGCTCGAGGATTTGGAAAAGCGTATGCCGGGCCGCAAGGATACGATGCTGCGCGCGCTGTCGAACAGCAGGCCATCGCACCTGCTCGACAGGAAACTGTTCGACTTCGCTGCCCTCAACGACACCCTCACCACAAGGCAAGACCTTTCCGATGACATTTGACGATACCGCGATCGATTGGCTGGCCGGCATTCTGTCCGAGGCGGCGCTGACCGAGATCATGCCGCGCTTTCGCCGGCTGGGCGATGGCGATGTCAGGCAGAAGACCTCGGCCGCCGACCTTGTGACCGAAGCCGACGTCAATGCCGAGCGGCTCATCACCGCGCGGCTGCGCGAGCGCTATCCCCAGGCGATGATCGTCGGCGAGGAGGCCTGTTCCGACAATCCGGCACTGCTCGATGGTCTGGGCGATGCCGATCTGGCCTTCGTCATCGATCCGGTCGACGGCACCTTCAACTTCGCCTCCGGCGTGCCGCTGTTCGGCGTCATGCTGGCGGTCGTGGTCCAGGGCGAGACGGTTGCCGGCATCATCCACGATCCCGTCGGCAAGGACTGGCTGATTGGTGCCAGGGGCGCCGGCAGCCATATCCGGCATGCGCATGGCAGCCTGGAGAAGGTGCATGTCGCGGCACCCGCGCCGATCTCGGAAATGACCGGCTCGGTCTCCTGGCAATATATGCCCGAACCGGAGCGGTCGCGGCTGGCGCGCAACCAGACGAAGATCCTGTCGCAATTCGCCTATCGCTGCGCCGCGCACGAATACCGCCTGCTGGCGAGCGGCCATGCCCACTTCGTGGTCTACAACAAGCTGATGCCGTGGGATCATCTGGCCGGCGTGCTGATCCATGCCGAGGCCGGCGGCCATGCCGCGCGCTTCGACGGCAGCACCTATCTGCCCTCGCATCTCGGCGGCGGCCTGCTTGTCGCGCCAGACCAGGAAAGCTGGCACGAATTGCGTCGCGAGCTTTGGGCGCAATAGGAACGATTCCTGCGTTAGCCGAAGGAGCGGTGCAATTTCACGCAAATCCGGAGGCTCTCGAATGAAACCCCGGTTCGCATTTGTCGCCGCGGCTCTTGCCGCCGCTCTGTCTACCAGTTCCCAGGAAGCAAGATCGCAGGAGCGCAGTTGTCGCAGTTCCGATCCTGTCGATACGATAAGGGAGATGTCGGACGCTATCTATGCCTGCTGGAAACCGCCACCCGGAACCGCGGGCATGTCCCTGACCCTGCGGTTCTCGCTTCGCCGCAACGGCACACTGATCGGCAAGCCTCGCGCCACATATGCCGATCTGGGAACCGATGCCCAGCGCAGCCGTGCCTTCGTGGCATCCATTCTCAGGGCACTCGATGATGCTCTGCCATTGCCCTTTTCGGACAGCATGGGTGAAGCAATCGCGGGGCGTATGCTCGCCCCTCGGTTCACGGCAGCCCTTGAGGGTGCATCCTAATGCAAGTCGGTGATGTGCCCTGAAACGGGCGCGTTCTGCGGCTGGAACATCTTGCCGCGCTCGGCGATGAAGATCATCAGCAGCGCCGCGATCGACACGCTGCAGAAGCCGGCGGCCAGCGGCGTCACCGTGCCATTGAAGGCCTGGCCGATCAGCGTGCCGAGAATGCCGCCGAGAAACGTCTGCATGAAACCGAGGATCGACGACGCCGTGCCGGCCAGTTGCCCGAGCGGCTCCATGGCCAGCGCGTTGAAGTTCGCGCCCAGCGCACCGAACGGAAGCATGGCGCAGGCAAAGAAGGTGATGAACAGCCAGAGCGGCATCTTCATTTCCAGCGAAACGATCAGCCAGGCAAGGCTGATGACCAGGAACAGCAGCAGCGCGCTCTGCGACAGGCGGCGCATGCCGATGCGGCCGACAAGGCGCGAATTCAGAAAGTTGGAGAAGGCGAGCACGCCCGCGACGCCTGCGAAGATGACCGGGAACATCTCGCCGACATGGAAGATGTCGACATAGATCTGCTGCGCCGAAGCGATGAAGCCGAACATGGCGCCGAAGATGAAGGTGCTGGCGAAGGCATAGCAGATCGCAATGCGGTTGGTGAGCACGATGCGAAACCCGCCGACAATGGAGTTGAGTGTCAACGGCCGGCGATGTTCGGGATGCAGCGTTTCAGGAAGGCGCAGCAGCGACCAGGCCGAGACGAGGAGCGCACCGACGGCCATGGTGACGAAGATCCAATGCCAGGTCGCAAACAGCATGATGAACTGGCCGATGCCGGGAGCAATGACCGGTATCGCCATGAACACCATGAAGATCAGCGACATCACCTCGGCCATGCGCCGGCCGTCGAACGTATCGCGCACGATCGATACGGCGATGACGCGGGTGGCGGCCGCACCAATGCCTTGCACGGCCCGGCACAGCAGAAGTGTCTCAAAGCTTGGCGCAATGGCGGCAGCCGCGGCCGCGGCGACATAGATCACCAGCCCGGCGACCAGTGGTGCGCGACGCCCGAAGCGATCCGAGATCGGCCCGAAGAACAACTGTCCGCCGCCGAAGCCCAGAATGTAGGCCGTTATGACGTACTGCCGGTGGTTTTCATTTTCGACGCCGAGCGTGGCGCCGATCTGCTGCAGCGCCGGCAGCATGATGTCGATGGCCAGCGAGTTCAGCGCCATCAGCGCCGCGCACAGGGCGATGAACTCCCAGCGCGGAATGGGCAGTTTGCTTGCCGATTGCGGCGCTGGTTTTGGCTGGTCCACGGCAAGTCCGATCTTTCAAACGAAAATGCGCCGGCGGGCCGGCGCATTGGCTCGTCCTGGTCCTGGGTTCAGGACATGAAAATTGCCGAGGTGGGGCTGCCCCGGGTGCCTGGTGCTCGATGCCCAAAATCAACGTCGATTTTCGGGCATGCACAAAACAGAAATCAGGCGGCGCCTTTGACGCTGACGCCCTTCTCGACGAGGAATGTCTGCAACTCACCGGCCTGGAACATCTCGCGGATGATATCGCAGCCACCGACGAATTCACCCTTGACGTAGAGCTGCGGGATCGTCGGCCAGTTGGAGTATTCCTTGATGCCCTGGCGCAGTTCGGCGGAGTCCAGAACGTTCACGCCTTTGTAGTCGGCGCCGATATAGTCGAGGATCTGGACGACCTGGCCGGAAAATCCGCATTGCGGGAAACCGGGCGTGCCCTTCATGAAAAGGACGACGTCGTTGCCCTTCACTTCATTGTCGATGTAGTCGTTGATACCGCTCATGGAATATCCTTTCCCGCCTGTGGGAGTCAGGCTCGAAACATACCCTTCAAATAAACCCAACGATTGCTCGAAACAAGACGTTAGCCGCGCCGCGGCTGAAATGGCGCAAAGGATGGGCCGTGTTGGGCCAAGCGCTAAGGGTCAGTCCGGAACGCTGGTCTGCAAGGCGAGTGCGTGCAGCACGCCGCCCATATTCCCTTTCAGCGCGTCATAGACCATCTGGTGCTGCTGGACGCGGCTTTTCCCTCGAAAGCTCTCGGCCACCACCTCGGCCGCATAGTGGTCGCCGTCGCCGGCGAGATCGCGGATCGTCACCTTGGCGTCCGGAATGCCGTCCTTGATCAGTTTTTCGATGTCGTGGGCATCCATTGCCATGGCAAAATCCTGTTTCGAGCGGCCGGTGTCAGGCCATAAGATGAGAGTCGGGCGAGCCTAAAGCCTTTCCGGTCCGGATTGAAGCCGTTCTGTCCAACCAACACCAAGAGGCCAGACGGCTTCAGAGAAAGACTAGGCCGGTGGGCTTGCTTCATCCTCGGCAACGTCGTCACGTGTCGAGAAAGCGCGGCCAAGGCTGAAGGCCAGTACATAGAGCGGCACGTTGAGCACGAGGCTGACAATGGGAAGATAGCTCGTCATTTGCCAAGCTGGCGAGAAGAACCCCTGGCCATAGCCGTCGCAGATGAGCGACGAGCCGTACTCCCATAACGCGCCGACGACCACCGCGCCGGCGAAAAGCTTGACGCAGGTGACGATATGCCTTGCCCGTGCCGGATCCGGCGCAAGGCGGCCCCAAAGCACCAGGCAGATGATCGGAATTGCATAGAGGAGGTTCTGCAGCGCCAGCATCGGGATGGCGCCGTTGGCCGCGGCAAGGAACTCCGCACGTGTTTCCAGCCGCATACAAACCTCGCTCGAGGTCGTCGACAGCAGGAAAAAGAAGAACGGTCCCAGGAACCAGAAGAAGAACAGCGACGGCCAGAAAACGACTGCAAGCAGCGCCCGGGCAGCCAGTTTCCTGTGATTGATCATGAGTTTCCCGAAAAACCGTTCCCACTTTTCGGGATCATGCTCTCGTCAACTGGCCTGGTCCATAAAGCGGGGGAACCAGCCTTCGTGCGCCGCGGAGAGTTCGCTGACCGGGATTGCCCTGGTGTCGCCAAGCTTCAGCGCGCTGCCACCCGTGGAGCCGATCCACGGCGCGAAGATGCCAAGCTCGCTCTGCTGCTTGCGAATGGCGTCCCATTCGTCACTATCCGGATCGATCGACAACGTCAGGAGATAACGGCCCTGATCCTCGCCGAACCAGACCGGGATCGGGTCGGTGCCGACAAGACCGGGAACGGCGGCGCCGATTCCGGACGCCATCGCCATCTCGGCAAGTGCAACGGCGACACCGCCATCGGAAACGTCGTGCGCCGCCGTGACGATGCCGGATGCGATGAGCGCGCGCACATGGTCACCGACGCGCTTCTCATGCTCGAGGTCGACCGGCGGCGGCGGGCCATCCGTGCGGCCGTGTACGTCACGCATATAGACCGATTGCCCGAGATGCGTTCCCCAGGACGCGGGTGCGCCGACCAGCAGGATCATCTGGCCCTCGGCCGCAAAGCCGGTCCGCACCATCTTCGACCAGTCGGCGATCAGCCCGACGCCGCCGATGGTCGGGGTTGGCAGGATGCCCTGGCCGTTGGTCTCGTTGTAGAGCGAGACATTGCCGGAGACGATCGGGAAGCCAAGCGCGCGGCAGGCGTCGCCGATGCCCTTCACCGCGCCGACCAGCTGGCCCATGATCTCGGGCCGTTCCGGGTTGCCGAAATTGAGGTTGTCGGTGGCGGCCAGCGGCAGAGCGCCGGTGGCGGTCAAGTTGCGCCAGCATTCGGCCACCGCCTGCTTGCCGCCCTCATAAGGGTCGGCCTCGCAATAGCGCGGCGTCACGTCGGAGGAGAAGGCGAGCGCCTTGGTCGCATGGCCTTCGACCCGCACCACGCCGGCATCGCCGCCTGGAAGCTGCAGCGAATTGCCCTGGATCAACGTGTCATACTGCTCCCAGACCCAGCGGCGCGAAGACAGGTCGGGCCCGCCGAGCAGCTTCAGCAGCGCGTCGGCAACGTCGGCTTGCGGAATGTCATTGGTGGCCAGCGGCGCCGGCTTTTTCGGCTCGACCCACGGCCGGTCATATTCCGGAGCCTTGTCGCCGAGATCCTTGATCGGCAGATCGGCGACCTGATCCCCCTGGTGCAGCACGCGGAAGCGCAGATCGTCGGTGGTCTTGCCGACGATGGCGAAGTCGAGCCCCCATTTGTGGAAGATCGCCTCGGCTTCCTTTTCCTTTTCCGGGCGCAGCACCATCAGCATGCGCTCTTGGCTTTCCGACAGCATCATCTCGTAGGCGCTCAAGCGCTCTTCGCGCACCGGCACCTTGTCGAGATCGAGCTCGATGCCGAGGTCGCCCTTGGCGCCCATTTCCACCGCCGAGCAGGTGAGGCCGGCGGCACCCATGTCCTGGATGGCGATGACGGCGCCCGAGGCCATCAGCTCGAGGCTGGCTTCCAGCAGGCACTTTTCGGTGAAGGGATCGCCGACCTGCACTGTCGGGCGCTTCTCATCGATCTTGTCGTCGAATTCGGCCGAGGCCATGGTGGCGCCGCCGACACCGTCGCGGCCAGTCTTGGCGCCGAGATAGACGACCGGCAGGCCGACACCCTTGGCTTCCGACAGGAAGATCGCATCGGTCTTGGCAAGGCCCGCCGCAAAGGCGTTGACCAGGATGTTGCCATTGTAGCGGGCGTCGAAATTGACCTCGCCGCCGACCGTCGGCACGCCGAAGGCGTTGCCATAGCCGCCGACGCCGGAAACCACGCCTGAAACGAGGTGCCGGGTCTTGGGATGGTCAGGCGCGCCGAAGCGCAGCGCATTCATCGCCGCGATCGGCCGCGCGCCCATGGTGAAGACGTCGCGCAATATGCCGCCGACGCCGGTCGCCGCGCCCTGGTAGGGCTCGATATAGGACGGGTGGTTGTGGCTCTCCATCTTGAAGACGACGCAGTCGCCATCGCCGATGTCGACCACGCCGGCATTCTCGCCCGGCCCCTGGATGACCTGCGGACCAGTGGTAGGCAGCGTGCGCAGCCACTTCTTCGAGGATTTGTAGGAGCAGTGCTCATTCCACATCGCCGAGAAGATGCCGAGTTCGGTGAAGCTCGGCTCGCGCCCGACAAGATCGAGGATGCGCTGATACTCGTCGGGCTTGAGCCCGTGTGAGGCAATGAGCTCGGGGGTGATCGGCACGGAATTGGAAATGGTCATGGGCGGCGATTTATATCCGGGACATTGGGATTTTGAGTCCCGTCTTATCGCAAGCCTTGCGGCCGATACACCCATGGATTGACGAAAAACGACGCAAAACCGGACAAAGCCACGCAGTGTCAGGAAAAGCTGTCGTAGCCGGCGCGGCCTTCATCGAGAAGTCGCCGGATCGCCGCGACGCCTTCAGCGATATCCCCGCGCTGTCTCGGCTGCGAAACGCCAAAGCGGACACCATGGAAAACCTGCTCGGAACGGCCGGCCTTGAATTCGTCCTCGTCGTCGATCAGCACGCCGTGCTCCAGGCAGGCGTTCTTGAAGGTGCCGGAAAGCCAGGGGTCGGGCAGGGTCAGCCAGACAAAGGGCACCCTGTCATGCGACTTGAACGCGAAGCCGGCCAAAGTCTCGCGCACGATGGCGATGCGGGCGCCGATTTCGGCGATGCTGCGCTTGCGTATCTCATCCGCCTGACCTGACAGCACCAGCCTTGTATTCACCTCCGCCAGCAGGAAGGGCATGCCGCCGGTCATCATCTTGTGGGCGACACGGATGCGGTGGCGGTAGGCGGGCGGGCAGGAAAGCCAGCCGCCGCGCACACCGGCTGCGACCGACTTCGACAGGCCGCCGGCGACAATGGTGCGTTCAGGCGCATACTCGGCCAGCAATGGTGTCGGATCATCGGTCAGATTGCCATAGAGATCGTCCTCGATGAGGACGACGTTGTATTCGCGTGCGACATGGGCGATCGCCTCGCGGCGCGCCGCCGACAAGGTGGCCAGCGTCGGATTCTGCGCCGTCGGCATCAGGAAGATCATCTTGGGATGCTTTTGCGCGCAGACGCGCTCGAAATCCTGCGGATCGATGCCTTCCTCGTCCGATGCCACCAGCGCGGTGCGCCTGCCGATCAGGCCGGCGCTGCGGGAAATCTGCGAGTAGGTGAGGTGCTCGAAGGCAATATAGTCGCCAGGCATGGTGAGCGCCGCGATCGCCGCCATCACCGCCGCATGGGTGCCGAGCGTGGGAACGATGGTGTCGGCACTCGGACGAAACGAATTGCGCGCCAACCAGCGGGCGCCGGCTTCGTACCATCGGTCGGGGAAGTCCCGCGTGTAGCTCGAAATCTCATGCGGATGGTCCTGCGCCGTGCGCGACAGGACACCGGCGACAATGTCGCCCTGGCCGATATCAGGTGCTGCGGTGCTGTCGAAACGCAGCTTGCCCTTAGGCGCATCGATATAGCGCGTGCCTTCGCCGCCGACGTCCGGAGCCGGAAAATCCGGCTTCGCGCGCTGGCCGAGCACATAGGTTCCACGCCCGACTTCGCCGCTCACCAGCCCACGCTCGCGCAGCAATTGATAGGCCCGGCCGACCGTGCCGACGGTGGTGCCGATGTCGTAGGCGAGGTCGCGTTGCGGCGGCAGCTTTGCGCCGGCATCGATCACGCCCCGATCGATGTCCGTCTCGATGGAATCCGCCAGGCGCTGATACAGCGGCCCGGAGCCGGTGGTGAGATCGGGAAGCCAAGTTGTCATGGTGACAATTTTCTATATTGCACCGAGGGATGAGTCAATACATATCAATCGCGTGCAAAAAAGGGTACAATCTAGAACGTTGGCAGAAAGAAAATGAATACAATCGCGACAATACGTCATTCGAGCGCTGCATTATCAGGCCAATCCACACGCCCATCGTCTCAGCGCGGTTTTGTCAGCCGTCTTGTGCGCGTGCTGAGGTCGATGGCAAGATGGATCGACAACCTGCTGGATCGCCGCCGCAGCCGGTTTGCGCTGCTGGAGATGACCGACGACCAGCTCAAGGATATCGGCGTCACGCGCTGCGACGCCCACCGCGAGGGCATCAGGCCGTTCTGGGACTGACCCTGATCCCAAAAGTGGGAACCGGTTTGGGAAAGATGATGGTCCCGGGAAATGCGGACAGGACGTCCGCACAGTTCTAACGGACGCTCGATGCCCTGGTGCGTGCAACGGCATGGTCCGCAAGGACGGCGACCACGCACAGCACGAGGAAAAGTCCGGTGATGGCTGCGGCCGAGATGGCGACGCCGGTCGCGCCGTTCTTGGCGATGTCCAGGAAAGGGTAGGGCACCTCGCCGGCAAACGGCGCCCGCACCAGCGCATAGACCAGATAAGCGATGGGATAGATCACCCACCAGGAAATGTCGCTCCAGCGCGTCCTGCCGTCAGCGCCCGATATCAACCACCACAGCACGAAGAGCACCGGCGTCACATAATGCAGCAGGACGTCGCAGAGCAGGAACAGCCCCTGCGGCTGCCAGAGTTGTGCCAGGACCGTTGCGTAGATGATGAAGACCAGCGCGATCGAAACCGCAACGCCGGCCCGCATCCGCGCGCCTGCAAAGGCCGGCAGCCAGGCATAGAAGGTGGGTGACAGCAGCGACGTGTACACCAGCACCGCGCCGATGTTGGTCAGGATGGTGAAGAAGCTGGAGACGAAAATGATTGAGCCAAGCAGGCTGCGGCCGGCTTCCATCGATGCCGGAATGCTGATGCAGAACTGCAGGATGAGCCCGGCCAGACCGATGACCAGACCCGCGATCTGCAGGAACCGGCCCATGGGCTAGGCCGTCGCGGCGCAGGCCGGATTGCCGGCCTGCCAACGGGCGATGTCCGAGCCGATGCGGGCGCCGAGCGGATCGTTCATCAGCGGTCCGAAGACGTCGACGCGGCTAGAATTGCCTTGCGCTTGCACGACCAGCAAAGGTTTGCCGCCATAGTGCTTGGCCGGCACCAGCAGGAAACGCGGCGTGCCGCTGAACGAATTCAGCTCATTGGCCATCTGGTACGGTTTGAAGGCTGGGTCCTTGCTGGCGATCCAGCATTTGTGGGCAGCGATCGCCACTTGTTCCATGGCCAGCAGCGCAGCACTTTTGCCTGAGGGAACAGGCGTGCTCTTTGGCGTCGACTGGCAGGATGCCAGCACAAAGCCCGCCGCGGCGACCAGCGCGATCGTCTTCGACTTGATCAAGCGGCACCCATCTCAAGCTCGGACAGAAAAATCTTCAAACCATCGGTCATCTCGCCCCACACCCGCGACAATGCCGGGTGTTGCGAGGCGATCTGCTGGTAGGCGTCGAATTTCGGATAGGCGTCGAGCAGGTCGTGGCGTCCCGTCATGGCGCGGAAATTGTTGAAGATGAACCGTGTCGGCGTCAGCCAGGCATCGGCGAAGCTGATGTCGTCGCCGAGTGCGAAGGGCCCTTGCGCCATGCGCGCCTCGATCGCCGCCAGTCCATGATGCAGGCGGGCAAATTGGGCGTCGATCTCGACATTGTTGCGCTTCGGCACGAAATGGAGCTCGAAAAGCTTCATCGTTGGGGTCAGCACGTCGAGATCGGTGATGCGGGCGAACATGCGCACCAGTGCCCGGTCCTTGGAATCGGGCGGCAGCAGCGCCGGCTCCGGAAACCGTTCCTCGAGATATTCGGCGATGACCACCGATTCGACGATCGTCTCGCCCGAGCCGGTGATCAGCACCGGAACCCGGTTCATCGGCGAGATGGCGCGAAACTCTTCCGGGATGGGAAAACCGGGCGGCGGCGCGATGATCTTGAGCGGTACGTCCTTGATGTAGGCCAATGCCCGCACGATCGACGAGTAGGGCGACAACGGCCGCGAATAGAGTTTCATGACCGTCTCTCTCCCCAATGAACCAGACTTGCTCCAAAGAGACAGGAATGTCCGGCTGTTTTCAAGCTGTTCGCTTCGATATCGTCAGGCGGCGATGCCGAGGGCGCTCTCGAACAGTCCGCGGCCGTCGGTGCCGCCATGGGCTGCTTCGATCAGGTTTTCCGGGTGCGGCATCAGCCCGAGCACATTGCCTTGGCTGTTGACGATGCCGGCAATGTCGTTGATCGAGCCGTTGGGGTTGGTGCCCTCGGCATAGCGGAACACCACCTGGCCTTCGCCTTCGATACGGGCAAGCGTGTCGGCGTCGGCGAAATAATTGCCGTCATGATGCGCGACCGGCGAGCGGATGATCTGGCCCGGCTGATAGCGGCGCGTGAACATGGTGTTGGCATTGCTGATCTCGAGCTTCACCTGCCGGCAGACGAATTTCAGCGAGGTGTTGCGCATCAAGGCGCCCGGCAACAGGCCGGCCTCGACTAGGATCTGGAAACCGTTGCAGACGCCGATGACCGTAACGCCGGCGGCCGCTTTTTCGGCCACCGCCCGCATGACCGGCATGCGCGCCGCGATCGCGCCGCAGCGCAGGTAGTCGCCGAAGGAAAAGCCGCCCGGAATGGCGATCAGGTCGACATCGGGGATTTCGGTGTCGGTTTGCCAGACGGTGACCGGCGGTGTTCCCGAAATCTTGGTCAACGCCGCGATCATGTCGCGGTCGCGGTTGAGGCCAGGCAGAAGGACGACGGCTGATTTCAATTTAGGCAATCTCCACCGCGTAATTCTCAATCACCGTATTCGCCAGCAGCTTGTCGCACATGGCCTTGAGGTCCGCTTCGGCCTTGGCCTTGTCACTTTCGGCCAACTCGACGTCGAAAACCTTGCCCTGCCGCACCGCGCCGACGCCGCCGAAGCCAAGGCCCGACAATGCGTGTTCTATCGCTTTGCCCTGCGGGTCGAGCACGCCGTTCTTGAGGGTGACGGTAATGCGGGCCTTGATCACGCTGGACATGCTCCTGTTCGAATCCGGGTTAGTGCGGCTTGCCTTTGAGGCCGTCGGTCGAGGCGACAAGCACCGGGCCGGTCGGGCGCGGCGGCTCGTTCTCGTTCATGATGCCGAGGCGGCGGGCAACTTCCTGGTAGGCCTCGACAAGGCCGCCCATGTCGCGGCGGAAACGATCCTTGTCGAGCTTGTCCTGCGTCGCCACGTCCCACAGGCGGCAGGAATCCGGCGAGATCTCGTCGGCGACGACAATGCGCATCATGTCGCCCTCGAACAGCCGGCCGCATTCGATCTTGAAGTCGACGAGCTGGATGCCGACGCCCATGAACAGGCCGGAGAGAAAGTCGTTGACGCGGATGGCCAGCGCCATGACGTCGTCGATCTCCTGCGGGCTCGCCCAGCCGAACGCCGTGATGTGCTCTTCCGACACCATCGGATCGTCGAGCGCGTCGGCCTTGTAATAGAATTCGATGATCGAGCGCGGCAGAACGGTGCCTTCCTCGATGCCGAGCCGCTTGGACAGCGAACCGGCGGCGACATTGCGCACCACCACTTCGAGCGGAATAATCTCGACTTCCTTGATCAGCTGCTCGCGCATGTTCAGCCGGCGGATGAAATGGGTCGGAATGCCCATGCGGTTCAAATGGTTGAAAATGTACTCGGAAATGCGGTTGTTGAGGACGCCCTTGCCGTCGATGACCTCGTGCTTCTTCTTGTTGAACGCGGTGGCGTCATCCTTGAAGAACTGGATAAGCGTGCCCGGTTCGGGTCCCTCATAGAGTATCTTGGCCTTGCCTTCATAAATGCGGCGGCGATTTTTCATCTGGATTTTTCTCTGGGGTTCCGGACAGGGCGGTATCAGACCATTTCCTGTCCGTCTGCCTGAAATAGTGCGGCTACGGTAGGGTTCAATGCCGGGTCTATCCCAATCACATCGTTTGCTCAATCGGCAAATCCTTCCAATCAACCGCTTTCGGGACTGAAATGCCGCAGCGCAGCATGCGATGAAGCGTATTGACCGGCCCGCGACCTTTTGGTTTGTGCTTTGGCAACGCACATATTCACCGCCAACGAATCGAATTTGACCGGAGGGACGCCATGAGCAGCATGAAAGACCGCGAAGAGGGCTTTGAGCGTAAATTCGCATTCGACGAGGAGCTTCGGTTCAAGGCCTCGGCGCGCCGCAACAAGGCGCTCGGCCTGTGGGCCGCCGAAAAGCTCGGAAAGTCCGGCGCTGATGCCGACGCCTATGCCAAGGAAGTGGTTGTCTCCGACATCGAGGAAGCCGGCGACCACGACGTGTTCCGCAAAATCCGCGGGGATTTCGACGCGGCCGGCGTCGAGCAGTCGGACCACCAGATCCGTCGCACCATGGACGAGCTGATGGCGCAGGCGATCGAGCAGATCAAGAACACCTGATCCGGGCCATGCGCTGATGCCGGCCATACGCTGGACCAATCGACCGCCCGGCCTATCCGGGCGGTTTTTCTTTGCCTTTGTCACGATTTCCGGCTGAAACTGCCGGAGTTAACAAGGAAAGTATCCATGTCCCTGAAGTCCCGCCTCGCGGCCGACGAAACGCTGTTCACCGCATGGTCCGGCGTGCCGGATGCCTTGACCGTCGAGATCGTCGCCAAGCAGGGCTTTGATGCCGTCACGCTCGACATGCAGCATGGCGGCCATCACGAAGACAGCGTGCTGCGTGGCCTGGTGCCGGTGCTGGCTGCCGGCAAGCCGGCGCTGGTGCGCATTCCCGTTGGCCGTTTCGACATGGCAAGCCGCGCGCTCGATTTCGGCGCCGAGGCAGTCATCGCGCCGATGGTGAATTCGGTTGCCGATGCAAAACTGTTCGCCGCCGCCATGAAATACCCGCCGCTCGGCGAGCGCTCCTGGGGTCCGACCTACGCTTTTCCACGCCACGGCAAAGGCGACCAGGCCGAATGGCTGCGCGACACCAACCAGCGCACAATGGCCTTCGCCATGGTCGAGACGCGCGCCGCCCTCGATGCGCTCGACGGCATTCTCGACACGCCCGGCATCGACGGCATCTTCCTCGGCCCGTCGGATTTCTCGATCGCCTGGAGCAATGGTGCGACCGTCAATTCGACGCTGGAAAGCATGATGGAGACTGTGGCATCGGTTGCCGAGCGCACCCGCAAGGCCGGCAAACATGCTGCGATCTACGTTGTCGAGCCGGCAATTGCCGGCCGGGTCGTGTCGATGGGCTATCGCCTGCTGGCCATGGGCTCCGAGCATTCGCTGATCGGGCTTGGCGCAAAAACGCTGATCAAGAGCGTCCGCGATTCGATCGGGTCCTGAAGAAACTCAGGGTTTCAAATCCGTCAGGAATTTGGCGAAGGTCATTGAACCTTCGGGCCACGGCCCGAAGCCTGAATCCGCGTTCAGATGACCGGTCTCGCCGGCATCGATGAACAGCGAGCCCCATGCACCGGCAATGTCTTCGGCGACATCGAAGGCGCAGAACGGATCGTTGCGGCTGGCGATCACGATCGAAGGAAAGGGCAGCGGCTCACGCGGATAGGGGCCGAAGGTCATCAGGTGCCTGGGCCTGATCTCGGGATTGGCGACGTCGGGAGGTGCCACGAAGAAGGCCCCGGCGACCGGCTTGCGGAATTGCGGAATGGCTTGCACTGCAGCGGCGACACCGAGCGAGTGCGCCACCAGGACGACCGGCCGCTCGGCCTCGTTGACCGCCTTGGCGACGCTCGCCGTCCAGTCCTCGCGAACCGGCTTCGACCACTCGGCCTGTTCGACGCGGCGCGCCGTCGACAGTTTCGACTGCCAGCGGCTCTGCCAATGGTCGGGGCCGGAATTGGTGTAGCCCGGTACGATGAGAATATCTGCTCCCTTGACCTTCATGGCGCTGAGATAGCGAGCGGCATCGCTTCGTGCAACCGGCAGGAACGCCGCTTTTGATCACAATAGTGAACACCATGTTCGCTTCTTCGCGTCTTGTGTGAACGATGCCGATGGACGATCTGTGGTCAGGAAAAGAAACAGCCGTGCGCGGGAACCCTGACTTTGGAACTGACACGACGTACAATGATCGGCGGAGTGGGGCTTCTCGCCTTGGGAGCTTCATCGCAGGCCGGTCGAACGGAGCATTCGATGAGCGAGTTGCCTTTTGCCGCCACCACCCCGGTCAGCATTGCCTGTGTCGGGCTGAAGGCGCGCGACGCGGAAAGCCTTGCCGCCTATTATCGCAGCGTCGTCGGTCTGCAGGAACTGAGCCGCGCCGATGGTGCGATAACGCTGGGCGCCGCCAACCGTCCGTTGCTGGTCATCGAGGCCGATCCTTCGGCCAAGCCGGATGATCCGCGCAGCGCCGGCCTGTTCCACACAGCCTTCCTGCTCCCCAGCCGTGCCGATCTCGGCCGCTGGATCAACCACGCCATATCAAACAAGATCGCCATCGATGGCGCTTCCGACCATCTGGTCAGCGAAGCATTGTACCTGACCGACCCGGAGGGCAACGGTATCGAGATCTACGCCGACCGCCTTCCAAAGGACTGGAAGTGGAATGGCGACAAGGTGGCGATGGCGACCGAGCGGATGAACATTCCGTCCGTCGTTGCCGAAGTGCCTGCGGGTGACGCCGGCTGGCAGGGCGCGCCGGAAAACAGCGTCGTCGGCCATGTCCACCTTCGCGTCGGCAGGCCGGAAGAAGCCGAAGCCTGGTGGAACCAGGAATTCGGCTTCGACACCATGGCCAAATACGGTGGCCAGGCGGTGTTCCTGTCGTCGGGCGGCTATCACCACCACATCGGCGCCAACGCCTGGCAGAGTTCAGGCGCCGGCCGCCGCGATTCGAGCCGGTCGGGCCTTGCCTGGGTCGAGATGCGTTCGGACAAGGTGACGAGCCCGGCAACCCGCGAAGATCCGTGGGGCACGGTGATCAGGACTGTTCCCGCCAAGGCTTGAGAGCGTCTTTCTCCCCGTCACTATACGGGGAGAAATGCCCGGCAGGGAAATGAGGGGCAGCGCCAAAGTCGTGAATTTGTCAAAGCGTGAATGGTTGCGATCGTCGCCGAAGTCGGCACCGCCCCTCATCCGCCTGCCGGCACCTTCTCCCCGTATAGTGACGGGGAGAAGGAAGCTCAGGCTTCCCCAAACACCCGCTTGAAGATCGTGTCGACATGCTTGGTGTGATAGCCCAGGTCGAATTTTTCGCGGATTTCGGCTTCCGGCAGCGCTGCGGTCACTTCCTTGTCGGCCAAAAGTTCCTCAAGGAAATCAGCGCCTTGCTCCCACACTCTCATGGCGTTGCGCTGCACCAGCCGGTAGGAGTCTTCGCGCGACAGGCCGGCTTGGGTCAGCGCCAGCATGACGCGCTGCGAATGCACGAGGCCGCGGAACTTGTTCATGTTCTTCAGCATGTTGTCGGGATAGACGAGCAGCTTGTCGATGACGCCGGTCAGCCGCGACAGCGCGAAATCGAGCGTCACGGTGGCATCCGGGCCGATCATGCGCTCGACCGAGGAGTGCGAGATGTCGCGCTCGTGCCAGAGCGCCACATTCTCCATCGCCGGTAGCGCCATCGACCGCACCATGCGGGCGAGGCCGGTGAGGTTTTCGGTCAGCACCGGGTTGCGCTTGTGCGGCATGGCCGACGAGCCCTTCTGGCCCGGCGAAAAATACTCTTCCGCCTCCAGCACTTCGGTGCGCTGCAAATGCCGGATTTCGATCGACAGCCGCTCGACCGACGACGCGATGACGCCGAGCGTGGCAAAGAACATGGCGTGGCGGTCGCGCGGGATCACTTGCGTCGACACCGGCTCGGGCTTCAGGCCGAGCTTCGCCGCGACGTGTTCCTCGACATAGGGGTCGATGTTGGCGAAGGTGCCGACCGCGCCCGAAATCGCGCAGGTGGCGATGTCTTCGCGCGCGTGCACCAACCGCTCGCGGCAGCGCGAGAATTCGGCATAGGCCTGCGCCAGCTTGACGCCAAAGGTCGTCGGCTCGGCATGGATGCCATGGCTGCGGCCGATGGTGACGGTGTCCTTGTGCTCGAAGGCGCGGCGCTTAAGCGCTGCAAGCAAGCCATCGATGTCGGCGAGCAGGATGTCGCTGGCGCGGGTAAGCTGCACCGCAAAGCAGGTGTCGAGAACATCGGACGAGGTCATCCCCTGGTGGATGAAGCGGGCGTCCGGTCCGACGAATTCGGCAAGATGGGTCAGGAAGGCGATGACGTCATGCTTGGTGACGCGCTCGATCTCGTCGATCGCCTCGACATCGAATTTTGCCGCCCCGCCCTTTTCCCAGATGGTTTTTGCCGCTTCCCTGGGGATGACGCCGAGTTCGGCCAGCGCGTCGCATGCATAGGCTTCGATCTCGAACCAGATGCGGAACCGGGTTTCTGGCGACCAGATGGCGACCATTTCCGGCCGGGAATAGCGAGGGATCATCGGTCAGTCCTGACATATCGAGAAGTTTGCCCGCGTCCTAACAGAGGCGAGCAAAATGCTCAACGCTGCTGGCGCGCAAACCAGACGCCCGCGGCAAACAGAGCGATGAAACCAACTGGAAAATAGAGCCGGATGCCCAGCACCACGAACTGGTAGAGCGCAATCAGCGTCGTGAAGACGAACTGGAGGACCCAGGTGCGGGTGAAAGCAGGGGCGTGCCACTCGGCGTAGTAGGAGCGGTACTGCAGGGCAAAGAGCCCGGCGGTCAGGCCGATCGTCGCCGCGGCTAGGCACACGAAGGCCGCGGCAAAGGCGACTTCCCAGCGTCTTCCCTGCGAGACCAGCCGCGCCGCGAACAGGCCGATGGGAAAAGCCAGCGCAGCTCCCACCGCAAACAGCGCGGTGACAATGCGGATTTTCGCCGGCGTCTCCCAGTCGTCCAACGACAGGCTGACGAGCGCGCTGGCGCCCATCGTCGTGGCCCATAGCAAGGCGCCATAAAACGCAGTGCGCGGCGTCGGTATCGCGCGGCGAAGGCGGTTCAGCGAACGATCGCGCGGGGCGGGTGGGACAAGCGGTGTCACAGGCGGCCGGTCACCGCGATCCAGCGAAAGTCCGGGCCTTCAAAGCCGTATTGGCGCACCGCGATCAGCACGGCATAGGCGCTGAGACTGTCCATCGAAAAGGTCTGCACAGCGCCGATGCGGTAGCCGTTCGGGCAACCCCGGCTTTTCGGTATCGACTTGTCCTCGTGCAGCAGCTTGGTCGTGCCGCCATCCTGCGCCTCGATACGCAGCAGCCGGAAGCCGTTGATCTCGCCCTGGCTCTCGCAGCCCTCGGTGTTGTTCATGCCGAGATCGTCGAGCCGAAACTCGAGCGGTGGGTCGACCGGCGAAAAGAACGGGCGCGGGTTGACTGCCATCCGGTGCGGATCGGCCGAAAGTTCGGTCACCGGGTTGAAGCCGGCGGTGATGCCGCGATTGGCGTCCAACTCGGCCTGACTGACAATGGCTTCGCCTTTTTGCCGGGCCTGAAGGCGCGCCGCATCCAGTTTGGCATTCTCGTCCTCAAGCCGGACCCGGATCGGCGTGCCCTTGAGAAAGCTGTCGGTGCTGGTGTCGATGTAGTAGCGGTTGGCATAGGGAAAACCCGATCCATCCTGCACGCCATATTCCTCGAAAGCAAAGACGCTGCCGTCCTTGGTGAAGCCGAGGATTTCAAGTTCGGCGACATCGCCGGCATGAGCCGCGATCGAGGTGGCAAACTGTGCAAGCAGGCCAACGGCAAACAGAAAGAGCATTCGCATCGGTCTTCACCCCCGTGATCGTCTCAATCCCCTAGCACGCCGAAATCAAAACGTCGTGCGGTGCGAAAGCCGATGCATCCAATCGGCCCGTCATTTGTTATCGTCGGCAGTCCCAATGGAGACCACCATGACCGACACCAGCAAAATTCGCGAGCATATGGAAGTCGTCGGCGCCGACGGCGTGCATGTCGGCACTGTCGACAAGGTCGATGGCCAGCGCATCAAGCTGACCAAGGCCGATAGCGGCGAGGGCGCTCACAAGGGCCATCATCACTATATTCCCCTGAGCCTGATTGCCGAAGTCGACGGCAAGAAGGTCTGGCTGTCGGCGAATTCCGATGTCGCGGTGACGTTCGAGGAAGAAAAGTCCGATCGGGTCTGATTATCGCTTCACCTCAGGCGTGACGACCAGACCGGAAACAGATCGTTTTCGGCAGGCGTTGCCGCATAGACACCGCGGCTGATGGCGCGCGCCATGGTGGCGCCGGCTGCGGCGTAGAGATCGATCGCCGCATCGGCGGAGAGTTCGATACCGCTCGTGCCGGTCGCCAGCGCGAACACAAGGTCGCCATCGGCCGGTGTGTGCGTCGGCCATATCGCGCGCACGAACCCGTCATGCGCCGATATCGCCAGGCGCTTGGCGGCAGCTTTTGTGAGCACCGCATCGGTGGCAATGACGGCGATGGTGGTGTTGCCGCCGGTCTCCATCTGCCTGCCAACATGCTTGTCGCGGTGTTTCAAAAGAATCCGTTTCGCATCGTCCGGCATCGGCGAGGGATAACCAAGCCCGCCGAATTCGTTGCCGATTTCGAACGGTGCTGCCCAGAAATGGCGGGTTCGGCCTGTGGTCACCGATCCGGTCGGGTTGACGGCGGCCAGCGCACCGACGGTGACGCCGCTATCCAGCAGCGTCGAGGCGGAGCCGAGGCCGCCTTTCAGCCCCGAGGTCAGCGCGCCGGTGCCGGCCCCAATCGTGCCAAGCTGGAAATCGGCGGCGGCAGTTTGCGCGGCCTCATAGCCAAACTCGCGATAGGGCGGATAACGGCCCCAATCCTTGTCGCCGCCATTGCGCAGGTCGAACAGGATCGCCGACGGCACGATCGGCACGCGAAAGCCACCGACCTCGAGGCCGATGCCGCGTTCACGCAGCGCCGCCTGCACGCCGGATGCCGCGTCGAGGCCGAAAGCCGAGCCGCCCGAAAGCACCACTGCGTGCACCACATCGACGGAATTGTGCGGTTCGAGCAGGTCGGTCTCGCGGGTGCCCGGCGCACCGCCGAGGATCTGAACGCCGGCCACTGTCGGCGTGTCGCAAAGCACGGTCGTGACGCCGGACTTCAGGCTGGCGTCGGACGCATTGCCGACGCGCAGGCCGGCAACGTCGGTGATCAGGTTGCGTGGGCCGGTGCGAAACATCAGTTGCTTTCCAAGGGCGCGAAGCGCGTGCCGTCGAAACGGAAGACGCGGTAAGGGCTCTGGCTGAGGTCGCCTTTCGCATCGAAGCGGATCGGCCCGATCGCCGTGGTGAAATCCTGTCCGGTCAGGGCCACCGTCAGCGGCTTGCCCGAGCTTTCGGACAAGCCTGATGCTGCCTTGGCGATTTCGACCGCCGCAAAGGCCGGCAGCGCATAGCCGTCAGGCACGATCTTCTTAGCGTCAAATGCCGCCAGCACTTTTGGATCGGCGACATCGGCCCATTCAGGCAGTGCGATCATCAGCGTGCCCACGGCATAGGGTACATCGCCCGGCGGTGTGCGGAGATTTTCGCCGCCGGCAAAGACGATGCCCGCCTGAAGCTGTGCGGCATCGCGGCCCATGATGGCGATGTCGTCGCCGTCGCCACCGGCAAAGACATGCGTCGCGCCAGCCTTCTTCAGCCGGCCGATCATGCCGATCTGGTTGTCGAGCTGTGGCCGGAACGTGTCGACGAATACCGGTTTCAGCGCTGCCTGTTCGGCCGCTGCCCGCAACGTCTCGGCGATCTCACGTCCGTAGATGGTGCCGTCGTCGATAATGGCGAACAGCTCGTTCTGCCATAGATGGGTGAGGGCGGACGCGATGGCGTTGCGCTCATCGTCGCCGCGCGGCCCGAGGCGATAGACCGGCCAGCCGGTCTTGGCGCGGCGGTCGGTCAGGCTTTCGGTCCGCACGCCAATGGTGATGACCGGAATGCCGGCGTCCTTCAGGATCGGCATCGCCGCCTCGATCGCCTCGGTGCAGAGAAAGCCGACCACGACATTGACCTTGGCAGCGGCGAAATCCCTGGCAGCAGTAGCGCCGCCATCGGCGGTGCAGGCGTCATCCACGGTCTTGAGTTCGATGCCGTTCGCTTCGGCCGCCAGGCCGGTGCCGGCCTCGATCTGCTTGCCGAGAATGGCAGATGGTCCCGATAGCGGTGCCGCGACGCCGACGAGCAGCGTCTGGGCATCCGCGGCACTGGCCAGAAACAGCCAGAACAGCGCCGCTATTGTTCTTGTCCTGGGTCGCATTCGAGCGATGGGTCCCTCCGTGCCGGCTCTATGCTCCTGGCACTATTGCCGCCAAGACCTAAAGGCTGCCCGGCCTTGGTGCAACACGGGAATTTCGGAATATGGCTCAAGCACTTCGCTTGTGGCGGGCTATATCTGGCCATATATGTCGGTAGGATCCTGACCATGGAAAAAATACGGTGCTGAAGAAGAACGACATTGGGCCGCAGGCCTATCGCGACGCGATGAGCCACTTTGCCGGCCACGTCCATGTGGTCACCACCGACGGGCCGGCCGGCAAGCGCGGCGCGACGGTGATCGCGGCCTGTTCCGTGTCGGATACTCCACCGACCATTCTGGTCTGTCTCAACCGTGAAAATCCCAAGAATGAGCCGTTCGTGAAAAACGGCAGGTTTGCCTTGAACACGCTGGCCTCTCACCAGGAGCCGCTGTCGATCGGGTTTTCCGGCATCACCGGCCTGCCGGTCGAGGAGCGTTTTGCGCTCGGCGAATGGGATGTGATCTCGACCGGCGCGCCGACGCTGAAGGGTGCGCTCGCCGTGTTCGACTGCGAATTGATCGACACCAAGGACCTGGCCACCCATCGTGTGCTTTTTGGCAAGGTGACAGGCCTTCGCATGGGCGATAATTTGCGGCCGCTGATCTACCACGCCCGCGGCTACCACGTTCTGGAAAGCGGAGCGCCGGCGTTCACGGAGAAAGAATGACCGAGCTGAAACCGCGCGCCGCGCCGCGGACGATCGACGAGACGCTCGATCTCCTGACCGGCGCGGATTATGTGGCGGACCGGTCGCTGGCGACCGTGCTGTTCCTGTCGTTGCGCATGAGGCGGCCGCTGTTCCTCGAGGGCGAGGCCGGCGTCGGCAAGACCGAGATCGCCAAGGTGTTGGCGCAGGCGCTTGGCCGCCGGCTCATCCGCCTGCAATGCTATGAAGGCCTCGACGTTTCGTCCGCCGTCTATGAGTGGAACTACGCCGCGCAGATGATCGAGATCCGCATGGAGGAGGCGGCCGGCAAGGTCGAGCGCTCCGCCATGGAGCGCAATGTCTTCTCCGAAAAATACCTGATCCGCCGCCCGGTGCTCGATGCGCTGACCGGCAAGGCGGGTGCTGCCCCGGTCTTCCTGATCGACGAGCTCGACCGCACCGACGAGGCTTTCGAAGCCTTCCTGCTCGAAATCCTGTCCGACTTCCAGGTGACGGTGCCTGAACTCGGCACCATCAAGGCGGAAGAGCCGCCGATCGTCATCATCACCACCAACCGCACTCGCGAGATCCACGATGCGCTGAAGCGGCGCTGCCTCTATCACTGGGTCGACTATCCCAATGCCGAGCGCGAACTGGAGATCGTGCGCCGCAAGGTGCCGCAGGCCAACCAGCGGCTTTCGGCCGAAGTGGTTTCGTTCATCCAGAAACTGCGTCAGATCGAGCTGTTCAAGGTGCCGGGCGTTGCCGAAACCATCGACTGGGCCGGCGCGCTGACCGAACTCGACAAGGTGGCGCTCGATCCTGAAACCGTCTCCGACACGATCGGCGTGCTGCTGAAATATCAGGACGACATTGCCCGCATCGAACAGGGCGAAGGCCGGCGCATCCTCAACGAGGTGAAGGCCGAGCTTTCGGCGGCGGAGTAGGCGATGCCGCGCCCCGAACCGAAAGAGGCGACAGCGGACGGCCGGATCGCCGACAACATCGTCTATTTCGCCCGCACCTTGCGCAAGGCAGGCATGCGGGTCGGACCGGCTTCGGTCAAGGATGCCATCGAGGCGGTGCTGGTCGCCGGCATCGGTTCGCGCGACGATTTCTACTGGACGCTGCATGCCGTGCTGGTGTCGCGGCACGAGGATCACGCCATTTTCGACGAAGCCTTCCGGCTGTTCTGGAAGTCGCGCGAACTGATCGAAAAGATGCTGGCGATGTTTTCGCCGGTGGCGCCCGACAACAGGGAAAAGCAAAAACCCCGCGCGGCCGAAAACCGTGTCAGCCAGGCGATGTTCGAAGGCCACCAGAAGAACCAGCCTCGCCAAGAAATCCCCGAGATCGAGGTCGACGCTCGCTTCACCTTCTCCGGCAACGAGGTGCTGCGCGGCAAGGACTTTGCCCAGATGAATGCCGCCGAGATGGCCGACGCCAAGAAGGCGATCGCGCAACTGCGGCTGCCTTTCGACATGGTGCGGATGCGGCGCTTCAAAGCTGATGCGCAGGGCCGTCGCATCGATCCGCGTGCCATGATGCGTTCAGCCGCGCGCACCGGCGGCGAGCTGATCCTGCCGAAATTCCGCTCCGCCCGCGAGGTTCATCCGCCACTGGTGGTGCTGGCCGACATTTCCGGCTCGATGAGCCAGTACACGCGCATCTTCCTGCATTTCCTGCATGCGCTGACGGAAAAGCGCCGGCGCGTGCACACGTTTGTCTTTGGCACAAGGCTGACCAACCTGACCCGGCAGATGCGCCACCGCGATCCCGATGCCGCCCTTGCCGATTGCTCGGCGGCCGTCAAGGACTGGTCTGGCGGCACCCGCATCGGCGACACGCTGGCCGAGTTCAACCTGATATGGTCGCGTCGCGTGTTGGGGCAGGGTGCGGTCGTGCTCTTGATCACCGACGGGCTGGAGCGTGACGATGTCGCCGGCCTGTCGGAGGAAATGGAGCGCCTGCACAAATCCTGCCGGCGTCTGATCTGGCTGAACCCATTGCTGCGCTTTGACGGTTTTCAAGCGCGCGCCCGTGGCGTCAAGGCAATGCTGCCGCATGTCGACGAGTTCCGCTCGGTGCACAATCTCGACGCGCTGGCCGATCTCTGCGCGTCGCTGGACAAGAAGTCGGCACAATCCGTCGATCCGCGCCGATGGCTGGAGGCTGGCGCGAGGCACGCCGCATAACCATATCTTTCCCATTCGAAAAACAGATCCTCGAGAAAAACAGACTCCTAGAGAAACGGTCATGGAAAACAGCATTTATCTGGATGAGGCCCGCGATCCCCTGATCATTGCGGAGGGCTGGATGAAGGACGGCAAGGACGTGGCCATCGCGACAGTGGTCGAGACCTGGGGTTCGGCGCCCCGACCCGTTGGCAGCCACCTGGTCATCGACGCGGACGGCAATTTCCACGGCTCTGTGTCGGGAGGCTGCGTCGAAGGCGCTGTTGTCACCGAGGCTATCGACGTCATCGACAGCGGCAAGGCAAAAATGCTGGAGTTCGGTGTTGCCGACGAAACCGCCTGGCAGGTCGGCCTGTCCTGTGGCGGCCGGATAAAAGTCTATGTCGAACGGTTAGGCTGATCTCGGATGGATCCCTACGCCTTAAAAACTTTGAATGCCGAACGCCGTGCCCGCCGCGCGGCGATTCTTGTTACCGACCTTGATGACGGCCGCGACCGCATCGTGCGCGAGGGCGATCAGGTCGCCGGCGATCTCGGCGCCGCAATCGCAAAAGCGTTCCGCACCGGTAATTCCGGCTCGGTCGAGGCCGAGGGGCGAACCTTCTTTCTCAATGCACACCTGCCGCAGCCGCGTCTGGTCGTGATTGGCGCTGTCCATATCAGCCAGGCGCTGGCGCCGATGGCGAAAATCGCCGGCTATCCCGTGGAGATCATCGACCCTCGCACCGCCTTCGCCACGCCGGACCGCTTTCCCGACGTGGCGCTCCACGCCGAATGGCCGGAGAATGTGCTGAAGCGCCAGCCGCTCGACAGCTACACCGCACTTGCCGCAGTCACCCATGACCCGAAGGTCGATGATTTCGCGCTGAAAGCCGCGCTCGATGCCAACTGCTTCTATGTCGGGGCGCTTGGCAGCCGCAAGACGCACGCCAAACGCGTTGAGCGACTGCTGGCGTTGGGCGCAAGCGCCGACCAGATCGCCCGTATTCATGCGCCGATCGGGCTTGATATTGGTGCTGCCAGCCCGGCCGAAATCGCCGTTGCGGTGCTGGCGCAAGCCATCCACGCCTTTCGCTCGCGCGGTTTGGAAACTAAGGGCGCCGTCGCGTGAAATTCGGGCCTATCCCGATCGACTCGGCCGAAGGGGCAGTGCTGGCGCACTCCACCACGGCTGGTGAACGGCGCTTCCGCAAAGCGCACAGGCTGAGCGCCGAAGATGTGGCGCTGCTGCGGGCCGCCGGCATTTCTGAGATCGTTGCGGCTGTCCTGGCTGCCGACGACCTCGGCGAGGATGCCGCCGCGCAGACGATCGCTGAGAGCATGGCCTTTCGCGGCATCGAGGCCAGGTCGGCCGCGACCGGGCGGGTCAATCTCCATGCCAACGCATCGGGCATCT
Organism: Mesorhizobium sp. M0088; assembly: GCF_040322895.1. Lineage (NCBI taxonomy): Bacteria > Pseudomonadati > Pseudomonadota > Alphaproteobacteria > Hyphomicrobiales > Phyllobacteriaceae > Mesorhizobium > Mesorhizobium sp. M0088. The sequence continues at coordinate 31,287 of NZ_JAMYUI010000023.1, forward strand.
TCACGGTCGATGCCGCTGTCATCGACGCTATCAATGCCATCGATCCCGCCATCACCATCGCCACGCTGGCGCAGCATGCGCCGGTCGAGAAAGGCCAAATGGTCGCGACCGTGAAGATCATCCCCTTCGCGGTCAGTTCGGCACTGGTCGAAGCCGCGACAAAAATCTGCGCCGGTGGCGAGATTTTTGCCGTCAATGCCTACCAGCAGGTCCGTGTCGGCGTCATCCAGACGGTTCTGCCTGGCATCAAGCCTTCCGTGCTCGACAAGACGCTGCGTGTCACCGAAGCCCGGCTGGCGCGCACGGGCGGCAGGCTGACGGCGGAGCGTCGCACGCCGCATGAGATCGCACCGGTGGCGGAAGCCGCGGCCTCCCTGGCGCGCGACAATGACATGGTGGTGATCTTCGGCGCCTCGGCGATGAGCGATTTCGCCGATGTCGTTCCAGCGGCGATCGAGAAGGCGGGTGGGACTGTCATCCGCGCGGGCATGCCTGTCGATCCCGGCAATCTGCTGGTGCTCGGTACGCTCGATGGCAAGCGCGTCATCGGCGCACCCGGCTGCGCCCGCAGCCCCAAGGAGAACGGCTTCGACTGGGTGCTGGATCGGCTGATCGCCGGTCTCGACGTCACGGCACGCGACATCGCCGGCATGGGGGTCGGCGGGCTGTTGATGGAAATCCCGACACGGCCGCAGCCGCGCGAACCGCTGCCGGCCAAAAGTCAGCTCAAAGTCGGCATCGTGCTGCTGGCGGCCGGCCGGTCGAGCCGCATGGGTGGGCCGAACAAACTCTTGGCGTTGTTCGACGGCAAGCCGCTGGTGCGCCGCACCGCCGAACGGGCGCTCGGCTCGAAGGCCTCTAGCACGATTGTCGTCACCGGCCACCAGCGCGAGCGGGTGCGCGCCGCGCTGGCGGGTCTCGACGTGACCTTCGCCGACAATCCCGATTTTAGCGAAGGCCTGTCCACCTCGCTGAAAGCCGGCATTGCCTATCTGCCGGAAGACTCCGCCGGTGTAATGATCGTTCTCGGCGACATGCCGGGTGTCGCGTCCGACGACCTCGACAGGTTGATCGATACCTTCCGCAAAGCCGGCGGCAATTCGGTGGTCCGCGCCTCGCATGACGGCAAGCGCGGCAACCCGGTGCTTTTGCCGCGTTCGCTGTTTCCGGCGATTGCCCATCTGGAAGGCGACACCGGCGCACGCCATCTGGTCGAAACCGAAGGGCTCGATGTCATCGATGTGGAGATCGGCGCGGCGGCGTCTGTCGATGTCGACACACGCGAGGCGCTGGAAGGCGCCGGCGGCGTGCTGCAGGATTGACAAACCCAAGCCGAATTACGCATGCCTTGGGCATGGCTATTCGTTTCTTTCCCTCTGCGTTTGCGCATTTACCCCCCTCTGGCCTACCGGCCATCTCCCCCTCAAGGGGGGAGATCGGCAGTTTCGCCGATGGTGCTCGATCTGCAACTTTGGAGATTGGCGAAAGCCGAAGGCGCATCCAATCTCCCCCCTTGAGGGGGAGATGGCCGGCAGGCCAGAGGGGGGCGTGCCGCGCTGTCCTCACAGCGATGCTTTTCTTGTTTTCTTCGGCCGCCAACGCCGACACGTTGTCCCTAAAACCCTTCAAGGACGATCTCTTCGCCTATCCGGCAACGCTGTCGTCCGACACCAATGGCGCCTACACCGTCATCGACTACCGCGAGATGCGCGACATCAACCAGCGTGACGACGTGCCGGAGCGCCGGGTGCACGCTCAATACACCGACACCGGCGTTCGCAAGGTGCAGCAGGATCTGCTGCTGAAGACCGACGCCGGCGATGTCAGGCATGTCGCCGTTGGCAAGACAGAGGGTGCCGGCATCATCGTGCTTTATCTGCACGGGCAGGGCGGCAGCCGTAAGCAGGGCATCGACGACTTCACCTTCGGCGGTAATTTCAACCGGCTCAAGAACCTGATGGCCGGCAATGGCGGCCTCTATCTCAGCCCGGATTTTTCCGATTTCGGCGACACCGGTGCAGCGCAGGTCGCGGCCCTGATCAATCACTATGCCGAACAAGCGCCGGGCGCGAAAATCTTCGTCGCCTGCGGCTCGATGGGCGGCGCCCTGTGCTGGAAGCTTGCTGCCCGCAAAGACACCGGCGGCCGTATCAATGGCTTACTGCTGCTCGGCTCGCTGTGGGACGAGAGCTTTTTCGCTAGTGCAGCCTTCAAGCGCCGCGTACCGGTCTTCTTCGGCCAGGGTAGCCATGATGTGGTTTTCCCGGTGGAAAAGCAGGAAGCCTTCTTTCGCTCGATCCTGGCCAAGTCGAAGACCTATCCGACGCGTTTCGTCCGTTTCGAGACCGGCACCCATGGCACGCCGATCCGCATGATCGACTGGCGCGGCACGCTCAACTGGATGCTGTCGAAGGCGCCTTGATCGCCGATCGCCGCTGAAAGAAGCCCGTCCAGGCTCAGGGCGGGGTGTTGTAGTCGACGACAGTCTGCGGATTTTCCTCGCCGTCATAGGACGCATCGACGTCGAACTGGACCAGCGAGAAATTGCCATTCCGAAACAGATACGTCCCCGCGTCGGACGCATCGCCGATGCCGCGCCACTTGTTGAACGTTGTGATCGTGTGGGCAGCCTCGTCATAGTCGGAATTGACGGCCCAGCCGGACGTCTGGAAACCGACGATGGTCATGCCCAGCAATTTGCCTTCGCTATCATTGTTCTCGTAGCGGATGTCCATCTTGGGTTCGGCGAACTGCAACTGCTGCACGCCCGATACCTCGTCGGTCATGTAGTAGATCGAGCTTTCATTGTAGGCCGCGGCCGAACAGGAAAAATGGAACAGGCGTGTTTCCTTGTCTGGATCGCCGGGCTGCGCATCCTTGTCTTTGTATTTGATCGAAAAAACGGTCGGCTCATCGGCCAGGAACTGCTTGTCGCACTGGTCGCCATAGGTCGCCAGGAAGGCCTTCTTGGCTTGCTCCAGTGACGCGTCTTTCTTCGGCGGTGGCGGGCCATCGCCGCAGCTTGGCGGCAACGCCTCCTCGAAATCGGCGGTGGAGGGTTTCAGCGCCCCTTTTTCGATGTGGATCGGATCGAAGGGCGGCGCCGCCTGGATCTGGGCATTCACCTGGCGCAGCGTATAGCAGCCGGCAAACACCTTCTCGCCGCCGCTCTTGTCGGTGGCGCGGATGGCGACGGGGACGTTGTAGAAAATGCTGCCGGCCGCGCCTTCATCTGCAACCGCACCGGTCGCGACCTCGACCTTGTCGGTGCCGTCATAGCCCTTGACAAAACTATCGAAATCCTTTGCCGGCTTTGTATCGCCGAAATACCCCCAGGCGCGGGCGAACTCGTGCCGGCCGATGGCGCTGTAGAGCGAGCGGACAACCGCATCAGCGCTCGACCGATTATCGATATAGGGCGCTTCGGGGGTGTCGTCGGCGGCCAATGCCGTCTGGCCGATCGGGGCAAGGGAGAGAAAGGCAGTCGCTGCGAAAAGGGCGCGTCTCATCGGGAATCTCCGCTCGATAGGAGATTCTACTATGGCGATTGCGGCAACGTGGTGACGCAGCGTCGGCGGTCTTGAAGAATCGTGCGCGAAGGCGCTACGTCGCGTCAGCCGGCGTTCGGCCGGGCAGGAGATTTAACGTGACGATATCGATGTATGAAGCATCCGTGCCTGTGTTCTCAGTCAGGCTGAAAGCGCTTTCCAATGTGCTCGCGACCGCCGAACAGAATGCGCTTGACCGCAAGATCGATCCGCAGGTGTTTCTGACGTCGCGGCTAGCGCCAGACATGTATGCTCTGATCCGGCAGGTGCAGATCGCCACCGACCATGCCAAGGGCGCGCCGTCACGGCTCGCCGGACGTGAGGTGCCGAGATACGAGGACAACGAGGCGAGTTTCGCCGATGTCCAGGCGCGCATCACGAAGACCCTGGACCTTCTGGCGACATTTTCGGCTGACGAGTTCGACGGTTCGGATGACAAGATCATCGAGCTGAAGCTTGGCGGACGCGAAAGCTCGATGCCGGGCATGCAGTATCTGCTGCATGTGGCCATGCCCAACTTCTATTTCCACCTCACCACCGCCTACGACATCCTTCGCCACAATGGCGTGCCGCTGGGCAAGGCGACGTTCCTAGGAGCGCGTTGAGGATTGAGTTTTCGAGATGTCCCGTAGAGGCCGGGACATCTCGCGACGGTACACGCCTAACGGACGGTATACGCCTAACGAATGGACATTTCGCGGGCAATGCGTGGAAAGTCGGCGGGCTTGATACCGATATCGGCGCGGTCGGCATTGCTCATCGAATGAAGCAATGCGAGCGCCGCACGATATTTCAGATGTTCCTGCGGGCGCGGCCGGGCGAACATTTCAGTGAAGAAACCCATGATTCAGGCTCCAGATTGGTCCTCCACGCCAGCCAATATAAGTGAATCGTGACAATTGTGCAGTGCAGCATTTGCATGCCTGCCATGTCCTGTCGATTTCCTCGGCCATATTTCTGCAACCGGGTGAAACTTTTGCGCGGCGCGGACCGTAGGCTCGAATGCTGGCCACATGGCCGGTTTTTCCTCGCCACTCCTGGCGAATTCCGGACTGCATGAAAGTGCAGTCCGGCTTTTTGTTTTGGGGTTGAGGAGGTTGAAGCGGCGAACCCGCCCAACGGCTAAATTCGTTAAGATCGGTGGCATGCATTTTTAACGAGCCGGTTCTATGCTCTGAAGCTTGCACGGTCGGGCAAGGGGGAGGCTGACATCGCTACTGGCGCCAAGCGGGATTTCGCTTCGTTGCTCGACGACCTCTTCGTCGCTCCCGACAAGGGTGACGGAATTGGGGGAGACGGGATTGAGGAGGCTAGCGCTCGTCCATCCATCCCGTTCGACTATCTCTCGGTGGTCGATGAACTCCATTCCGGACGCATCAAGGTTTCCGCCACCGAATATCGCGAGGCTGGCGCCGATCTGGCGACCGAATTCGCCGCCTTGCTCGATCATGCCAAACTGGCTCTGGCCGGCGAGGAGCCAAAGCCCGAGGAAAAGCTGCCGCCGATCGATCCGGAATCCATCGCGGTCGAACTTGGCCTCAATCAGCCCAAGCAAATCGCCGATTTCGGCCGCATGCGCCGCAGCTTTGCCTTTGCCAACCATCCCGACCGTGTCGCCCCGCATCTGCGCCAGCGCGCCATGATCCGCATGCAGGTGGCCAACATGCTGATCGACGAGGCCAAGCGGCGCGCGGTGGCCGGCGCTCGCCGCTAAACGCCGCTGGTTCACGCAAAAGTCGGTCTGGCGAGGCTTGGAGAGCGGCTCTGCTTTCCCTATAGATGCGGCCTCCTTCCCACGCAGCCGCGCACGCTTTCCCTCCGGAGCAGAATTCCATGCACAAACGCCGTCTCGGTCGGACCGATCTTCTTGTTACCCAGATCTGCCTGGGCTCCATGACCTGGGGCCAGCAGAACACCGAGGCGGAGGGCCACGCCCAGATGGACCTCGCCTTCTCGCGCGGCGTCAATTTCATCGACACCGCCGAACTCTACCCGATCCCGCCCAAGGCGGAGACGCAAGGGCGGACCGAAAAGATCATCGGCAGCTGGATGAAGGTCAACCGCAATCGTGACAAGGTGATCCTGGCCTCCAAGGTCGTCGGGCGTACGGCCAACAGCTGGTTTCGCGGCGACAGGCCGTCGCAACTGGTGCGCGCCGATATCTTTGACGCCATCGACAAGTCGCTGGCCAAGCTCGGCACCGACTATCTCGACCTCTACCAGATCCACTGGCCGGAACGGGACATTCCCTGGGGCGCCAATCCGACGCGCGTCGGTGCTGTATCGCCGCGCGCCGATTCTGTCGGCGCACCGGCCGACGAAACACCGATCGCCGAGACACTTGCCGTGTTCGACGAACTGGTGAAGGCGGGAAAGATCCGCCATTTTGGGCTGTCGAACGAGAGTTCCTGGGGCGTGATGCGTTTCCTTGCCGAGGCTGACAAGGGTATTGGCCCCCGCGTCGCGTCGATCCAGAACGCCTACAACCTCGTCAACCGCACCTTCGAGGTGAACCTCGCCGAAGTCTGCGAGCGCGAGCAGGTGTCGTTGCTCCCCTATTCGCCGCTGGCACAGGGTTATCTGACCGGCAAATACGATCATGGCGCGCGCCCGCAAGGGTCGCGCTCGCAGCTGTTCAATCGTGGCCAGCGCTATGAGACGCCCAACGCGGCGCAAGTGCAGCTCGAATACAATGAGCTGGCGCGCTCCTTTGGCCTGGAGCCGGCATTGTTTGCCAATGCGTATGTCTCAAGCCGGCCCTTCGTCACCTCGAACATCATCGGCGCGACGACCATTTCGCAACTCGACCTAGCGCTGTCTTCCGTGGAAGTTGTCTGGACCGAAGAGATGCAGAAAGCGGTGGATGCGATCCATCAACGGGTCGGCAATCCCTGTCCTTGATTGGTTTGGGGCAGAATTACCCAGGAATAACAGAGGGGTGGAGACAATGGTGGATTTCCCGATTGAGGCAGTGCGTGGAAGGTTTCCGGCTCTCTCCCTGACCGACAAGGAGCGGCGGCGCATCTATCTCGACAATCCGGCCGGCACGCAGGTGCCTCAAGCCGTCGCGGACGCCGTGTCGCGCTGCCTTTTGACCACCAACGCCAACCTTGGCGGCTATTTCGAAACGACGATTGCCGCGCAGGCCGTCGTCGATGAGGCGCATCAAGCAATGGCCGATTTCCTTGGCGCCGCGAGCCCCGAGGAAATCATCATCGGCGCCAATATGACGACGCTGACCTATCACATGTCGCGCACGCTCGGCCGTACGATGCAGCCGGGCGACGAGATCATCCTCACCCGCATGGACCACGAGGGCAACGTCTCGCCCTGGCTGCAACTGGCCGAGGACCTCGGGCTCGTCGTGCGCTGGCTGCCGTTCGACGAAAAGAGCTGGCAGGTCGAAGAGGCGACGCTGGCTAGCCTGCTTTCGGACAAGACGCGACTGGTCGCGTTGAACTATGCCAGCAACCTGACCGGCTCGATCAACCGGGTGAAGGCGCTGACTGCGATCGCCAGCAATGCCGGTGCCCTGGTCTATGTCGATGCCGTGCAGTTCGCGCCGCACGGCTTGATCGACGTGCAGGAGCTTGGCTGCGATTTCCTGATCTGCTCGGCCTACAAATTCTTCGGCCCGCATATGGGCATTTTGTGGGGCCGGCGCGACGTCATCGATGGCCTGAACCCCTACAAATGCCGCTGTTCGTCGAATGGGCTGCCGGAGCGGTTCGAACTGGGCACGCCGCAGATCGAGTTGATGGCCGGTCTCACGGCCGCGGTCGACTACTTTGCCGACCTCGGCGCCGCGGCGGGCGAGGGCGGTTCAAGAAGGCGGAAGATTGCCAAGGCGTTCGAGGTGTCGATCGCCTACGAAAACCCGCTGGCGCAAAGGTTGATCGACGGCCTGTCGGACATTCCGGGCCTGACCATCCATGGCATCACGGATCCGAAGCGGGTTAGCGAGCGCGTGCCGACTGTGTCCTTCACCGTCGACGGCATCGTGCCGGAAACGATAGTGCGGCAGATGAACGCCGAAAACATCTTCCTGTGGTCAGGCCACAACTACGCCTGGGAGATCGTCCACCAGCTCGGCATTCTGGCCGAGCATGGCGTCGTGCGCATCGGCATCGCCCACTACAACACCTCTGCCGAAATCGACGAGACGCTGGAGAGCGTGCATCGGGTCATCGCCATGCTCAGGCAGCAGCGCTCCTGACGCGCTGTTACAACGACATCACCGCGTCTTGCCGCCGAAGCCGGTGAGGAACGCGGTGAGATTGTCGCCGAGTTCGTCGCAGAGATAGCCGCCCTCCTGGACGATGACCGTCGGCAGGCCGAGCTTTGCGATGGCCTCGCCGATGCGCGAGAAGCCAGGCGTCGTCACTGAAAGTCCGCCGAACGGATCGCCCTCGAACGCGTCGAGGCCTAGCGCCACGACCAGCGCGTCGGGCGAAAAGGCACGGATGCGCTGGAACGCCACCTCGAGTGCTTCTAGAAACGCCGCGTCGGCGGATTTGCGCGGCAGGGGCAGATTGAAATTGTAGCCGAGGCCAGGCCCTTCGCCGCGCTCGTCGGCGTGGCCCCAGAAGAACGGATAGAAGCGCACGGGATCGGCATGCAGCGAGACGGTCAGCACATCCGGACGGGCATAAAAGATGCCTTGCGTGCCATTGCCGTGATGCAGGTCGACATCGAGGATCGCCACTCGCGACGCCGTCCTGCGCAAGGTCTGTGCGGCGACCGCCGAATTGTTGATGAAGCAGAAGCCGCCGGCGACATCGGCAAAGGCATGGTGGCCGGGCGGGCGGCACAGCGCGTAGGCGGTCCGCGCGCCTGACATCACCGCCTCGGCCGCTTCGACCGCGCTCCAGGCGCTCCACAGCGCGCTCTGCCATGTTTCGCCCGAGATCGGGCAAGCGGTGTCGGCCATATGATAGCCGGCCTGGCCGACCGCCGAGGCCGGATAGGAGCCGGTGCGGGCGATCGGATGGATGTTGGGGATCACTTCAGCCGACGCGCCGTCGATGCGCTGCCAACGCGTGTAGATGTGCTCGAGGAAATCGAGATATTCGGGCGTGTGCACCGCCGCGACCGGGCCGAGCCCATGATTGCGCGGTCGCTCGATCGTGCAGCCGGCAGATTTTGCGCCGGCTAACAATCTTTCGACGCGCTCCGGTTTTTCCGGATTGGGCTGTGCAGCACCGCTCGAAAGAAAGGCCTTGGGGTCATGGCGCTTCTGTTCCTCGGCATAGAAGGCTTTCATTCCTGATCCCCGTTTTCCGGCGCATCGGCGAACGCAAAAAAGGCCTCGCTGATGATCTTCTGCGTCTGCTCATAGCTCGACCAGGCGATACCCAGCCTTTCATAAAACGCCTTGGCGCCCTCATTGTCGGTGTCGACGGATAGTCGGAGATAAACGCCGCCTTCTCTCCGGCACTGCGCCGCGACGTGCCGCAGCAGCCGCTCGCCAATCTTGCGGCCGCGAAAACGATCCTCGACATAGAGGTCCTGCACATAGACGCCAGGCCGACCCATCCAAGTCGAAAAGATCGGGAAATGCAGGCAGAGACCGGCAAATTCGCCGCCGACTTCGGCGATCAGGGTCGAGAAAGCGGGTTTCTCGCCAAAGCCGTAGGTGCGGAGGTCGTCTGGAGTCGAGATGATCTCCTCTGGCGCGCCGATGTGGGTGCCGAGTTTCAGGATGGCCGCGTGGATCGTTTCGACGTCTTCGATGGTGCCGGGACGGAGGCGGATTTTGGGCGAGGCAATCATTGGAGGTCCGGCGCCCGGGCGCGCCCCTCTGGCCTGCCGGCCATCTCCCCCTCAAGGGGGGAGATCGGATATTGCCACGGCTTTCGCCAATCATCTGCGTTGTAGGATGGACGGCGAGATAGAAGCTGCCAATCTCCCCCCTGGAGGGGGAGATGTCCGGCAGGACAGAGGGGGGTGGGACTGGACGCTACCATCTCAATCACATCTCAAAACGCCACCCGGTCGCCACCCTTCAGCGCCAGCATGTCGCGCGCTTCGGTGGGCGTGGCAACCTCCAGCGAGAGCCCGTCGAGAATGCCACGGATACGGCGCACCTGGTCGGCATTGGATTTCGCCAGCTGGCGGCCGTCATGGAGACTGTCTTCCAGCCCGACGCGAACATTGCCGCCCATGGCCGCGGCGATCGAGATCAGCGGCATCTGCTGGCGGCCGGCGGCCAGCACCGAGAACTGGTAGCTGTCGCCGAACAGCTTGTCGGCGATGCGCTTCATATGGACGAGATTGTCCGGGTCGGCGCCGATGCCGCCCAATATGCCCAGCACGAACTGGATGAACAGCGGCCCCGACACCAGTCCGCGGTCGCGGAAATGCGCCAGCGAGTAGAGATGGCCGACATCGTAGCATTCGAATTCGAAGCGCGTGCCGCAGCCCTTGCCCAGTCTTTCCAGCACGCCTTCCATATCGGCGAAGGTGTTCTTGAAGATGGTGTCCCGCGTCGCTTCCAGCAGCTTCGGCTCCCATTCGTGCTGCCACTCCCTTGGCTTGTCGAGCATGGGAAACAGCGCGAAATTCATCGAACCCATGTTGAGCGAGCACATTTCGGGTTCGGCCCGCAGCGGTGCTGCCAGCCGCTGATCCAGCGTCATCAGCGACGAGCCGCCGGTGGTGATGTTGATCACCGCATCGGTCGCCTGTTTGATGCGCGGCAGGAACTGCATGTAGACGTCCGGATCGGCGGTCGGGCGGCCATCCCTCGGGTCGCGGGCGTGCAGATGCAGGATCGAAGCACCAGCTTCGGCGGCCGCGATCGCGTCGGCGGCGATCTCGTCCGGCGTCACCGGCAGATAGGGCGACATCGACGGCGTGTGCACCGAGCCGGTGACGGCGCAGGTGATGATGACTTTTCTCGGGCCCATTCTTTTACCCTTCGACCGGCAGGTCGAGCTCGGAGGCGAGAACCTCCAGCGAGTCGCCGATGATGGAGACGATCTCGCCGACTTGTTCCCTGGTGACGATCATCGGCGGCGCGACCATGAAATTGTCGCCGTCGACGCCGCCCTTGACCCTGCGGCCATAGATGATCAGCCCACGTTCATAGGCGAGGTCGAGCAGCCGCTGCGTGGCTTTCTTGTTCTGGTCGATCGGCCTCAGGGTCTCTGGATCGGCGACCATCTGGGCGCCGGTGAGCAGGCCCTTGCCGCGCACGTCGGCGATGAACGGAAACCGCTTCGCCAGCCCCTTCAGTCCGTCCATCAGCACGTCGCCCATGGCGGCCGCATTGGCGATCAGGCCAAGCCGGTCCATTTCACCGAGCACGGCAAGCCCGGCGGCGCAGGCCAGCGGATTGCCGGCATAGGTGTGGCCGTGCTGGAAGCCGCCGGAGTCAAGCAGCGGCTGCACCAGCCGCATCGGGGCGGCGAGCGCGCCAAGCGGCGCATAGCCCGAACCCAGCCCCTTCGACAGCGCGACGATGTCGGGCTTGCAGTTCCAGTGGTCGCCGCCGAGGAATTTGCCGGTGCGGCCGGCGCCGCTCATCACCTCGTCGTGGATGAGCAGGATGCCGTAGCGGTCGCAGATCTCGCGGATGCGCGGATAATAGCTGTCCGGCGCGACCAGTGCCGCGGTCGCCGCACCGCCGATCGGCTCCATGATGAAAGCGACCACGCTGTCTGGACCTTCCGCAAGAATCTTCTCCTCCAGCATGTCGGCATAGCGGATGCCGCGCTGTTCCATCGAGAGATTGTCGCGGTCGCGCCAGGCATTCGGCGCCGGCACGGTCGGCATAGCCCGCATCATCGGCTCGAACGTTTCGGCCAGCGCATCGTCGCCGGTGACCGAGAGCGAACCCAGCGTGCCGCCATGATAGGAGGGGAAGCGGGTGATCACCTTCCAGCGGCTGGCCTGGCCGGTGGCGACGGCCCATTGCCGCGCCAGCTTGATGCAGGATTCCGTCGCTTCCGAGCCGCCCGAGACGAAGAAGATGCGGTCCATGCCTTCCGGCAGCTTGCCGGCCAGTTCGCGTGCCAGTTCCTCGGCCGGCTGGTTCTCGAAATGCAGCCGATAGGCAAAGGTGGCGCGGTCCATCTGCCGCTTCATGGCATCGAGCACGTTGCGGTTGGAGTGGCCGATATTGGCGACCATCGGGCCGCTCGAGCCGTCGATGAAGCGGCGGCCGTCCTGCGTCCACATATAGATGCCCTCGGCGCGGTCGATCAGCGGCCGGCGCAGGCTGGACAGATAGAACAGATGCGAGTCTCGCCGGGCGTCGGTGGCTTGCGCGGCGGTCTGGACTTTCGACATGTCAGGGCTTTCCGAGATAACGATCGAGGACATTTTTGGTGACGCGTTCGACCATCGGGTCCTGTCTTAGCAGGCCGGCGACCCATTCGCAGCTTCCGGCGTGGAACACCTCGCCCTTGCCGCGCGGGAAATTGACGATCATGCCGTTGCCGCGTTTGACCTTTTCCAGATTGGCGTCGCTCGCCTCGCCGAACAGCGTCTCGGCGGTGAAGCGGCCGTCCTCGTCGGTGAGGAACTGGTCCTCGATCGGGATATCGGCGCTTTCCTCAACCTGGGATGCCATGCCGACGGCGAGAACCTGCAAGCCGTCTGGCGCGCCGCTGGTAGCGGTCGGGTAGGGCAGGCCGCCGAGTATCTCGAAGTCGAGCCCGTCGACCTCATAGCCATAGACATGGCTGTCGGCCCCCAACAGGTCACCATAGTAGATGCCGGTGCCGGCAAAGGCCCAGTGCTCGGGACGGTAGACCGGAAAACCACGCACGCCGCGCGGCGCGCAGCCGCCCCAACCGGTATAGACCCCGCGCGTGGCGTTGAGCCCGAAGGTCGCCGAACCCGGTCGGCCGATTTCCGGCGCTTCCCAGGAGTTGGTGGCGCGGGTGATGTCGCCGCCTGGGAGATAGGCGGGGTCTTCGGCACGCGAGCGATATTTGTAGCAGACCTGCCGGCGGGCCTCGTCTTCCAGCCGCGTCTGCCACATGAAATTGCCGGCAAAGCGCGCCGCATGACCACCGCGCTCGACATAGGCGTCGACGGCATCGCGCATTTCCCAGGTCCAATATTCGTCGTGGCCGACGAAGACGGCGCAGTCGTAGCCGTCGAGAATTTCCGGCGAAAAATGCAGATCGTGCTGGCTGGCGAGATCGACTTGATAGCCGGCTCGCTCGGCAAAGCGGAAGAAATGGCTGTCATAGCTGGCCCAACCCGACGAGGCGTACTTTTTCGAATGGCCTGTGGCGAGCGCCCATTCCATGTGCGGATAGCGCGGGATCGTCTTGGGCGGTACGGCGACTTCCAGCGGCACGCGCGGCGCATCTTTCGGCAGCACGACGAAGCCACGGCACCAGGGGCGCTGTGTCGACACGATGGGCGAGTATTGGTTGCGGTCCGGCCCGGTAATGCCCTGGTAGTGGTTGGAACCGCCCCAGGTGTTGTAGGCCAGCCAGGTGCCCGTCGCCGCCACCTGCAGCACACGGCCGGGTTTACGGCCCGGCTGCGGGCTGACGATAAAAATATGGTGGCATTGGATCGGCTTGCCGTCGCGCCCGTCGGCGGTCAGCGTGACCCGATAGGCGCAGGACGGCCAGTCCGCCCCGACGCGAAATTCGAAGGATGCGTCCCAGCCGCAGCCTTCAGCCGAACACTGGTCGGGTGTGTCCTGCCGGCGTGCCGCGATGCCCGATTTTTCGAACACTTTGGTCTCGCTGCCGCCATCCCGGGTGATTGTCATGCCGAAGTTCGGAGCTGTCGAACTGACATGCAACGCCACCGTTTCGCCGGCGCGATAGGAAAACCGGTCGCTGTAGCACCAGATCTCGCCGCGCTCGCCATCCATCCCCGGCCATTCGTAATAATGGCCACGCACCGCGTGGCGGCGCTGCTCCGGCGTCAGTCCGAAATCGGGGAATTCGGTCGGCAGATGGGTCATGAACACCTGAAAAGGTCGAGGGCCGCCATTTCGGCGATCTGCCGGTCACGCGTCAAATAGAAACGATCGGGCCAGCATTCGCTAGCCGCACCCTTGGCCGCCTCCATCAAACGGACTATCTCAGGGGAGGCGGCGTTTCCGCCACGGGGGTCGGAATGCTCAGAGTGCAAAAGGTCAAGGTCGACGAGATCTACGTGCCGACGGCGCGCAAGAAGACGCTGCATCCCGAGACCGTTCGCCATCTGGCCGAGGACATTTTGGAAAACGGCATGAAGACGCCGATCCAGGTCCGCCATGACGGCAAGCGCCACATCCTCGTCGAAGGCCTGCACCGGCTGGAGGCGGCAAGGTGGCTCGGCGAGACCGAGATCGAGGCTTATCTGGTGCAAGCCAAGCGCCACTGACGCATCGAGTTTCTCGGCGCAGAAGTTTTTATCGAATGCCTTGGCGATTGGCTCGAACCCTGATCGCTTCGTCATCCACGGGCGGAGCAAGGAGCGCAGCGACGCGGCGCAGACCCGAGGATCCATGCCGCGACTCCAACGCGTCACGACGGTGCGGAATTCTTGCTCCGCTGCATTCCTCGACAACGGTCGCGGCATGGATCCTCGGGTCTCCGCGACGGAGCTCCGCTCCTGCTCCGCCCGTGGATGACGAAGGTGGGGAACGCCTTGGGCCCATCGAGACGGTGCCGACATTTTTTCACTGGCCGATGTCGGTTTGCGGTTCATCGGCTCGTCCTTGGGACGGAAGCCAGATCAAACGCAGGACGCCATCATGACCATCAAGCTCGACATCGCCCCCACCAATGACCGTGAACTGGTTCTCGCCCGCATCATCGATGCACCGCGCGAGAACGTCTATCGCTGCTGGACCGACCCGAACCTGGTGACGCAGTGGTTCTCGCCAAAGCCGTGGACGACGCCGCGCGCCGAGATGGATGTGCGCACCGGCGGCTCGAGCCTTGTCATCATGGCTAGCCCGGACGGCAACGAATTCCCCAACCCGGGTGTCTTCCTCGAAGTCGTTCCCGGCAGGAAGATCGTCCTCACCGACGCCTACACAGAGGCTTGGCAGCCTTCGGAAAAGCCGTTCATGACCGTCGCGCTGACCTTCGAGGACGAGGGCAACGGCAAGACCCGCTACATCGCTCGGGTCAGGCACTGGAGCGTCGCCGACCGCGAACAGCATGAGAAGATGGGTTTCCACGAGGGTTGGGGACAGTGCGCCGACCAGCTCGAAGAACTCGCCAAAACGCTTTGATCCGCATGACGCTCTGATACCGGCATGACGAGAGGAGATCGATATGTCCAAAACCCTGTTTTTCGCCATTCTTGCTTCGGTTGCAGCGCTCGTTGGCTGCCCAGGCACCACCAATGCGGAGGAGACAAAACCCGCCATGACGACTGAGACGAACGCACTGCCGAAGCCGGAAAAGTCCGGCCTGCTGCCGATCAACGGCCTGAATTATTATTATGCCATCTATGGCAAGGGCGAGCCGCTGCTTCTGCTGCATGGCGGTCTCGGCACCACGAATATGTTCGCGCCGATCCTGCCGAAACTTGCCGAAAACCGCACCGTCATCGGCGTCGACCTGCAGGGTCACGGTCGCACCGCGCTGGGCGACCGCCCATTCACCGTGGAGGCGATGGGCGACGACATGGCCGCCATCGTCAAGGCGCTCGGTTACGATCAGGTCGATCTCATGGGCTACTCGCTGGGCGGCGGCGTCGCCTTCCGCATGGCCGTCCAGCATCCCGAAGCGGTACGCCGCCTCGTCCTGGTATCGACGGGCTACGCCACGGACGGCTTCTATGACGAGATGCGTCCCCAGCAGGCACAGGTGAGCGCGGCCGCGGCTGAGTTCATGAAGGACACGCCGATGTACAAATCCTACGTCGCCGTGGCGCCGCATCCTGAGGAGTTCCCGAAGCTCCTCGATGCGCTGGGCGGCTTCATGCGTCAGAACCGCGATTACTCGGCCGACGTCGCCAAGCTGAAGATGCCGGTCATGCTGGTCTATGGCGACAGCGATATGTACAAGCCCGAACACGAGATCAAGTTCTATCAGATGCTCGGCGGCGGGCTGAAGGACGCCGGCTGGATGCGCGAGAACCTGTCGCAGAACCGCCTGGCGATCCTGCCCAACCGCACCCACTACGATACCTTCTTCGCGCCGGAGCTGACGGCCGCAGCGCTGCCGTTCCTCAACGGCCAGACCAAGGTCAAGACCTGGGACGAGGTCGTCGGCGAAACGGAGTGAACGCCAAAGCCGCCGGCTGTTGGCAGGCCGCCGGCATTCCATGGCAGCCATGACGGCTTTCGGCGTCATGGCTTCACCACCGGTTCGCTGACGATCCCACGGTTTTCAAGCCGCAAATGCATATTTTCACGGCCTCGAAGCAGCCCTGGGTGGTGCTCGATGACAGCCTGCCGAAATACGAAGGCGCCCCTCCGCCAGGCTAATTTTTCCCTTCGCCCCTTATTGTGGAAGAAGGTGGATCGACGCGCTGCGCCAGGGAGAGAAGGAAGAGCGCAAGCATGGCCAAAATTTAATCCAAATCGACACGAGATAGCCGGCAAAGCGTCATTGGCGAGCCATCTTTGTCGTCCTATTTAAGGGTCGCGGGTACGGCATTCGAGGAGACGACGGATGAACGACAGCATCAGCACCCTGGACGAGCTTTTGAGCGATCCGATGGTCCTGCTTGTGATGGAGCGCGATCGTGTGCGCCCCGAACAGGTGCGTATGCTGCTCGAACGGGCTCGCCGGCCTTCGACCGATGAGCCCGAAGTGCCGCCGGCGCATGTGATCGCCAGGACATGCCAGAAACTCTGGCTCTGCCCGTAGTCGCTTGGCGATTTCACTGTGTACCTCAAGCCGGCCCAAGGTGGGCCGGTTTTCGAAAGGCGTGCACCTCGACGTGCCAGCTTACAAATCCGTAAATTGATTATCCGGCCCATGACGATAAGGCTTGCCCGGGATTGACCGTTGGTCGGTCCACGCAACTCCGATCTCTCATGCACGGAATTCGATTTTGGCCGATATCTGCACACAAGGCCTGGATACGGGCTTCGTCGGCCTGGGATTCGCCAAGGTGGCGTTCCTCGGCGTGGTGCAAGGCATCACCGAACTGTTGCCGATTTCCTCGACCGCCCATATGCGCATCGTGCCGGCCGTTCTCGGCTGGCAGGATCCCGGCTCCGCCTTCTCCGCCGCCATGCAGCTTGCTGCCCTTGCCGCGGTGGTCAGCTATTTCTGGAGCGACGTCAGGGATATCCTGTTTGGGTCGCTCGACGCTGTGGCGCGACGCGATTTCGCCGACCGTCATTTCAAGCTGGCGCTCTGGATCGTGCTGGCGACGATCCCCATCGTCATCGCCGGCGTTGCGTTATCGGGCGTGCTCAACGCCTGCAATTCGCCGCTACGCAGCCTGACGGTGATCGGCTGGGCCTGCATCGCCATGGCGATCCTGCTGGCGCTGGCCGAGATCTTTGCCAGTCATCGGCGCAGCATGGGCGGTGCGTCGCTGACCGATGCGCTGCTCGTCGGCGTCGCCCAGATCGGTGCGCTTGTCCCCGGCGTCTCGCGCTCGGGCTCGACCCTGACGGCGGCACTGGGGCTCGGCTTCAAGCGGGCCGAGGCGGCGCGCTTCTCGTTCCTGCTCGGTTTGCCGGCGATCGCACTCGCCGGCCTCAAGGAACTCTGGGAACTGCACAAGGTCCATCTCGACGCCCATGGCTGGTCGGTCCTTGCCGTCGGGCTGGTCGTCGCCTCGATGTCCGCCTTCTTCGCCATATGGGGGCTGATGCACGTGCTGGAGCGTTTCTCGGCCTGGCCGTTCGTCATCTATCGGGGCCTGCTCGGTGTCGTCCTGCTGCTGGGCGTGGCGATGGGATGGCTCGTCTAAGGCAGTTCCACAGTATCGCTTGAAACGGGCTATATCCGTACCGGACCTCGAACTTCGATTCCGGTACGCACATGGATTTTTTGACCCTCCTGCAATCACTGCCGTTGCTGCTGGCGTTGGCCAAGGGCGCACTGCCGTCGGTGGCGGCATTTGGCATGGGATTTGGCCAGTGGGCCGCTTCACTGCCGCCATGCCGGGACTTCACCTTCGAGGCGACCAGCTATCTCGTTTGCGAGGTCGATCCAAAACGATATCAGCTCGAGCTGTTCTGGAAGGATGCGGCGGGCAAGCCGTTTCAGTCGCTGCACAATCTGCATGCCGCGCAACAGGCGATCGGGCGCACGATGTTGTTCGGCATCAATGCCGGCATGTATCACCCGAACCTCGCGCCGGTCGGCCTCTATGTCGAGCGTGGCCAGGAGATGGCCTCGGTGAAAACGGGTTCGGGAAGCGGCAATTTTTCCCTGCAGCCGAACGGCATTTTCTACATGCGCGACGGCAAGGCCGCGGTCCGTGCCACTCGGGATTTCGTGAAGAGACGCCCGAGCGTCGACTATGCGACGCAATCGGGGCCGATGCTGGTGATCGACGGCAAGCTGCATCCGAAATTCCAGGCCGACGGCACCTCGCGAAAGACCCGCGACGGTGTCGGGGTGCGAAAGGATGGCGTCGCGGTCTTTGCGATTTCGAATGGCACGGTGACCTTCCATGCCTTCGCCCGTCTGTTCCGCGATGCGCTCGGCTGCGACAACGCGCTGTTCCTCGACGGCACGATATCAAGCTTGTTTGCGCCTGGCATCGGCCGCAAAGACGACTACTGGAATCTCGGGCCGATGATCGGCGTTTTCAAAAAATCCTAGCCGGTTTCCATCGCGCTTACCCGCACGCGGTATGGGCGAAAAAAACTTGATTCAAACTTTATTGGTAATTTCTCATTCATAACTGATCCGGTTTGTCCGTCGGCTGTCGTTTTGCCCTCGGTCTGTTGTGTTTTGAGTACAGGTCCAGATGCGGATTCCGGGCGTCGTCAGTTTCTTGATCGTGTCGCTATGCCTTGCCGGCTGCTCGTCGACATCAGGCGTCGACGCGCTGGATTTACAGAAACCGTCCAACGAGACCACCAGTTCCGTGATCCGGCCGCCGGCACCGATCGCCGCTGTGCCGGAGGCAAGGGGTAACAGGGCGGCAAGGGCCGGATTGGCTCCCATGTCTGACAACGGTCCGGGGGAAAAAACGCGCCCGTTTGGTTTGGCGGAGGAGGAAGAGACGGGGGTGTTTGCCGCACCTGATGTGCCTGATCCCCAAGTGCCTGATGTCGGCGGGCTGCCGGTCGAGCCGGCAGCCTTGGTGTCGCCGCCCAAGCTGTTGACCCGCGCGGCACCGGCCATGCTTGCCGGGCCGCTCACCCGTTACGGTTTTCGTGATGCCAAGCCGATCAATTTCGGCAAGGCTTCGCCTCGCCGCCTTGCCGTGCACGGCGTCGACGTCTCGCGTTGGCAAGGCAACGTGAACTGGGACAAATTGCGCGCCCAGGGCGCCAACTTCGCCTACATCAAGGCGACCGACGGCGGCGACCACCTCGATCCGATGTTCATGAAAAACTGGCGCAACGCCGACGCCGCCGGCTTGAAGCGCGGCGCCTACCATTTCTTCTACTGGTGCCGCACGGCCGGCGAGCAGGCGGACTGGTTTATCCGCAACGTGCCCAGGGTCGAAGGCGCACTGCCGCCGGTGATCGACGTCGAGTGGAACGGCGAGTCAAGCTGCAAGCGGCGGCCATCGCGCGAAAAGGTGCTGGAAAAGATGCAGGTGTTCATGGACAAGCTGGAGCGGCATTACGGCCAACGTCCCATCATCTACACCGCGCCCGATTTCTACCGCGACAATCTCAGGGGCGAATTCCTCGATTACCCGTTCTGGCTGCGTGCCGTGGCCCAGCATCCGTCAAAGGTCTATCCCGGCCGCAAATGGCTGTTCTGGCAGTATTCCGGCTCCGGCCTGTCGCACGGCGTCACCGGCCGTATAGACCTCAATGTCTTCCAAGGCGACGAACGGCAATGGCGCGCCTGGGCCGGCGGCGGGCAGACGGTAGCCGACGCCAACTGAGACAGTCGTCAGTCCCGGCGCGCTTCGCTCTGCCTGATGCCCGCGGTCTGGGCAAGCGCGATATCGGACCGCTCGATGGACACGCTTCCGCCGGCAGCATTCGCTGAGCAAAGTGTCCGGCTCTTTGACCGACAAGGACGCATGGGAGGAAAAGATGGGTGTGTCATCGGAGGCTCTGGCACAGAACCGTCAAACGATCAGCGCTTACGAGGATTATGCGGAACAATATGATGCCATCGTGCGCCATGTTCCCAATGAGAGAGAGCAGGCATCGCTGAAGCGCCTGGTGGCAATCGCCGGTGCAGGCGGCCGGATTTTGGAAGTCGGATCCGGAGCTGGATACGACGCGGATTTTCTGGAGACTTTGGGCGTCACGGTGCGGCGCACCGACGCGACCAAACGGTTTCTGGAACTGCAGGCCGCGCGTGGCAAGCATGGCGAGTTGCTCGATCTCATCACCGATGATCTCGGCGGCCCCTACGACGCGGTCCTGGCCCTATGCGTCCTCATCCATGTGCCTCACGACGAGACCGACCAGGTGCTTGCCAAGATAGCCGGGTCGCTGCGCCCGGGCGGCGCCTTCCTCGTCTCGATGCGCAATGGCGACGGCGAGACTTCAGGCGAATATCACATGGTCTACTGGCGCAGGGACGACTTCGCGGCCCGTCTCGAAGGCGCCGGGCTGGTCCTCATCAG
This sequence comes from Mesorhizobium sp. M0088, assembly GCF_040322895.1. NCBI lineage: Bacteria > Pseudomonadati > Pseudomonadota > Alphaproteobacteria > Hyphomicrobiales > Phyllobacteriaceae > Mesorhizobium > Mesorhizobium sp. M0088. The sequence goes on from NZ_JAMYUI010000023.1 coordinate 51,485, forward strand.
GGACGATTTCAACGTCGGCCGCAATAGCGAGGAATGGAACACGTTCCTGGCCGTGAAGCCTGCATGACGCGGCGTGGGCTGTTGCCGTTTGCGCTGCTCAGCCTTTTCAGATTTCGCGAATAAGCAAGACATTGCCGCCGCCATGCTGTCTATGTGCGGGTTCCTGCACTCCTGGGGGGAGACGAGTTGGAACTCAAGATCATGCTTGTCGGCTTTGCCTGCGTGGTCGCGGGCGCGCTGTCGTTCATCACCTTCATGAAATGGCGAGAGGTGAAAGCGCTCAGCCGCTGGCTGCCGACGCCGGGAAAAATCATTTCCTCGCGCGTCGAAGCACGTGAAGTGAGAAACTCGGGCGTTGGTTCGGACAGCACCGATACCACCGAAATGCGCAATTTTCCGGCGATCACCTTCGAATACAAGGTCGGCGGCAAGAAATTTCAAAGCTCGCGCTACAGCGTGAAGGAGAATTTGGGAAATTTCGAAGTCGCTGAAACCCTTGCCCAGTTTCCCCGTGGCGCGGAGGTGACTGTCTTCTACAATCCGGCCGATCCGAGCAAAGCGGTGATCGAGCGCACCCTGCCGGACGGCGCCTTCAGGTTCATGGTCCAACTCTCGGCAGGATTGGTGATCGGTGCGGTTGTGCTGGTGTTTTCCGTCGGCGGTGTTTTGGAGGCAATCGGGCCGCATTTGCCCAAGCCGCAGAATCTCGGTGCCGCGGCATTGCTGCTTTTTATGGGCTTGTTCATCCTGAGCATGAGTTTCGCCCAGAAAGCGTTGGCGGAGCAGGCGGCAAAATGGCCGATCGTGGTTGGCCGCATCGACACTTCAGGTCTGCAGGCGCTCCGAAACCATTCAGGCTATGGCCGCTGGCGCACCGTCTTCAAATCCCGCATCGTCTACTCCTATGACGTAGCCGGCCAGCGCTACAGCGCCGATCGTGTGACCTTCGGCGGAACCGTAACGGCTTCGTTGCCCGGCCTCGTCGGCGGCCAGGCACGGCAGTATGTCGAAGACAGCGAAGTCGACGTGCACTATGACCCCGCCAACCCCGGCTCAGCGGTGCTCGAATGCCGGGTACGAGGGCTCTGGCTGCTGTGGATCTGCTCGGCAGGCTTTCTCGGCGGCGCGGCCTTTCTGCTCGGGCTGGTTTGAGCGTGCCAGCCGACTTCGCCAATGCCAATCCAGACGGCTCCTGATGGGATGCCTTTACCTTGACAGGATGCAGCGATGAATAGCGTGCGATCGATCATTGGGGCCAGTGCCCTGCTTGCATCCGGGACGATATGCGCCGTGGCGGACGAACCGGCGCCGTCGCGCCCACCCATCGACAAATGCGTCTGGGAAAGACTGACGGACAAAACTGTCGGGCTGGCCGCCTGGGCGCAACGCTGCGACTTCGGCTTTCGCCAGATCCATTTCGAATTCGCCGGCAATGCACTCGCCGTCAAATACAGTGATGGCGGCGCGGCCGATCCTCTCGTTGAACTGTTCGACATCATATCGGGTGAAACTGCAGAGGCTGCCTTGCGCCGCCTCTTCCTGGAAAAGACCGAAAAGGCCGTCAGCGCCCGCTGTGTGCTGACGCCTTATACGCAGGGCACGGAGCCTGCTGGCGTCAAGCGCTACACATTCGGCCCTGACGCCGCCTATGCGGAAGAACTGAAAGCGCTTGCCAGTTCCGACGAAGTTCCCGAACCACCCTGCGGCGTCTGGGGCGAAATGCCTGACGGCATCCAGTATTTCGAGGTGCCGGCAGGTGAGGGGCACAGGCTGCTGTTTGTGCGCATCGGCCAGGACGAGCCATTGTTTGACGAGCAGACGCTACGCGTCTTGCCGAGGGGGTGAGAAGCGCTTTCTTACCGAGTCAGGCGGATTCGGTCACGGCGCCGATCCGCCGGTAGACGAATGCTTCTTCTCTGGAAGGAGCTGTGGCAATGCGCTTAGCTTCGTCGATCAGCATCGCCATGCGAGCATGGATCGGCGATTTCGCGCAAGCCGGGTCCGTTGCAGCGGCATCGCCGGCGATCGCCATCGCCTGACAGCGGCAACCGCCCCAGTCGATCTCGCGCCGGTCACAACTGTGGCACGGCTCCTGCATCCAGTCCGTGCCGCGAAAGGCATTGAACGCCGGCGAATCGGCCCAGATCGAGGACAGCCTGCGTGGTTCGAAACGCTCGAAGCTGAGCGACGGTATCGTCTGTGCGGCATGGCAGGGCAGTACGGTGCCGTCAGGCGTCACCATGAAGGCGTCACGCGCCCAGCCGCCCATGCACGGTTTGGGATAGATCGCGAAATAGTCCGGCGTCACAAAATCGATGTTGATGATGCCGGCCAACCGCTCCTGTGCCTCCGCGACGATCTCCGCCTGCCGGTCGACCGCTTCACGCTCGGGCATCAGTTGATCGCGATTGGTCAACGCCCAGCCGGCATACTGCACATTGGCGATCTCGAGCCTCTCCGCGCCCAGCGCAAGGGCGAGATCGATGAATTCCGGCACTTCCTCGATGTTATGGCGATGGATCGGCGCGTTGATGGTAAGAGGCAAGCCGGCTGCGCGTGCGCGGCGTGCCGTCTCCAGCTTTTTTTCGTGGGCGCCCTTGTGGTTGCCGATGCGATCGGTGGTTGCCGGCCGCGCGCCCTGAAAGCTCAGTTGCAGATGGTCGAGACCGGCTTCTGCAAATGCCTCGATACGGCCCTCGACGATGCCGACGCCCGCGGTAATCAGATTGGTGTAGACGCCGCGCCCCGCAAGCCCGGCGATCAATTGCTCGAGGTCGCGGCGCAGTGTCGGCTCGCCACCGGACAGATGCACCTGGAGCACTCCGAGATCGGCGGCCTCCGAGAATAGAGCGAGCCAGGTCTCTGTGTCGAGTTCGCGATTGGCCTTCAGCAGTTCGAGCGGATTGGAGCAATAAGGACATTGCAGCGGGCAGCGATGCGTCAGTTCCGCCAGCATGCCGATTGGAGGGAGGAGGGGCGTGCTCATAGCCTCACCAGCAGCTTGTCCGACCATTCCTGCAGGAAGGCGATGACGTCGGTCGCCACGGCCTCCTGCTCGGCCTCGTAATCCGCGGCAAGGCCGGCAATGATGTCGCCTGCCGTTGACCGTCCATCGCAGCGGCGCAATATGTCGAGACTGATATCGTTCGGCCAGAATATCTTTTCGGGTGAAAGCACGGCGAATGCCTGCCGCACGGAATCGTACTGTATGCGCACGTGCTTCGGCAGCGAAGGGACCGATCGCAACGACACCACGGCTCTTTCGCGCAGCGCCATCATTGGGCTGCCTCGGGCTGGAAGGCGCCAGGCGGTATGTTGCCTTGCTCGCCATAGGCGTGTTGAAGCGCATCAAGCATGGCCCAGAGTATATCGCATTTGAACACCAGTGCATCGATTGCCTGCTGCTGGCGCTCCGCCGTATCGGCATGGCTGAGCACGTAGGCGAGGGCGAAGTCGGCGTCACGCGAGGCCTGTTCGGGCCGTTGCCTGAAATAGGCCAGCGTGTCCTCGGTGATGTAGTCGTATTTGGCCAGCATTGCCGGCACCCGCTCGCCGATGATGAGTGGCGAGAACATCTCGGTCAGCGAGGACGCGACCGCCTCGAACAACGTCCGGTTTGTGCAAAAGGAAAGGTAAGCGCCCACCGCGAAGCGCGTCGCCGGCAGTGCCAGCCTTTCGCTCTTCACGGCCTCGGCGTCCAGGCCGAGCGAAGTTGCCAGATGCAGCCAGCGCGCGATGCCGCCGCTCCAGCCGTCCTCGCCGTCATGATCCTCGATCCGCTTGCGCCACGCGGCGCGAAACGCTGGATCCTCGGCATGCACGAGTATCATGGCATCCTTGCGCGGGATGACCGCCTGATAGCAATAGCGGTTCAGCGCCCAGGCCTTTATCTCGGCCTTCGACAATGCGCCGCTGGTCATCCTGTGGTGAAAGGGATGGCGATTGTGATAGCGCTCGGCGCCAACCTGCCTCAGCACGGCTTCGAGAGCGCTCTTGGAGAGTCCGCCTTTGGCTGCATCGCGGAAGTCGCTCAAAATTCCATCTCCATACCGTCGCTTGCGATTTCCCAGCCGGCCGCCTTGACCGCCGCGTGCTCGGCGGAATTCTCGTCAAGGATGGGGTTGGTGTTGTTGATGTGGACGAAGACGCGACGGCCGACCCTCACATCGGCCAAGCCTGCGATCGAACCCGATTCTCCCGAGATCGCCAGATGCCCCATCCGCGCGCCGGTTTTCTGACCGACGCCGGCGACGATCATCTCGTCGTCGGTATAGACCGTGCCGTCGAACAGAAGACAGGCGGCATCGGCGAGACGCGCGCGCAAGGCCGCATCGATGCGCGCGCAGCCCGGAATATAGAAGACGGAGTCGCGGCTGCCGATGCCGGCGATTCGGACTCCGATCGTATCACCTGCGTCGGAGTTGAAATTGGCATCCGGATGGTCTCTATCCTCCAGATAGAGTGCTATCTTCCCGGGCACGGGAAAGGGCTCGATCAATAAGCCGGTCTCGCGGCCTTCTGCGTCGCAGATGGCCAATTCTTTCGCCGGCGGCAGGATGCGCCGCGGCACAAGCGCTGGATCGAGAACGTTGAAAATCGAATTCGCCTCCAGCGTCGCCAGAACCTGCGCCGTTGCATAGATGGCGAAAGGCTGCCGCTCGCGCAGGCTGAGCAGTCCGGCGATATGGTCGACATCGGCGTTGGTCAGCACCACCGCGCGAATAGGCGTCGAGCGCAGCGGCGCATCGCCCGTAGGCTGCAGTTCAGGTGTTGCAGCGATTTGCTGGCGAATGTCGGGCGAGGCATTGAAAAGAACCCAGCCGAACCCGTCCGCCGAGGCGGCGACACTTGACTGGGTTCGTGAATGCACGCCGGCCATACCGGTGCGAGCCGCACGACTCAGACGGTAGTTGCAGTTCCATTGCGGAAAGCCGCCGCCCGCCGCCGATCCGATGATCCTCAAATGCATGAAAATGCCCGCGCGCCGGCTTCTCTGACCTGCAGGCAATTTGCAGTCACAAAAAACGCTTCGCGCGCTTTGCGTGCGTCAAAATCTTTCACGAAAATCCATGGGGCGAGGGGATGCGCGCCCCTGTCGCCAGGGACGCGCACCTCTGCGGCCTACTTCTTGGGAGTAATTTCAGCAGGCAGATACCGTGAAATTTCGAAGCCAGCGGCAACCTGACACATGGTCGGTTTTTTCCAGTTCTTCTTCATGACATTTCTCCTCTTATACCAGCCCGAAGGGACCGATTCTGTCGTTAGCCAACCATTGCAGGGCACCGACGCAATGGCTCGTCCATCAAGTCTCAAAATGGACAAATGAAACAATAGGTTTTGAAAAGTTGAAAACAAACTATCGAGAATAATTGCAGTCCTTACTTCAATTGTTCGTTGTGTAGGGTTTTTTCTCCTCCAGTGGAAGGTTTGCATCTTCCCACCCATCAGCGCCTAGCGGATACCAGATTACCGAACTGTAGCCCCACTCGACGGCCCGTTTCGCCGCATTCCACGACATCCAGCAATTCGTCATGCAGTAGAACAGAATCGCGCGCGACTTGTCCGTCCCGGCCTTGGCCTCGAGGCCTTGGCGAAAATAGCTGGCGGTCTCCTGCGAAATAGCGCCGTATCCCACATTGGCCAGCCATATGCTGCCGGGGATGTCCTTTCTGACCTTGTCCCTCCATATGGTTCCTGCCGGCAAATTGGTCGGTTTGGGCGTGTCCGGCATCACGTCGAAGAAGATCGCCTTTTTCGCCCGCCACAGCGCTTCCGCTTCCACCGTCGTCACCACCCTCGCGCCTTGCAGCGTCCGCGGCACCGGCGCCCGATAGTCGTCCATCCGGAAACCGCTGGGTTCGGCGACATCGCCAGCCCATGTCGGCTCGGTCAGACCCAGAAGGCTCGCGGCGACCAGCAAGAAAATAGTCTCCCTTCCATTCATTGGGTAATCAGGTTGTCGTGTTCGTCGATCAGCGGCACGTTATAGCTCAGCAGGATCCTGGTGATCTCCGCCTGGTTTTCCCTGATCACCCGGTTGAGCGTCCGCTTCCATTCCTGGTCGGACGGACGTACGCCCATGGTAATGCGGTAAGACATGCGCGAGCCGGTTTTTTCCTTCACCAGTGGAACGATCGTCACATCAGCTCCGAGTTCCTTGGCATAGTAACCTGCCATCGGTCCCCACAGCACCGCCGCATCGATCTTGTGTGCCAGCATGTCCTTGATCATGACCTCCCCCATGGATGGGGTGACGCGCGTATCCACCGCAAGCGGATAGATCTTGGCGGTCCGCAGGAGCTTGTTGGCGGCCATGTTGGCGGTTGGCGGCGTGCTTTCAACGACGCCGATCGTCTTGCCCTTGAGTCTGGGATCCTCGATCGTTTCCACGCCTTCCATATCGTGGCGTTTCGGATGCACAAGCACATAGGCGGAGCGATAGTAGGCGTTGGTGTTCTGCACCAGCTCATCGCCCTGGGCATAGCCCATGATGATGTCGCATCGGTTGGCCCCCAACGTATTGCGCACGAAGCCGGTGATCGTGGGAAACCAGGTGTAGGAGACGGACTTGCGCCCGGTTTTCGCGGCAACCAGCTCTGCCAGCTTGTTTTCGAATCCTTCGCCGCTCTTGTCGGTGAAGGGCATATTCGAGGGATCGGCGCAGACGCGCAAGATGTCGGGGTCGACCAGTTCTCCCGCCGCACCAAGGCCGGCGCTTTGCGCATGCGCATTCGACGGCAGCAAGGCGAGCGTGCCGAGGATCGGCAGAACGACGCGCAGCTTCAATGCATCGCGGCCAATCATGTCACCCACCCATGCAGGATGCTTCGGCATCCTTCGCCGCCTGGGCCTTGTCTTCGTGCTTGGGCGGCCGTCCGCGGGGCGCCGCGCCATCTGCGCGCGCGCGCAGGTAGATGTAGAGGTCGTCCATGTAGCAATAGACATTCTTGTTGTCGCCAAAGGCAGGCATGACGTTTTCCTTGCCGCCGCCGACATTCTTGCGGCCCTCGGCGACGATCGAGAGGAACGTGCCGTAATCCATGTTTTTCAGGCTGTTGACCAAAGCCGGCGCATAGCTCGAACCTGTTGCATCCTGTCCGTGGCAGACATGGCAATCGGAGTGATACCGGCGGTAGCCGCTGAACGTGTACCAATCGACGGTTCCGTTTTCGATATTGTAGGTCGGATTTCCATCCGCATCCAAATACTTGCCGCCTTCTTCCTTCACCGCCTTGGCTTTTTCCATGCTGTCGTCGGCCTGGGCGACGCCTGAGCTTGCCAGAGGCAGCAGAGCCAGGACCAAAGCCGAAATTACAATGCGAACGGACATTCAAACTTCCTTCATTTGCCAATGGACACGGTTTTGCTGGCGCGACCGGCATTGATCGGTGTTTTGGGTGCGTAACCGAATCGAGAGCCCGGCCATGGCTTCCGGATGATCCGGGCTCTCGTTCTTCAAGCCTTTGGTCTCACAAGACCTGAGGCGTTCTCAAGGTTCCCAGCGCATCAATCCGGGAGACCGAAGACGGTGAGCTGACCGCCCAGCGTCGTGTAGTCGGCAAGTGCCGCGTAGCCACCGACGGCACCAAGACCAGCGGTGCCAACGACGGCGGCCTCATCGCCTTGGGCACGGCCCTGATCGACGGCGCCATGCCAGGCAGCGGCGTTATCAGGCGAAAGCAGGCCGCCTGCCAGGCCAATACCTGCCCAGCCGCCAACACCCGACAGAACGGCGATGTACTGCTTGCCGCCCTGCTCGTAGGTCGTGATGTTGCCGATGATGCCGGACGGGGTCTTGAACTTGTAGAGTTCCTTGCCGTCCTTATCGACCGCCTTGATGTAGCCTTCGAGCGTGCCGTAGAAGACGACGTCGCCATCCGTGGCCAACGCGCCAGACCACACCGAGAACATCTCGGGCTTCGACCAGACGATCTCACCCTTGGCTGCATCCCAGGCAATGAAGTTGCCCATGCTGCCGTCGCCGCCAGGGGCCGGGTACATCGACACGGTGGCGCCAACATAGGGCTGACCGGCGGTGTAGCTTACCTTGTAAGGCTCATAGTCCATGCAGACATGGTTGGTCGGGACATAGAACAGCCCGGTCTTCGGCGAATAGGCCGCCGGCTGCTGGTCCTTCGTTCCAAGCGCCGCCGGGCAGATGCCCGTCGAGTTGGTGTCTTCGCCGTTCTGCTGAGTCGAGTATTTCGCCACGACCTGCGGGCGGCCATACTGGTCGCTCTTGGGATCCATGTTGACTTCCGTCGCCCAGTTCACTGACGGATCGTATTTTTTGGCGACGAGAAGGTCGCCGCTGGCGCGATCCATGGTGTAGGCAAAGCCGTTGCGGTCGAAATGCACCAGCACATCGTGCTTGGCGCCGTTGACCTCCATGCCGTCGACGAGGATCATCTCATTGACGCCGTCATAGTCCCATTCGTCATGCGGGGTCATCTGGTAGAGCCATTTGGCAACACCCGTGTCCGCATCGCGGGCCATGATCGTCATCGACCAGCGATTGTCGCCGGGGCGTTGTACGGGGTTCCACGTCGAGGGATTGCCGGTGCCATAGTAGACCAGGTTCAGCTTGGGATCATAGGAATACCATCCCCATGTCGTGCCTCCGCCTGTCTTCCACTGCTCGCCTTCCCAAGTGTTCGTGCCGGAGTCCTTGCCCACCGGCTTGCCGAGATGCGTGGTCTTTTCGGGATCGATCAGGGTGTCTGCGTCCGGACCTTCCGAATAGGCTTTCCAGGCGAGTTTGCCATCTTTCAGATTGTAGGCGGCCAGCCAGCCGCGAACGCCGAATTCGGCGCCGGAGACGCCGATGAGCACCTTGTCCTTGACGACGACGGGGGCAGCCGTACCGGATTCGCCTTTGCCGCCATCGGTCTGGTCACCGTTCTTGACCGACCAGACGACCTTGCCGGTCTTCGCATCGAGGGCGACGACCGTGGTGTCGGCCTGATTGAGAATGATCTTGCCGTCACCATAGGCAACACCGCGATTGACCGTATCGCAACACATGATCGGAATGACGTTGGGATCCTGCTTGGGTTCGTATTTCCAGAGGATCTTCCCGTCATTCTTGAGGTCGAGCGCAAAGACATTGTTCGGGAAAGGCGTGTGGACATACATCACATCGCCGATGATAAGCGGTCCACCCTCGTGGCCTCGTAGCACGCCGGTGGAAAAGGTCCACTTGACCTGCAGGTTCTTCACATTGTCCGCAGTAATCTGGTTGAGTTTGGAATAGCGGGTGTTGGCGTAGTCACCCGTCTGCATTGCCCAGTTCTTCGAATCCGAAGCCAGCTTTGCAAGGTCCTCGTTAGCCGACGCCGTATAGGCCGCGCCGAGCGACAGAAACGCCGCAGTGGTTAGAATATAGGTAGCTTTCGTAAGTACACGCATCCGAATTCCTCCCGAGGTTCATAGTGATGAATCATTTGCTGAGCCCACAAGGGCTTGCCCAAGCGATTCACGGGGGGGAAATATTTCCGGCAGCGTGTCACGACCTAAGCCAGATGTGCAGAGGGCACCGTTACTGCCCACCTCACCTTGGCCTACGAAAGACTGTCGCCGCTCCCTAATGACGGTGACGCCCTTGAAGCCGGAAACAGGGTGAGGCTATGTCATCGCAAAACGCTAGGCAAGCAAAAAAGCCTGGGTGTCTTTTTGCACCGCAATATCGTAAATGATGCGGTGCAATATAAGGAAATAACTAGGACGGTATTTGTTAGATAAAGTATTTCTACTAGCTAAGTAACGGCTGGCCGCATAAAATTTGATTATTTTTTGAGTTTTACATTTCACCTAAGCAAGGATTTTATTTAGCGGTATTCACTTCGAGGTCCCGACCTGGCCATCTACGTGCTGCATGGGGAATCGATAGTGGGCCAAGCATGAGATGATCGTTGGAGTTGGGGTGTGGAGCGGGCCATCAGGCCGCCATGCGGAACCACGGTCGATGAGTACCGCATTCCTCCTTTGGTCGTATACGGAAGCCATGGGCGCTTGACTGCCTCTGCGGCTCGTTGCCAACTGCCACGGTGATCCCGACTTGGCACATCGCGCCCAGGCTAACCGGAGGTTTTCCCATGATCAGATATGTTGGATTTTCGACCTTGCCGCTGCTCCTGGCCGCGCCGCTGGCCTTCGCAAACCCGGCGGGCGCCGCGGGAGATTACCCGACAGCAACGATTGCCGATTACGTGCTCGGCTGCATGCAGACGAACGGCCAGACACGTAAGGCGCTGGAAAGCTGTTCCTGCTCGATCGACGTCATCGCCTCGATCCTTCCGTACGACCACTATGAGAGGGCCGAGACTTTCAAGAGTATGTCTTTGACCACAGGCGAAAACGCGGGGCTGTTTCGCGAAAGCGCACCGGCGAAGGCCGCCCGTACCGAATTGAAGCGTGCGCAGTCGGAAGCCGACGTGCGCTGCTTTTAGAGCCTGCTCCCTCCGCAAGCCGGATGGAGTTCCATCCTTTGTCTGGACATGATCCTCCCGAAATGAGCTTCACTTCCGGGATCGAGCTGGCAAGCATCCGGCATTACGGCGCAAAGGGATACTTTAGAGACCTGCTGTCTCCAGGGGCCACTGATTGCGGAATGTTTTGCCATCCGTGTCGGTCGCTTCCACCTGGATTTCGCCGTTGCCATGCACGGTGAAATCGAACCGGAAATTGGGGTCTTCCGAAATCGATATTCCACCTTCCATGGAGAGGATCGGCCGGCCGGCTTGCGAGATCGACAGTTTCTGAACAAAATGCGCCGGTATGAAATACTGGGTCAGCGGATCCCGCTGCAGGCCCGAATTGTTAGGATGCCGGATCATCAACTGCAGTTCCTCAGTCTTGGTCATCGTCTCTTTGGGCGGGAACTGGCGCAGCTTCATCTGACCCATCGTCGCGTTGGCCTCGTCTTGGTTCTTGACCGCAGGGGCGGAGCATCCGCCTGATGCCTTGACGAAGGTCTGCATCATATGGAGCTGGCCGCTCTGCGTCTCAGCGATGGCACGCAGATAGGAATAGTCGTTGACGCGCACGCGCGTCGACAGATGCGTCACGCCGGCATCCTTGCCGAGCTGGAACGTTGCCGCCACCGGTGCAGGGTTGGCATCGATGATCAAGGTAACGGATTTGATGCCGTCCGGCGCCTTGGCTGGATCGAGATAGATGTCCACGGGCACGATGGCGGCATCCTGCGCCCGCTTCGGCGCTTCGATCCTGACGACGCCGGTATCGACCAGAATTGCCCGATCGCCGAACACGTCGCCCTTCAAGTCATGCCAGATTCTGTCCGAGGACGCGGTTGTTTGCTGTGCGCTGGCGGTTCCGGAGGAACCGAGCAGCGTGCCGATGGCCAAGATGATCGCGACAAAAACGGATGCGAGCGGCAAAGCGAGCTGCCGGCTCGAGTAAGGGTGATTTTGCATTTCGATGCCTCCACCAATGCGGAGAGGTGGTGCCCAGGCTGGCGTTGAGGATAAGCCTTTGGCGACGCCTTGGCAAATCGCCGTGCCTTACAGCTGCTGGACGCATGTCGGCATCGTCTATTCCCACTCGAGTTCGGCAAATGCGGCCGTTGCGTTGCGCTGGTTGTAGTCGTCGAACAGGTGCCAATTATCCCGTTCGGTTTCGCCAGCGGTTTTGACTGCTTCGCGCAGCGGCGTTCCGTCGGCGACCGCCTTTCGGATATCGCGCGCCAGAATCTCGAAATAGCGTCGCTCCCCCGCCAGCGCCTGTGGCCAGTCGGCCGTTACAGGACCATGACCTGGAACGACGCGCGTGGCGTCGATCGCGGTGAGCGCATCCATCTGGCGGAGCCATCCAAGCAGTGATCCGTCGAGCGTCGGCAAGCAGCCCATGAACACGAGATCGCCGGCAAAGAGCGTTCTGGTCGCGGTATCGAATACGGTCAGGTCGTTGTCGGTGTGCGCCGCCTTCCATGCCCGCAGTTCAATCATGCGCCCGCCGAGGTCGAGTTGCAGGCGATCGTCGACCAGCATGGTCGGCGGCACGATCTCGATCCCCTCCATCAACGCCTCGCCAAGCTGTTCGCGATAGTTGTGCAGATAGAACGCTCCACGCGCCTCGAGAGCACGCGGCAGATTGCGGTGACCGACGATGGTCGCGCCGATCTTCCGGAATGCCGCATTGCCGAAGACGTGGTCGGGATGCATGTGGGTGTTGACCAGGAAGCGAACCGGCTTTGCTGTCAGCTTTCCGATCGCGGCGAGAAAGGCCTCCGCCTCGATCAGGCTGCCACCGCTGTCGATGACGGCAACCGCATCGGTGCCGATGACGGCGCCCAGATTGCAGATCGCACCGTTGTTGGCGGCGGTCATCAATTCATCCGCGCCCTGGAAGGCGAAGACGCCGTCGGCGATTTGCGTGGTCGAGAACCGCAAGCTGCCGCCTGCGGCCAGAACGGCTCGTCCGAGGCAGCATGGCAGCAAGGCGGCGCTGGCAGCGGTGCAGGTGAAGCCACTCACAAGCCTGCGTCTTAGCCGATCAACCGACATGAAGGCCTCCGATATGCATTTCGCCAGCAGGCGATCAGGTGACGTCCGGAAATCTATGATGGAACGACCGCAGGAGGTCGCTCATCACCTGCGAATTGCGATGTTGCCGTGGCAACCGTACGTCGAACACGCCGAGCACATGGGTTGGCCGTGGCGCGAGCACGATGATGCGGTCCGACAGCATCAGTGCCTCGCGTAGATTGTGCGTCACCATCAAGGCGGTCGTTGGCCGTGCCGACCACACGGTCAAAAGCAGATGCCGAAGCCGCTCGGCGGTCTGTTCGTCGAGCGAGACAAAAGGTTCGTCCAGGAAAAGCACCGCCGGCTCGGTGGCGAAAGCCCTGGCAAGTGCTGCCCTGCGCGCAAGGCCGAGCGACAGTTCGGCAGGATAGAGCGAGCGCATGCCGGCGAGGCCGAGCGTGTCGAACAGCCCGTCCAGATTTTTCGCTCTCAAGCTTTTCGGCAACGCCAGCCTGACATTCTGTTCCACCGTTCGCCACGGCAGCAGGGTCGGTTCCTGGAATACGGCGGCGATGCGGTTCGAACCTCCTTGCGGCAACTGAAAGGAGCCGGAAAAGTCTTTGTCCAAGCCAAGCAGGATACGCAGCGTCGTGGTTTTGCCGCAGCCCGACGGTCCCAGCAAGCAGGCGAATTCGCCTTGCCGGACCTCGAAGGAAAGGTCCTGAAGCGCGGTGATCGAGACGCCTCGCGCGGACCTGAAGGTCTTTTCGGCGATGTCGACCTTAAGCGGGACGACGGCGCCAACGGGTTGCATGTCGTTCAACGGGCTGCACCAGGAGGAGTTCAATGACAAGCATCACCGCCACGAAAGCCAGCGTGTAGGCAAGGATGGCGGCGACATCGAAGAGCTGGAAATAGAGATGGATCTGGAAGCCGACACCGTTCGAGCGGCCGAGCAGTTCGACGACCAGGACGATCTTCCAGATGAGGGCGATGCCGGATCGCGACGCGGCGGCAAGATAGGGCTGCAATTGCGGCAGCAGGATATGGCGGATGCGTTCAAGGCGGCCGAAGCGATAGACGGTGGCCATTTCGGCGTAACTTGGATCGAGCGCCCTGGCGCCTTCGCGCATCGTCACCACGACATTCGGGATCTTGTTCACCGCCACCGCGCCGATCGCCGCCGCCTCGTTGAGGCCGAACCAGATGTAGCCGAGGACGATGACCACCAGCGCCGGGATGTTGAGGAACAGGATCACCCACGGGTTGAAAAAACGGTCGACGCGACGATGGCTGCCGAGCAAAACGCCGATGACGGATCCGATGATCATGGCGACGATATATGCCGCGGCGACCCGGCCGAGAGTCACGCCGAGATGGTAAAAGAGGTCGCCGCTCGCAGCCTCCCTGAGAAGCACCTGCCAGACCTGCCGAGGCCCTGGAAAGGCACGGCTTGGCCAGACACTTGCCGCAAGGTTCCACAGCAGGCAAAGCCCGAGCAGGGAGACCGCTACGGTCAGCGCGGGCATGAGTGCCGTCGCCAGACTGCGTCGGCCGGACATGCTCGGCGGAGCATCACGTGTGCCGTCGGTTCCCAATGCGGTCATTTCCGGGGATCCTGCCAGAACGTGCCGGGCGCCATTTCCGGCGCGCTGCCGACAAGTTTCGCGCCGCCGATCGCCGCCAGCACATGGTATAGCCTGCCGGCGTCGGCCGCTTCCTCGGCGACCGACCGTCTGGGAATGCCCTGGCGGTAGCGATCGCGCAGCTTTTCCAGTTCCTTGCCTTCCGCGCGAATGATCGGCGCCAGGCGCAGCCATTCGTCATCGGATCTGGCCAGCAAGTCCTTGGCTTGCGCGGACGCCCTCACGAAACCCCTGACTGCATCCGGGTTCTCGTTTGCCCATTGGTCATGGAAGACGTAACCGAGGGCCGAAACGGGTCCCAGAGCCCCGAGCGACTTTGCCGCGTCGTTCACGCCGATCAGTCGACGGAAGCCATTGGCCTCGAGACGGGCGCAAAAATGCCAGAAATTCAGCACCGCATCGAGTTCGCCCTGTATCGCCTTTTCCGAAATCAGCGGCGGCGCGCCGAAGACGATGTCGCTGGCTGCCGACAGGTCGACGCCGAGATCGCGTCTGCTCAGCGCTTGTATAAGCAGCCAACTCTTGTCGAGCGGGCCGCCGGCGACGCCGATTTTCTTGTCCTCGAGATCGGCGACCGTCCGGATCGGCGAATCCTCCTTCACCATGATCGCCCCCACGGAGGTCGAATAGGGGGTCAATGTGAGGTCGCCGCCTTCGGAGCGCTGGCGCGAGACCCACAGCCAGTCGGAGACGATCATGTCGATCGCGCCAGCCAGCATCGCGACGTTGGTTGCATCCTCGCCGGCGAAGTCGATGATCTCCAGATCGATCCCGTTGGCGGCATCGAATTTGTGCCGCCTTAGCGTATCGAGTTCCCAACTCACGGTTCCAAACTTCAGCACACCGAGGCGAATCCTGGCTGCCGCAACGACCGGCCTGGTAGCAAGAACAGCGGCTGTCCCGAGAACCGCCAGACGCAGCGTCATGCGCCGTGAAACCATCATGACACCTCCTCCCCAGGGTTCCGCGCTGCCAAATCAGATGGCTCGTTCCTTGCTCGGAAATGCGCATTTCCAGCGCATGACCTTGAGGTTCGGGTGTTCTTGAGACCATTTCGCGATTTCGCTGGGGGCAAGGATCATGCATTGGAACAGAGTGCCGCGGCTCTCGAAATAGAGATGTTCGTCTCGGCAATTGCTCGGATTGGCGCTGAGGCAAACCGTCAATATGAGATCGACCATGTCCATTCAGCACCTCTTGCGCGTTCCCAAACGCCCATATCGGCGAGCCCAGCCCAACCAGGAGCGAGGACAAAATCACCGCTTGCCGGATTTCCCGAGGTGCCAATGGAGAAACCGGAATGAGGTCAAGCTACGCGCTCGCCGGATAGCCGTCAACAAAGACGAATGGACAGGTCTCTTGAGCACCCAGGCCTCTAAACCTTTGTACGATTGACTTTCACAACATGCCAATTAGCTTCTGAGCCACGCGGCGCGGCTCCACGGGAGAAGCGGATATTCCACTCCACCGCGTAAGGCGCATGCAGACGGATCAAAGGATCGGCATGCGCAAATCGTCCAGGGCACCCAGACGATCAATGAGGAAATACCATGCGCGCAATCGCATTTTTCGCAGTCATGTCCGTTGTGCCCTTCATCGCGAGCCAATCCCAGGCCCAGGATGCGGCGGCTGGTGAGAAGGTCTTCGCCAAATGCAAGGTCTGCCATGCCGCCGACCAGGACAAGAACAAGGTCGGCCCGTCGTTGAACGGCGTCATAGGCCGAACGGCTGGGACACACCCGGGGTTCAGCTATTCTCAGGCGATGGTCGCGGCTGGCAAATCCGGCGTCAAATGGGATGAGCCCTCGCTGAAGACCTATCTTCACGATCCCAAGGCCATGATCAAAGGAACGAAGATGGCGTTTGTCGGCCTCAAGCAGGACGAAGACATCGCCAATGTCATTGCCTATCTGAAGCAATTCTCGAAATAGAGCGCAGCCGGCCGTTCGAATTTGCGTTCGGCCGGCGGACGCCTTGATCACGCATCGGCTTGCAGCTTCTGCATGGCCGAAGGCAGATCGAAGAGATTGTCGCAAACGAGGTCGGCGCCAAGCTCTTCCACCGGAATGTGGCTGTAGCCGCCGCGCAACAGAATGACGGCCATGCCGGCGGCGCGTGCGGCACCCAGGTCAGCGCCACTGTCTCCGACCAGCAGCGCGTCACCGGCGTCGACCCCAAGCTGTGCCAACGCCAGCAGCAGGGCATCGGGCGCCGGTTTCAGGAATGTCACCGCGTCTCCGCCAACGATTGCGCCGAAATATTCCGTCAATCCGAAATGAAGCAGGATTTCGCGGGTCGCCAACTGCGGTTTGTTGGTTGCCACGCCCATGCTTACTCCGCCCAAATGAAAGTGGGTGAGAGCCTCCCTGACTCCAGGCATCAGCCTTGTCAGGCCGGTCAGATGCCGGCGGTAGATAGGCGCCATGACGCGATGGGCCTCATCGAGAGCGTTGCCGAGCAGTGGCGCTCCCGACGCGGCGAAGGCTCGCTCGATCAATTTCCTGACGCCGCCGCCGATCATGGCCGTGACCTGATCCAGGCGCAGCGGCGGCAGACCGCGACTGGCCAGCAGTTCGTTGACGGCGGCCGCTATGTCCGGTGCCGAGTCGACCAGCGTGCCGTCGAGATCGAACAGGATCGCCTTCGGCGATCGAAGCGGCCTACCTGCACCGACGTTCATGCGGCATCCTTCCACTTGATCGAGCAGCCGATCGAGGCGATCTGGTCCAGCGGCCCGTCGCCGGTTCGGGCAACCTGCTTCATCGCCTCGAACAGGTCGCGTCTCAGCCCGGGCGCTCCGGCTTCTCGTCGCGAGGCGTCCAGCCGACCGCGATATTGCAGTCCCAACTCGCTGTTGAACCCGAAGAAATCGGGAGTGCACACGGCTGCGTAATCGCGCGCCACAGTTTGGCGGTGGTCGTGCAGGTAAGGGAAGCTAAAGCCGTTCGTCGTGGCGAAGAGCTTCATTTGGTCGAAGGAATCCTCCGGGTAGGTGTCGGCATCGTTTGAGTTGATCGCGACAAAGCCGATACCTTCGGCCTTGAGGTCGTTGGCATCGCGCACGATACGTGAAATCACTGCCTTCACATAAGGGCAGTGATTGCAGATGAAGGCCACGACCAGACCGTTCGGGCCGGCCTGGCTGAAGATCAAATGCGACCTCCCGTCGACGCCAGGCAAAACGGCATCGATGGCGCGCCAGCCGAAATCGCAGACAGGGGGGACGGCCGCCATGCTTGCCTCCGATGGAATTGTTTACGCCGCTTTCCGGATCGCACCGTCGGCCGCCTGTCGGATGGCTCCAATGTTGGCGTGATAAGCCGCCTCGGTGCTCCCCTTGAACACGGCCGACCCGGCGACCAGCACATTGGCGCCGGCCGCGGCGACCAGCGGGGCGGTTTCGGCCGTGACGCCGCCATCGATTTCGATGTCAATCGGGCGGCGGCCAACCAGTGCCTTGATTCGCCTGATCTTCTCGATGACCGCGGAAATGAAGGCCTGGCCGCCGAAGCCTGGATTGACCGTCATCAGAAGCACCAGATCGAGCCTGTCGAGCACATACTCTATGACGCTCTCCGGCGTCGAAGGATTCAGCGATACGCCGGCCTTCTTGCCGAGATTTTTGATCGCCTGCAGGGAACGATCGAGATGCGGCCCGGCCTCTGCATGCACCGTGATGATGTCGCAGCCCGCGTCGGCGAAGGCGGCCAGATAGGCGTCGGCCGGCGCGATCATCAGATGGCAGTCGAAGATTTTGTCCGTTCGGTCGCGGATCGCCTTGATCACCGGCGGACCGAAGGTGATGTTGGGCACGAAATGGCCGTCCATCACGTCGAGATGGATCCAGTCGGCACCCGCCCGCACGACAGCTTCGACCTCGTCGCCGAGCCGCGAGAAATCCGCGGAAAGCACGGAGGGTGCGATGATTGTCCTGGTGACCATGGTCGTCGTCTCCAATTCTGTCTGCGGGTGTTGGTCGCTGCGCCAGCCGGCTCCATCCCGTCAGCGCATCTTCGTCTCCGGTTCGCCTTCGAGTTTCCCTTCCGCGAACACGCGGCTGCCGCGAATGTCGGATTCCTCGATGGTGACAAGATCGGCTTTGGTCAACACCCGGCTGCGCGATGCGAAAAGCCGGTTGGCCTGCCGCAGCCGCGCCCGGTCGAGCCCATTGCGGACCGAACGCGCGTTGGAGAAATGCGGCAGCCTCATGCGGATCGGAAGATACTCTTCGAGCGCACGGGACGCCGCCTCGCTGAGGCGATAATTCTGCTCCGCGAGCATAATCTCGGCGATCGATTTCAGTTCGCTGACGCCATAGTCGGGGAAATCGAGGTGATGGGCGATGCGCGAACGCATGCCGGGATTGCTGTCGAAGAAGCGGTCCATCTTGTTCTTGTAGCCGGCAAGGATCACAACCAGATCGTCACGGTTGTTCTCCATGCACTGCAGCAGGATTTCGATCGATTCCTGGCCGTAGTCGCGTTCGTTCTCGGGCTTGTAGAGATAGTAGGCCTCGTCGATGAAAAGCACGCCGCCCATGGCACGCTTGATCACCTCGCGGGTCTTGGGCGCGGTGTGGCCCACATACTGGCCGACGAGATCGTCGCGCGTCACGGCGACCATGTGGCCTTCGCGGACATAGCCCAGACGATGCAGGATTTCGGCCATCCTCAGCGCCACGGTGGTCTTTCCGGTGCCGGGATTTCCCGTAAAGTTCATGTGCAGCGTCGGGGCGCCCGAAGTCAGCCCGAACTTGCGGCGAAGCCGGTCGACCAGGAGGAGAGCGGCGATCTCGCGGATGCGAGTCTTGACCGGCTTCAGGCCAACGAGCTCACGGTCGAGCTTGTCCATGACCTCGTCGATGTTGGACGCCTCGAACTCGGCCTGCAGATCAACCGTCGCGTCCTGTGCGGCAGCGTCCTTGGTCATCGCGTTCAGCATGGTTCAGCTAGCTCCGCTCGCCCTCGGGCCTGTCGGTCGCATAAGGCACGATCGAATAACCCTGGCTGCGGCCGTCGCGCTCCTGGCGTAGCAGCCGGAACCCGGGTTCGCTGGGCGGCCGGTTGACAATGAACGACATGCGCGGGGCTTCCCAGCCCTTGGTCGAATCGAAGGCGGTTACCCGCACATACATGTTCGGACAGGCTTTCCGGCAAGCGTTGACCTCGAGCAGTATGCCCGCCGGATCTTTCAAGTCGAACATCGGGTTGCCGTACATTTCCCAATAGGTGTTTCGCGGATGCGGATCGTCCGTGTACTCGACGCTGACCGCCCAATGGTTCTTCAGCGCGTATTTGATCTGCGCCGAAATCTGCTCATCGGTCAGGTCGGGCAGGAACGAGAACTGTCCCTGCGTGACCTTGTTTCCCGGATTGGTCATCATGACGACGGTTCCTTTCGTCTAGAAGCTGGGCGTTGCGGTTGGCACGAAGTCGGCCGTGTCGGTCGATTCGTAGTTGAAGGTGACGTCCTTCCAGGTCTCCAGGGCAGCCTTCAGCGGCGTGCACCATCTGGCCGCCTGTTCGAGGATCTTGGTCCCTTCGCGCAAATAATCGCGCCCCTCGTTGCGGGCCAGGATCATCGCTTCCAAGGCGACACGATTGGCTGTCGCGCCAGCCTGGATGCCGTCCGGATGGCCGATCGTGCCGCCGCCGAACTGCAGGATGACGTCCTCGCCGAGATAGTGGATCAACTGGTGCATCTGGCCGGCATGGATGCCGCCCGAGGCGACGGGCATCACCTTGTTGAGCGAGGCCCATTCCTGATCGAAGAACAGCCCGGTTTCGAGGTTCTGCGGCGTGCGCTCCTCGCGCAGCGTGTCATAAAATCCCTTGATCATGAGCGGGTCGCCTTCCAGCTTGCCGACCACCGTGCCGGCATGGATGTGGTCGACGCCGGCCATGCGCATCCATTTGCAGATGACGCGGAAATTCATGCCGTGGTTCTTCTGGCGCGAATAGGTCGAGTTGCCGGCACGGTGCAGGTGCAGGATCATGTCGTTGCGGCGCGCCCACTTGGCCATCGACTGGATCGCCGTGTAGCCGATGACGAGGTCGATCATGACGATGCAGGAGCCAAGCTGCTTGGCGAATTCGGCGCGCTCGTACATCTCCTCCATCGTGCCGGCGGTGACGTTGAGATAATGTCCTTTGACCTCGCCGGTGGCGGCCGACGCCTTGTTCACGGCCTCCATGCAGTAGAGGAAGCGGTCGCGCCAGTGCATGAAGGGCTGCGAGTTAATGTTCTCGTCGTCCTTGACGAAGTCGAGGCCGCCCTTCAGCGCTTCGTAAACGACGCGCCCGTAATTGCGTCCCGACAGGCCGAGCTTCGGCTTCGTCGTCGCGCCGAGCAGCGGCCGGCCGAACTTGTCGAGCCGCTCACGCTCCACCACGATACCGGTCGCCGGCCCCTGGAAGGTTTTGAGGTACGCCACCGGGATACGCATGTCTTCCAGCCGCAGCGCCTTGACTGCCTTGAAGCCGAACACATTGCCGATGATCGATGCGGTCAGATTGGCGATCGAGCCCGGCTCGAACAGGTCGAGGTCGTAGGCGATGTAGGCGAAGTACTGTTGCTCGGTCTTGGTTCCGGGACCGGTGTTCGGCACCGGCTCGGATCTGAACGCCTTGGCGCGATAGAGCTCGCAGGCCGTCAGTCGGTCGGTCCACACCACGGTCCACGTCGCGGTGGAGGATTCACCGGCGATGGCCGCCGCCGCCTCCTCGTGGTCGACGCCCGGCTGCGGCGTGATCCGGAACATGGCGATCAGATCGGTCTCCTTGGGCCTGTAGTCCGGCTCCCAGTAGCCCATCTTCTTGTAGGGGATGACCCCTGACTTGTAGCGTTCCTTGCCTTCCTTGAGCGTTCCCGCTGGCAGTATGTCGATCTTGTTCATGACAGGTCTCCTGTTTGTTGCTCAGGCGGCTTTCGCGGTGGCGATATGGGGATCGAGCTTTCCCGCGGCGTAACGTTTCGCCATCTCGTCCATGGCGATGACCTTGATCTTCGAGGCGTTGGACGCCGTACCGAAACGCTCGAACCGGTCCCGGCAAAGGTCGCGCAAGGCATCCATGGCTGGCTTCAGGAATTTACGGGGATCGAACTCGCGCGGGTCTTCCGTCGCGACGCGGCGGAACTGCCCGGCCATGGCCATGCGGCAATCGGTGTCGATGTTGACCTTGCGCACGCCGTAGCGGATGCCGCGCTCTATCTCCTCGACCGGAACGCCAAAGGTCTGGGGCATCTCGCCGCCGTATCTGTTGATAATGTCCTGCAACTCCTGCGGCACCGAGGAAGAGCCGTGCATGACCAGATGCGTGTTGGGCAGCTTTTCGTGGATCGCCTCGATCACCTGCATGGCCAGGATGTCGCCGTCCGGCTTGCGGGTGAATTTGTAGGCGCCGTGCGAGGTGCCGCAGGCGATCGCCAGCGCGTCGACCTGGGTTGCGGTCACAAAGTCGACCGCCTGATCGGGATCGGTCAACAACTGGTCGTGGGAAAGCGCGCCTTCGGCGCCGTGGCCATCCTCTGCCTCGCTTTGACCGGTTTCCAGCGAGCCGAGCACACCCAGTTCGCCTTCGACGGAAGCGCCGACCCAATGCGCCATGCGTGCGACGCGTTCGGTTATGGCGACGTTGTAGTCGTAGCTGGCCGGCGTCTTGGCGTCCGCCATCAAGGATCCGTCCATCATCACCGAGGTGAAGCCGTGGCGGATCGCGGAAAGGCAGGTGGCCTCGCTGTTGCCGTGGTCTTGATGGATGCATAGCGGGATGGTCGGGTGGATTTCGGTCAGCGCCTCCATCATCTTGGCCAGCATGATGTCGTTGGCATAGGATCGGGCGCCACGCGAAGCCTGGATGATGACAGGCGCGTCGCAGGCCTTGGCCGCTTCCATGATGGCGAGGCCCTGTTCCATGTTGTTGATGTTGAATGCCGGTACGCCGTAGCCGTGCTCGGCGGCATGGTCGAGAAGCTGGCGAAGGGTGATGCGAGCCATTGTGAATCCTCCTAGATGATGAGCTTCAGCGCCGCTGCAGCAACCGCTTCGGACGTTATGTTGAAATGCCGGTAGAGGTCGGGGGCAGGGGCGCTGGCGCCGAAGCCGGTCATGCCGACGAAAGCGCCGGTCTCGCCGATCCAGCGGTCCCAGCCCAGCCGGGCTGCCGCTTCGACCGCGACGCGCGGCGCCGAGCCGAGGACGGCCTTGCGGGTGGCGCTGTCCTGCTCCTCGAAAAGCTCCCAGCACGGCATCGACACGACGGCGGCGGCGGCGCCATGCTCGGTCTCCAGCCTTTCGGCGGCAGCAACCGCGATCTCGACTTCCGAGCCGGTGGCGATCAGGGTGACGGCGCGGTGCCTTGCCGGCTCCCGCAGGATGTAAGCGCCCTGGCAGGAGCGGTTCTCGTCGCTGTGCGACCGACGCAGCATCGGCAGGTTCTGGCGCGACAGCACCAGGACGCTCGGCCGATCCTTGCTCTTTAGCGCGAGTTCCCAGCACTCCGCCGTTTCGATGACATCCGCCGGGCGGAAGACGTTGAGATTAGGCGTGGCACGCAGCATCGCAAGGTGCTCGACCGGCTGGTGCGTCGGGCCGTCCTCGCCGAGGCCGATGGAATCGTGTGTCATCACATAGATGACGCGCTGGCCCATGAGCGCCGAGAGCCGCATCGCGCCGCGCGCATAATCGGCGAAGCACAGGAACGTACCGCCATAGGGCACGAAACCGCCATGCAGCGCGATGCCGTTCATGGCGGCCGCCATGCCGTGCTCACGAATGCCGTAGTGAATGTAGCGGCCGGCATAGGCACCCGGTGCAATGCGGTTCATGCCCTTGGTGATCGTCAGATTCGAATGCGTCAGATCGGCCGAGCCGCCGACGGTCAATTCCGTTGCGCCGTTGATGGCCTCCAGCGCCATTTCGGAGGCTTTTCGCGTCGCCACCTTGGTTGCCTTCTCGACATGTTCGCGACGAAAGGCGTCGAGCGCTTCGAAGACCGTGTCGGGCAGTTCGGCGGCGACGGCGCTCTCGAAAGCCTCGCGCCGCGGCGAGGCGGCAAGCCGCTGCTCCCAGGCGCGCCGCATCGCTTCGCCGCGACCGGCAATCTCGCGCCAGGCGAAAAGGATATCATCCGGCACATCGAACGGTGCGTGCGCCCAGCCGATGTTTTCGCGTGTCGCGGCGATCTCTGCTTCACCCAGCGGTGCGCCGTGCGTCTTTTCCGAACCGCCGAGATTGGGGGCACCCATGCCGATCACTGTGCGGCAGGCAATCAGCGATGGCCGATCCGATCGCCGCGCCGCCTCGATTGCCGCGGCGACTGCCTCCATGTCGTGGCCGGCGACGCTTTGGACATCCCAGCCGGCGGCCTTGAAGCGCGCCGGCTGGTCCATCGACGTGGAGAGGGAGGTCGGCCCGTCAATGGAAATCGCATTGTCGTCCCAGAAAACAATCAGGCGGGAAAGCTTCAGGTGACCAGCGAGGTCTATCGCCTCGTGACTGATGCCCTCCTGAAGGCAGCCGTCGCCCGCAACGACATAGGTATGATGATCGACCAGATCGGCACCGTGGCGGGCGGCAAGCATACGTTCCGCCAGCGCCATGCCGACCGCCGTGGAAATGCCCTGTCCGAGCGGTCCGGTGGTGGTCTCCACGCCAAGCGCATGGCCGTATTCCGGATGTCCGGCGGTGCGGCTGCCCAACTGCCGAAATCGCTGCAATTCCTCGATCTGCATGTCTTCGTAGCCGAGCAGATGATGCAGCGCGTATTGCAGCATCGAGCCGTGGCCGGCTGAAAGCACGAAACGATCACGGTCGGGCCAGTCCGGCCTCGACGGATCGATATTGATGAAGCGGTTGAACAGCACCGTTGCGACGTCGGCCATGCCCATCGGCATGCCAGGGTGACCCGAATTCGCCTTTTGGACGCTGTCCATCGCCAGCGCTCGAATGGCGTTCGCCATGTCGCGCTCCGAGACGGGAGCGGTTGTGGTGACGGGCTTCAGTGCTGCTTGGCTGGTCATTGCATCCTCCTCACGACACACGGCTCTTGCGTTCAATCAATTGCAGGATGAGCGGCGTCAGGATCAGCTGCATGGCAAGATCGAGCTTGTTGCCTGGCACCACGATGGAATTTGGCCGCGACATGAACGAGTCGTGGATCATCGACAGCAGATACGGAAAATCGATGCCGCGCGGATTGGCGAAGCGGATAACCAGCATCGATTCGTCGGGCGTCGGGATCCAGCGCGCGATGAACGGGTTGGACGTGTCGACGATCGGCACGCGCTGGAAGTTGATGGCGGTCTGCGAGAATTGCGGGACGATGTAGCGGACATAGTCGGGCATCCGGCGCAGGATCACGTCCATCACCGCCTCGGTGGAATAGCCGCGTGTCGAACGGTCGCGATGGATCTTCTGGATCCATTCGAGATTGATGACCGGCACGACCCCGATCTTGAGATCCGCATGCTTGGCTAGATTAATCGTGTCGGTGACGACACAGCCGTGCAGCCCCTCGTAGAAGAGCAGGTCGCTGGGAGCGAACTCGCGCCATTCGGTGAAGGTTCCCGGTGGCGTGCCGTGCTGCTTTTCCTCTTCCTCATCATGAATGTAAGTGCGGGTCTTGCCGGTTCCGCGGCGGCCATATTCCGCGAACACCTCTTCGAGAATTCCGAGTTCGTTGGCCGCTGCATTGAAATGGGTGAAGTTCGGGTTGCCGGCCTTTTCCTCCTCGGCCACCTTTGCCTTCATCGCCGCGCGATCGTAGCGGTGGAAGGCGTCGCCTTCGATGAAAGCGGCCTCGATGTTCTCGCGCCGGAAAATCAGATCGAAGATGCGCTTGACCGAGGTCGTGCCGGCGCCCGACGACCCGGTGATGGTGATGATGGGGTGCTTGGCTGACATGGTGCTGCTCAGGCTCTGAACAGGCCGCGGCGGCTGAACAGCGGCGCACGCTCACCGATGTTGCTCGGCTCTGTGTGGTAACGGGTGATGCGCGCGACTTCCCGCGCCGACCCGAAGATCATCGGCACGCGCTGATGCAGGCTCTCGGGTTCGATTTCCAGGACGCGGTTGATCGCATCGGTGGCGGCACCACCAGCCTGTTCTATGAGATAGGCGATCGGGTTGGCCTCGTAGACGAGGCGCAGCCGTCCCTGACCATAGCCCTTGCGCCGATCGCCGGGGTAGAGAAAAACGCCGCCGCGCATCAATATGCGGTAACAGTCGGCAACCAGAGAGGCGATCCAGCGCATGTTGAAATCCTTCTCGCGCGGTCCTTCGGTGCCCTCCAGGCAGTCGTCGACATAGAGCCGCACGGCCTCGTCCCAGTGCCGGTAGTTGGCGGCGTTGATGGCGAATTCCTGAGTGCGTTGCGGAATGATCCGGCTTTCATAGGCCTGGACGAAGGTGCCGAGCCTTGTCGAGAAGACGAAGACATGGGTGCCGCTGCCGAGCGACAGGACGAGTGCCAGCTGCGGCCCATAGATGAAGAAACCGGCGCCTAGCTGGTTCACGCCCGCCTGCAAGAAAGAGGCGGCCGGATCAGCGTCCGGCGCGCCAGTTGCGGTCAGGAGCGAGAAGATCGTTCCGATCGAGACGTTGGTGTCGATGTTGGAAGAGCCGTCGAGCGGGTCGATCGCGATGGCTAGTGGCGCTTGCCTGTCGAGCAGGACCGGCTGCTCCAGTTCCTCGGAGGCGTAAAGCGCGACAGGCGCCCGGCGCATGGCGTCGAGGAAGATGTCGTCGGAGAAGACGTCGAGATCCTTCTGGACGTCGCCGTCGGCATTGGCGCCACGGGTTTCGGCAAAGGCGGCGCCGAGCACCCCTTGGTTGATGGTGTTGCGGACCTTGATGGCGGCCTGTGTCAACTGACGGACGGTCGTCACAACTGCCGAGCGGAATTCGTCAGGCTGGCCGAGATAGGAGTTCAGAAAAGCGTCGAGCGTTGCCGCTGGCATCGTAACCTCCCGGTCCGGCCGCATCTCCTCGGAGCGGCTGGACTGGAGGAATGGAAACAAACGTCGCGAGATAAGTAAAATTCAATAACTTTACTTAACCAGTAAAAATAATTTAGTATGCGGCATGAGGAACCTCACGCTCAAGCATTTCAAGACCGTCCAGGCAATCACCAAGTGCGGCAAAATTGTCAGCGCGGCCAAGATGTTAGGTCTGTCTCCTCCAGCGCTGACAATCCAGTTGCGGCAAGTGGAGGAAGAATTCCAGCTGGCTCTGTTCGACCGAACGTCGGACGGCATGCGTCCCACTGCCGCAGGTCGGGCTTTCGTCGAGACAGCGCAGGTTATCGAGGAGCATCTCGGTTTGCTCGAAGACAAGATGGATGCCATCAAGGGCGTACGCACCGGCAGCCTGAGGCTCGGCGTCGTTTCCACCGCCAAATATTTCGCGCCGCGGCTGATGGCTGCGTTCATGAAGGACCATCCCGACATCGACATGCGGCTTGCCATCGGCAACCGCGCCCAGACGATCGACAACCTCAGGAACCACGACATCGACATCGCGCTGATGGGGCGCCCGGCGAAAGAGGTTCCGGTGCGTGCTTCGGTCTTCGGCGATCACCCGCTGGTCATCATCGCGCCGCCAGACCATCCGTTGGTCGCGGCGCGAGATATCTCCAAGGAGCGGATCGCGGAGGAGCATTTCCTTATTCGCGAGCCCGGCTCCGGAACCCGCATCTCGCTGGAAATATTCCTGAGCGACGTGCCTGGCCGCATCGACGATCTCGGTGTCGAGATGGCGTCGAACGAAACGATCAAGCAGGCGGTGATGGCCGGCCTGGGCATCGCCTTCATCTCTGCCCACACCATCGCTGCGGAAACCGAAGCAGGCCGGCTTGTCATCCTCGACGTTGTCGGCATGCCGATCCGCCGGCAATGGTTCTCAGTGATGCGAACCGATCACGCAATCTCGCCGGCCATGGCCACGTTCAACGATTTCCTGATGCGCAAGGGCGCGATGTACCTGCCCCTTTTCGGAAAGCTGTATCCAGACAAGGCGGGATGACATTGCACGAACGCGACGGAAAGTCCGGTGGAGAACGCCCGCGATCGTTGGTGTTATATAAGCGATGTGTTATGTTGCAGTGCGAAAGAGCGGGGGCCACGTCCTTTCACACCCGTAAGCGATCTGTATGTGCAACCCCTGCAGACTGTTCGGAAATCTCCCGGGTAGGGTTCGGGAATTCGATGGGGAAAAGGGGTAATGCTTTACACACTCGTTATGATGGTCTGCCTGACGGATATACCGCGGACCTGCGAACAACGCGAACAAATGGTGGACGGTCTGGCGATGAATCCCGGGACTGCCTTCATGCAGGCGCAGCCGCTGGTGGCTCGGTGGATCGAAACACATCCCGGTTATTTCGTGCAGCGTTGGCGTGTGCTGCCTGGCAGGGAGTCATGAGACAGGCAGCCAAGCTCTATTTCTTCACGACGAGCGTTTCCGAGACGGTCTTCGACAACTGGTAAAGCCGCTGCTCGATTATCGTGGGCACATCGCAGACATAAGTCAGCGACTGGACCCGTTCGGTGAAAATTCGCGTCGCGAAATTCAGCTGGTCGGTTCGCCGTTCGACTTCGTCCGGATCCGCATCGGCCTTGGCGCGCAGCGCGTCGACTTCGGATGCTTCCTTGCGCAACTGTGCCGCCATTTCGAGCTGTTTGTGCGCATAGCGGGAGATGCCGGAGATCACGTGCGAACGCTCGGCGTCCATATGCTCGAACATTCCCTGCACCAGCATCGTCATTTTTGGTGCGACCTGCTCGGGCGGCAGGGAAGTCGCGAAATCCTTGATCTCTTTTTGGGCTTCGGCAATCGGCGTCCGCCGGGCCGCCACCGCTTCGACAAGCGCCGACACACGGGCATCCTTCGCCCAATCTTTCGCGGTCGCAGGAAGCTCCGGCCCATTCCAGATCTGGCCAAGCGAGAGCCGTGGCACCTTACGTTGTATGCAAGGCCAGTCGGGATCGGTGTTTGCCGCGCCGGCGCCTCCCATCAAGGCAAGCGTGGCGACCACAACGAGAGTGTGAACAAGTCTCATTCGCGCCATCAGGCGTTTCCTCCCATGTCCTGCTTGCGGATCACCAAACCGCGCGAAGGGTCGTATGCGATAATGGCGCCGCCCAGAAACAGCAGCGTGCAGCCGGCCACGACGCCCAGCGACAGCCATTCGATCTGCCCGTAGAAGGCAAAGCGGATCAGTTCGACGGCATAGGTGAACGGGTTGCAGAGGCAGATTTTGTAGAGCAGCGGGCTCGCCTCCTGGATGCGCCACAAGGGATACAGCGCCGGAGACGCGAAATAGCCGGGAAAGATGACGAAGTTCATGATGCCGGCGAAGTTTTCGAGCTGCTTGATCAGCGAAGACAAAAGCATGCCGAGCGCGCAAAGCATCATGCCCGACAGGAACAGTGCCGGCAGCACATAGAGGTAGCCGAGTGGCGGCGCCTTGACGCCCCACAACCAGGCAACGATCAGGAACGCGTAGACCTGCACGATCGATACGGCCACGCCGGCGAGCATCTTCGACACCAGCAGGAACCAGCGCGGAAACGGGCTGACCAGCAGGATGCGCATATTGCCCATCTCGCGGTCGTAGACCATCGACAGCGAAGACTGCATGCCGGAAAACAGCAGGATCATGCCGCAAAGGCCCGGCGTGATATAGACCTCGTAGAGCACATAGGTCTTGTAGGGTGGGATGATCGACACGCCGAGCACCTGGCGAAAGCCGGCGGCGAAGATGAACAGCCAGACGAGCGGCCGGACCAGCGAGGAAATGAAGCGTTCGCGCTGGTGCAGGAAGCGCAGGCACTCGCGCAGGACGACGCCTTTCAGGCAAATGAGATAGTGGCGCAGGCCGAATGGCTCAGACCGCACTGGCATGATGCCGGCGAGCTTTCCAGGCATCGCAGGAGCGCTCATGGCGACGTCTCCGCCATGCCCGCCGCATCGACGCGGCTGAGCTTCGAAAAGGTTTCGCGAATCGAACTTCCACCATTCGCACGGATCACATCCGACACCTTGCCGCTCGCGACCAGATCACCCCGCCGCAGTATGACGACATGGTCGGCGTCTTCGACTTCGTCGATCAGATGCGTGGCCCAGAGCACGCCGATGCCCTCGGCTTGGACGAGCTTGCGGATGGTGGCGAGGATGCCCGCGCGAGACTCGATGTCGAGGCCTACGGTCGCCTCGTCAAGCAGGAGCAGGGAAGGTCGGTGCAACAGCGCCCGGGCGATTTCGATGCGCCGCATCTGACCGCCGGAGAGGCTGCGTGCCTTGTCATGCTGGCGGCCCTGCATGTCGACCGTTTCAAGCAGCGCGGCAATGCGCTGGCGAGCTTCGCGTCCGCCAATGCCATGCAGCGAGGCGTGGTATGAGAGATTCTGGTAGACGCTGAGGTCGAGGTCGAGGGTGCGTGCCTGGAACACGATGCCGACGCGTCTGAGTGCTTCGCCGGATGCGCGGCGAATGTCATGGCCGAAGATGCGGATCGATCCGTGACGCGTGTCGTAGAGGTGGCTTATCAGTGAGAACAGCGTTGTCTTGCCGGCCCCGTTGAGGCCGAGCAGAACGGTGAAAGTCGCCGGCGCGATCGAGAAGGAGACGTCGTTGAGCGCCCGCTTCTGGCCATAGGAATGGCTGACGGCACCGACATCGAGCGCCGCCACCTCTTCTCCCGGACCGCTTGTCCTCATGTGCTGCATGCCGGGCCGCTCCTTCAGGACGCGTTGGCTATCTGGCGCCCTGATCGCCTTTTGTCTCACTTGATCGTAATCTTGCCCTTCAGTCCCTTGTCGGCGAGGTCGGGAACCGACCAGGTATATTCGCCCGGGCGAACGGTATGGAACTGTACCTGGATCGTTCCCGCATCGTCGAATTCCAGCCAGGCTGGTCCGCCGTCCATATGCACTTCCAAATCGTTGATGACGATCTGGTCCATCCAGACATTGCGGAAGAGGTCGGTCACGAACTTGTATTCGAAACCGCCTTTGGAGGTGATCTTCCAGCGATAGCCCTGGCCGGCGATCAACTCGAAGTCCTTCTGATTGACGGCATAGGTGGAATCGGCCGAACCGATAATCAATTCCGGCAGGTTCTTGCTGGCACGCGACGGTTTTGGCGTTGCATCGTCGGCGTTTGCTCCGATCGGAGCAAGGACAAATCCGGCGAGTGCGGCGAAGAAAAACCTGCGGCAAAGTTTCATGTCTTGAGCCTCCCGATGATCAATGTCTGCTATTTGGGCGAAATGACCACACCCCAGGGCTGCTGGCCCACGGTGAGCGATTGGACCGGCTCGTCGGTGGCCGTGTCGATGAAGGTGATGTCGTTGGAATTGCCATTCGTGGTGATCAGCGTTTTCTGGTCGGGCGTGAAGGCCAGATGCCAGACTCGCTGGCCGACGAGGATGTATTTCTCCACCTCGTAGGTGTCGGTATTGATCACCGCGACATGGTTCGCCGGGCCGAGCGCGACATAGGCTTTCTTACCATCGGCGGTGATGGCGATGCCTACCGGCTGGATGGTTTCGGCCCGCAGTCCCTGAATCGCGAACTGGATCTTCTTCACCACTTCGCGTTTGGCGTTGTCGATGACGCTGACAGTGCCACCGACCTCGGCGCTGACCCAGACCTGCGAGCCGTCGGGCTTGAAGTCGGCGAAGCGCGGGCGCGTGTCGACCAGCACGTTGTCGGTCACCTCATGCGTGCTGGTGTCGATGAAATGCGCCATGCTGGTGGTTTCCGAGGTGTTGACCATGGTCTTGCCATCGGGGCTGACACCCATGCCTTCCGGTTCCACGCCGACCGGAATCTCGGCCAGGACCTGCTTGCTTTCGACGTCGATGGCGGTGACGAGATTATCGTCCTCATTGGCGACATAAAGCGTCTTGCCGTCCGGCGAGAGCACGAACAATTCGGGATCGGGGCCGGATGGCAGCGTACCGACGATTTCAAGCGTCGCGGTATCGATGATCTGGACCGTATCGTCATCGCTGGCGCATAGGTAGACGAACTTGCCGTCATGCGAGATGGTGATGCCGCGAGGTCTCTGGCCGACTTCAACTGTCTTCACCACCTGCATCGTCGCCGTGTCGACGACGGTCATCGTGTTGTCCTTCTCGTTGGAAACGTAGGCCGTATAGGCCGATGCCGGACTGGCCGTCAGGCCGGCCGCGAGAATAGTGAATGCGCAAGCTCGTTTCTGCACGCAAATTCCTCCCGATTGACTCTACTTGAGAGCGCATTTCGTTTCCGGCTGATCGACACCGAGCGTGTCGAGTTCGGAGACTTGGTGAAGATAGCCCTCTTGTGGCGATGTCGAGACGACGGACTTGGTATCGCCAAGCAAGATCGGCTGGCGAAGCTGGAGGTTCCATTTGCGGAAGGTCAGCTTCTGCCCCTTGAAAGCAGCAACCGAAAAGTCGTCCGAGCGCATGTAGTCACTGATCTTTTTCGCATCGTCGCCCTTGGTGCGCGTGGTGGCCTCGCCGACGGCACGCACCGCCGTCCAGGCCGACATGTCCTTTGAAAGCATCCGCCGGCTCGCCGTCTTCAAGAAGCGGCTCTGCATCTGGATGCCGCCCCATTGTTCGCTGGCGGGATGCCATGACGATGCAACCAGACCGGCCGTGCCGGCGACCAGCCGCGGCGTCCAGGTGCGATAGGGCACGTAGGTCCCGAAAACCTCGCTTTCGTCGGCGACAAGCACCACGTCATGCTCCGGGAGGTCTTGCGTAAACACGGAAATCTGCTGCTGTATCTGCGTGGCGCCGGTGTCGGTGCGCCTGGCTGTGCCGGTATCCTTGAATTCCTTCTCGGCGACGATCTGGCCGCCGAAGCGGGTTGCCGCGCGGCGCAACGCATCGGCGTAGAGACGATCCTGCTCATGCGACCCATAGAGCAGCACCCAATTCGGCCACTTCTTCACCATGAGATACTGCGCCAGCGCATCGGCCAGCATGCTGCGCGTCGGCGCGACATGGAAAACGTTGACGCGGCAGTCCTCCTCGCGAAGGCTGTCGTCGGTGGCGCCGACGTTGAAGATCAGCACGCCTTTGTCGCGGGCGATGTCGGCGATCGACAGCAATTGTTTGGCTGAAAGATCGGCGACCACATAGCGGTCGCCCTTGGCGATCATGCCTTCGAATGCCTGAACCGCGTCGCCGTCGGGCTTGATCTCGGTCACGTCGAGGCTGAATTTCTGGTTGGTGAACTTTCCGGTCGTATTGTTGTCGCCGATCGCAACCTCGGCGCCGGCGACACCTTCGTCACGTGGCGGCAGGTCGAGCATGGAAAGCGTCAATTGCGGTGCGTAGGCCCGCAAATAGCCTATCTTGATTTCGGTTGTCTTTTTTTCCGGCTTCGCCACCGTTTCCTGGCCTGTCGCGTCGGAAACGTTGACGGTCAGGGAAAAAAAGCACAAAAAGGCAGCGAGAGTGCCTGGCACCGCGCTCGTCATCGATAGTAATTACCCATTCTTGCGCAAAGGTTCGACGGTTGCCGGACCCGCGCCAAGTCAAGGTGCCCATGATCAACTTAGCCGACCCGCAAAATTTATCAAACCCTATCGGAAGACTTTTCGCGCCTGCCAGAACGGTGCGGAAGGTCGCCAGCGTCGATTCGCATGGCAACACCGGCGAGACGTGGCGCAGGGGGATCGACTGCCTCTATAAAAACGTCTTGTCCTCCAAACTGGAGAAACTGTTCAAATGACCAGAATGCTGGCAAGCGTCACCGGCATCGAAGAGGCGGAGATCGCTCTTTCTGGAGGTGTCGACATCGTCGACCTGAAGGACCCGAAGGCGGGAGCTCTGGGCGCGGTGTCCACGGAAACCATGCGCCGAACGATTTCGTTCATCGCTGGTCGGGCTCCGGTCAGCGCGGTCTGCGGCGACCTGCCGATGGAACCCGAAACGATCCGCATCAAGGCCGAAGAGATCGCGGCGACCGGCGTCGACTATGTGAAGATCGGATTTTTTCCTT
Organism: Mesorhizobium sp. M0088; assembly: GCF_040322895.1. Lineage (NCBI taxonomy): Bacteria > Pseudomonadati > Pseudomonadota > Alphaproteobacteria > Hyphomicrobiales > Phyllobacteriaceae > Mesorhizobium > Mesorhizobium sp. M0088. The sequence goes on from NZ_JAMYUI010000023.1 coordinate 84,618, forward strand.
CGGCGAATATCTCTGCCTGCGCACAGGCGCTCGAACCGCTCGCCGCACGAACGAAGCTGATTGCCGTGCTGTTTGCCGATCTGGCGCCGGACTTCGAGCTTCTGCCGATATTCGCCAGGCATCGCTTCCATGGCGTGATGGTCGATACCGCGCAAAAGGGGAAGGGCCGGCTGCTCGATCATCTGCCGCCGGAGCGTATTCCGGGATTCGTCGACCGAACGAAATCGCTCGGTCTGATGGTCGGCCTGAGTGGATCGCTGGAAGCTCCGGATATTCCGCGCCTATTGCCTTTCGCTCCCGATTTTCTCGGCTTTCGGGGGGCGCTGTGTGGCCATTCCGGTCGCACGAGTTCGATCAGCGCCGAGGCGGTCTCGCAGATTCGAGAGTTGATCCCGGCGGAATCCGGGACCGGCGGTCAATCGAGTATCGACTATCGCCTGTTGGCGGCGAGAGGCTATTCGCCGGACACCGACCCGACATTGGGCACGGACAGGATTTTTGTGCGGGATTTTGTTCTGCCGGTCCAGATCGGTGCCTACAGCTTCGAGCATGGCCATACTCAAAAAGTGCGCTTTGATGTGGCCGCCGACGTGCTGCAAATCACCGACCATCCCGAGGACATGCGCCATGTGTTCTCTTATGACATCATCATGGACGGCATTCGCACCATCGTCGCGCGGGGACATATCCAGCTCAGCGAGGCTTTGGCCGAGCAGGTGGCAGCGCACGTCCTGGAGAACCAGCGTGTCGTGCGTGTCACGGTAAGGGTGGAGAAGCTCGAGCTCGGCCCTGGCGGCGTCGGCGTCGAGATCGAACGCAAGCGCCAATCGGCGGGACGCGGCGCTGCCTCCGGCACTGCCGGCCGAAAAGACCGGAGCGTTGTTTTCCGGCCGCGCCAGGAACGCCCCGAAATGCTCCGACGGGCCATCGTCAAGCTTGGCGGCAGCACGGCCCATGCGGCGGAGATGAAGAGCTGGATCGCAGCGCTGGCGGGTTCCAGGCTGCCGATCGTCATCGTGCCCGGCGGCGGCCTCTTTGCCGACCATGTGCGCGAGACGCAGACACGCATGGATTTTTCCGACGCCGCCGCGCATGCCATGGCGATCCTGGCCATGGAGCAGTTCGGCCATGTCATCCTCGACCGGGACGAAAGACTGACGCCGGCACGGTCGCTGGACGAGATCGGGCGAGCGTTGGAGGCGGGCAAGGTTCCGGTGTGGCTGCCGTCGTCACTGGCACTGCCGGCGCTGGATGTTCCGGCCTCGTGGGACATTACCTCCGATTCTCTGGCCGCCTGGCTTGCCGGCAAGCTTGGCGCAAACGCGCTGTTGCTTATCAAGCAGACCGGTGCATTCTTCGATGGCGATACCGCTGACAGCCTGAGGACCCGAGGCATTGTCGACCCCGGCTTTGCCGCCATGCTGCCCGACGGCGTCGATTTCCATCTCGCCGGTCCGAAGGATGCTGCCGGGGCCGGCGCGATGCTCGCGTTGGGCAAGCTGCCCGGTACCAGGATCGTGGCTTCAACAGGGTCGTCGGCAAAGAAGGCGGGATAGCCGATGGTGAAGCTGCATGTGCCGCGCTGGGCATGGGTTTTGACGGGTTCCGGGCATTTTTTTACGGAGAGCTTCGCACTTGTTCGCCAACTCGAACATTGCGATGTCTTCGTGTCGAAGGCTGCCAACGAAGTGTTGCGCATGTACAAGCTTAAACTTGATTTCCCGGAGACGACGCGCGTGCTGCACGACAAGACCGCGAGTGCGATCCCTGTCGGCGAATTCTACCACGGTGTCTATCACACGGTCGTGGTGGCGCCGGCCACGTCCAACACGGTCGCCAAATGCGTGCATGGCATTTCCGACACGCTCGCCACCAATGTCTTTGCCCAAGCGGGAAAGTGCCGTGTGCCAGCTATCGTCTTTGCTTGCGACACCGCGCCGGAACTCGAAACCCAGGCACCGCACGGGCTGGTCAAGGTCTATCCGCGCAGGATCGACCTGGAAAATACCAAGCAGTTGAAGAGTTTCGAGCGGACCCAGGTGGTCGAGTCGCTCGCTGATCTCGAAGCCTCGCTCACACGGCGCCAGGCCGAACTCGCAAGCGATGGCTGAGCGGCTGGTTTTTCTTACCGGCCATCTGGCCAAGGCGCGGCTGGAACGGCTGCTGGCCGGGCTGGGCAGTACCGAATTCGCGTGGGAAATCGTCGACGTCGGCGTCAAGGTCGCCGCGCTGATGAGCGAGGACATTGTGAAGCGTCGGCTCACTCTGACAGGAGACGTCGACCGCGTCGTCCTGCCCGGACGCTATCGGGGCAACATCGAGCACCTGTCGGAGCATTTCGGCGTGCCCTTTGTGCGCGGCCCCGACGAGATCGCTGACCTGCCGGCCTTCCTTGGCCGGGCGGGCAAACCGCCGGATCTGACGCGTCACGATATGCGCATCTTCGCCGAGATCGTCGATGCGCCGATGCTGTCGGTCGAGGCGCTGATGGCGAGGGCCTCGATGTTGGCCGCGGCCGGCGCCGATGTCATCGATCTGGGCTGCCTGCCGGAGACGCCGTTTCCATTGCTGCCGGAGGCTGTGCGAGCGCTCAAGGCACGGGGATTTATGGTCAGCGTCGATTCGGCCAGCGTGGACGAACTGACGATCGGGGCACGCGCCGGCGCGGACTATCTTCTCAGCCTCGATGAGAACACGCTGCCGTTGATCTTCGACCATAGGGCTACGGCAGTGTTGATACCGTCCACGCCCGGCGATCTGGATTCGCTCGGCCGGGCCATCGAAGCCGCGCAAAAGGCCGGCGTTGCCTTCATTGCCGATCCCGTGCTCGACCCGATCCATTTCGGCTTCGCCGTTTCACTCGGGCGCTTCATCGAGGCGCGGCGCCGCTGGCCGGACGTCGAATTGCTGATGGGTACCGGCAATCTCACCGAATTGACCGACGCGGACAGTTCCGGTGTTACGGCCGTTCTAGCGGGACTCTGCTCGGAACTCCGGATCCGAAACGTGCTGGCGGTCCATGTCAGCCCACACACGGTGCGGACGATCGAGGAGCACGATATCGCCCGCCGCGTCATGTTGGCTGCTTGCACGGACGGCGCGTTGCCGCGCGGCTATCACCCAGGCCTGTTGCAGGTCCACGATCGCAAGCCTTTCACAGCCTCAACCGACGATATCGAGGCATTGGCGGCCCAGGTGCGCGATGCCAACTTCCGGATCGCGGTAGCGGAGGACGGCATCCATGTTTTCAATAGCAAAGGGCATGCGGTTGCCACGGATGCGTTCGAACTTTTTGCCGGGCTGGACGTCAACGCCGATGGCGCACACGCTTTTTATCTCGGCGCGGAACTGATGAAAGCGGAGATCGCGTGGCGCCTCGGCAAGCGTTATGTGCAGGACGAACCGCTCGCATGGGGCGTTGCCGCGCCGGCTCCTGAAACCGACCGTACCCGTCTTGCCGAGCCGGGCCAGACGCTCCGCGCAAGGAAAGAGCGCTAGGACCATGCCCTACATTCGCGAATCGATCATCACGACGGTCAACAAGGCAGGCAACGTCCACATCGCGCCGATCGGCATTATCGCCGAGAATGACGGCTGGGTGATTGCGCCCTTCCGGCCGTCGGTCACGCTCGACAATCTCGCCGAAGTGCCGTTCGCCATCGCCAATTATACCGACGACGTGCGTGTCTTTGCCGGCTGCCTGACAGGCCGCAAGCATTGGCCAACCGTTCCGGTTGACGGGTTTCCGGTGCCGAGGCTCGAGGCGGCGCTGGCGTATTCGGGTCTCGAAGTCCAGGCGGTCGATGACAATGGCGTGCGCCCCCGCCATTTCTGCCGCGTGGTGCGGGAGGAAGCGCTCGCGCCGTTCACCGGCCTCAACCGAGCCAAGGCGGCAGTGCTTGAGCTGGCCATCCTGGTCAGCCGGCTCGGCATGCTGCCGCGCGATAAGATCGAGGCGGAAATCGCCTACCTTTCGATTGCCATCGAAAAGACCGCAGGCGAGGGCGAAAAGGAGGCCTGGGGCTGGCTGATGCAGCGTGTCAGCGATCACTTGACCGCCAAAGGTTCCGGTAGCGAGGACGCGCGGGGTTAGGCCGAGCGCCGCACCCTGCTTACAACGGATATCCCGCCAAAAGCGCTACCGCGGACGCGGGGGCCGCGCTGCTCGCTTGCCCGCGAACGGTGTCATCGGCGGGGATGATGTCGGCGAAATCGACGTAGCTGCGTTCCATGCGTTCGGCCAGTCGCCTGATCTGCCAGCGACCGATTCCGGCCCCGACGATCGGGACATCCCGCGGCAAGGTCCCGGCAACCAGAGACGCTGCATCGTGCACTTTGCGCAGTTGCTGCTCGCTGAACCAGCGCGCGACTTCACCCCATTCCGGCGGGGTCAGGTCAGTGGCGTCGCGCCCCACCATGCGCGCCAGCCGCGCGATCGAGCCGTCCACGGTCTTTTCCTTGCCGTCGGCGGGAGGGTGCCTGTCGTCGTCCTCGTCGAGCACGCCCAGGATGCGGTGCGCGTCGGCGATCGAGGCGAAATACTCGTTCATCAGCGGCGTTAGCCTGCCATGGACGGGAGCCGACGAGGCTACGCCGAACAGGAATGTCCTGGTAAAGCCGGTATAGACCAATTCGCCGGTTAGAAGCCGTCCGGCATCGGTGTAGCCGTCATTGGCCACGGCGCCGTTCTTGATGGCAATGATATCGGTGGTGGTGGAGCCCATGTCGACGAACAGGGCATCGCCGGCGAGTTTTGCCACCAACAAGGCTGTCGCGTGCCAATTGGCAGAAGCCACATCGGCGCCTAACTGCGCTGCCTGCTCGACCCCGACGAAACCGGATGGTCCGGCATAGACCAGCTTTTTGTCTGTGGGGAAATGGGTGGAAATCTGACCCAGCAGAGCCGCTACGCCGACATCGCGGGACGGAAAGATGTCCGACAGTTCGCCTGTCATGGTGAATGCGTTGAGATCCGCACCCGCGTAGATCGGAGCCGTTTCGTCGAGGGCTGAAGCCAGCTTGTGCAGGCCTTGCCAAAGCGGCGTGGCGATCGTTACCGCCTCGACGATGCGACCGTCTTGTGCGCGGGTCACCTTCAGATGCGCGCCGCCAATGTCGAAACCGGCAATGATGCCCTTTCTTTTTTCCACGCTTCAAGCTTTCATGACGGGGGCAATCGGTCGGTGAGAAAAGCGTTGCGTATCATTCCGGTTCTCGACCTGAAAGACGGCGTGGTGGTTCGCGCCCAGCAGGGAAAACGCGATCGCTACAGGCCGATCGTTACGCCTCTCAGCCGAAGCCCCGATGTCGTCGCGGTCGCTGAAGGACTGCGTGGGCTTTATCCTTTTTCGACCTTCTACATCGCAGATCTGGACGCTATCGAAGGCGGAGCGCCAAACAGCGACGCACTCGCCCGGCTGAGGACGATGGCGGAGCCGCCGGAACTTTGGGTCGATGCCGGCGTGGCCGACGAAAAGACACTTTTGGCGGCGCTTGCCGAACGCTCGCTGTCTCCTGTTCTGGGCTCTGAATCGCAGCGGGACGACATGTTGCTGCGGCGTTTTTGCGATCATCCCGATCTCATCCTGTCCCTTGATTTCATCGGCGATAGTTTTTGCGGACCGCGTTCTCTTCTCGAAGAGCCCGAGCTTTGGCCGCAAAAGGTGATTGTCATGACGCTGGCCAAGGTCGGTGCGGCCGCCGGCCCTGACTTCGGGCTGCTGCAGGAGGTCAAGGCCAAGGCCGGAAATCGCGCCGTCATCGCGGCCGGCGGCGTCCGAGATGAGGCCGACATCAGCGCCTTGTCCGCAATGGGTGTCGCCGCGGCGCTGGTAGCAACCTCATTGCACAACGCTACGCTCACACCCGGCCGCCTCGCGTCACTCGGCGCCTGATCATCGTTGCTCGTCACCTCCCGAAGGACGTGCGCCCTTCGGGAGGTGACGTTTCAAAAGCCCAGAACTTTTTTCAGCCGGCGCAACAGACCATCCGTCTCAGAAGAGGGTTTTTCCTGTGCGGGGCTGTCTCTTGTCTAGGCTGCGAACGGATGCTTGACCTTGTCGCGCTGGGCCGTTGCTTCGGCGGCGGTCGGGGTTCCTGCAACGGCGCGCTGGATAGCTTCCTTTGTCGCCTCGTAATTGTATTTCTGGATCTTGGCGTCGTCCGCCGCGTCCCAATGGATAAACACCCCGACGCAGATGAACACGTCGTCCGCTTCGTTGGCCGGAATGGTCCCGTCCGCAACGCTGTCCTGCACGGCCTTTGCCACGGCGTGCTGCGCCGGGCCGAACATCTGGACCGCCTGCTTGGCGCCCTTGATCGTGACCTTGTTGAACATCACGGTGTTGGGTTTGCATTGAAGATTAGGCGCGATCACCGCCAAAAGCGAAGTAAAGCCATCCTTGTTGTTGGTAAGCGCGTTGCAGAATGCCGTTTCGACCGCGCTCCCCCGCGGGCCGATGAGCAGGTCGACATGCGCGACTTCGTTGCCGTCTCCCACCAGCGATTCACCGACCATAACCTTTGATATTTTTGCCATGCCAATTTCCTCCAAGACACAATTATGATGTCCACGGACGCTGCAACCGAGCAGGCGCTCGATGGACAGCTATCCTTGTTGGCAGCGTCCGGATTTGCCCGGACCGGTTGGCTAGATAGCCGCGGAAGCACAGCTTCCGCTTTTGGAAGTCAAGCACCAACGCCGCGATTATGCAAGGTGAGGGCGAGGGTGTGGACTAAAAGAGTAGCCACGGTGAGGTCGGCCGAGGTGCCGGGATTGATGTTGTCGGTCTTTAACCGACGGTCGAATTCCATGAGCAGGCGAATGCGCGACGGTTCGTCGCCCTCGGCATGGAGCGCCGCCTGAACGGCAACGGCTTCCTGCCGCGCTTGATTTGCGACGTCAACGCCGTGCTTGCGCATCACATGGCTGTCGGGGAAGCCGGCGAGAAACGCCATGTAGACGAATACCGTCGGCCACATGCCGGTTTCTCCACGTGCCAACGCTCCATCCAGCGCGGCGAGCCCGACCCCGAACACGTCGCCGAAACAGCTGCCGTACTGGCGGGCGATCATGTCGCGGTCGGCGGCCTCCCGCATCGCGTCCAGCAAATGGACCTTCGGCTCCTGCCGCACATCGTTGGCGGCTTCTCCCAGGCCGCCTGGCGCGGCCGTGACGATCGCCTCGAATACCGCCTTGGTATCCTGCACGCTCAAAGCCCGAAGCAGCAAGTCGAGATTGTCCTGCAGTCTGTCACCGCCCATTTCGGCGGCGCATATCAGTGGCCCTGCCAGAAGGATGATTCCGAGATTGGTATTGGTTGCGACCGCCAGTCGGGTCGCGCGCACGGCCTCCAGCATGCGCTGTCCGACCGGCAGACGAGGATCGGTCAGCGGCCCGGAAGAAACCTCCGCACTCATCATGAACTGGGCGGCGGACATGCCGTGTCCGTCGGCGAACAGATGGACGTTGCCCGGTTTGAGGGCTTCGATCTCCATCCTGCAGGCATCCTTGTAACTGGCCCGGAGGCGTTCGCGCGAAACCGCCATCCTACTGGCCCTCACGAATTCGCAGGCGCGGTAAAACGATAGGGCCGCGGCGCGGCGGCCGCTTCGGCACGGTCGGCCAGGAGTTTCAGCAAGGCATCGGCGATTGCCTCGGCGATATTCACGGCGACCACCGATTGCAATCCCGACCAGGCGGGCATGCTGTTCACTTCGAGTATGAACAGATTGCCGTCGTCAGCCCGCACGATGTCCACGCCGGCAAAATCCGCGCCGACCGCGGCTGACGCAGCGACAGCCAGCGAGGCCAGTTCCGCCTTGCCATGATCGGAAACCTGTTCCGGCACGCCGCCCCGGTTGACGTTCGTGATCCAGTCGTCGCTGATGCGGCTCATCATCGCCACGGTCTCGCCGGCGCAGACAAAGACGCGAAAATCCCGGAAAGGCGGACCGGCACGCGACACATATTGCTGGAGGTAATAGACGCTGTTCACCTCTTCTGCGGCCGGCAGGTCCGACAGCGTGCGGATCAGCTTTATCCCGCGGCCTTGCGCCCCGAACAAGGGTTTCAGCACCAGCGGTCCCCGCGGAAGCTCTTGCGCCGCGATCTCCTCGGCGACGGCAAGTCCTTCTACGGCAAAGGTGCGTGGCGTAGGCAGGCCGGCATTTTTCAAGAGGAATGTCGTCATCGACTTGTCGACGCAGCGCTCGATCGCCTGCGCGGAATTCCACACGGGAACCGACAGTCTGCTTAACGCGTGCAGCATGCCGAGGCGCCGGGTAATCGCTTCGAACGATCCGGCGGCGATGGAACGAACGAGCACGGCGTCGGGCAGCGTGCCGCCGAAGCCGGGGATCGAAAGTCCGCTCGGGCTGCTGGTGTCGAATGCGATCGCTGCCAGCGGCACGGCTGCAACGGCGGCGCCTCTCCGACCAAGTCCTGCCGCCAGGCCGTTCGAACCAGTGTCCACTTTGTCGCTGACGATCAGGATGCGAGGGATCATGTGGCGCCTCGGGTGCGGGAACCTAGGAGGCGTGAGCGATTCCGCGCCCCAATGGCCGCGTCCGCGACGGGGCTGCACGAAATGCAGTCGTCGGGCAGGCGAATGACGGACGAATCCCTTTGCACCGCCATCCTCTTAGCCGAGACTCCGTTCGAGCATTTTCAGATCACGCCGACCGGCGCGAAACGTATCGCCGGTTTCGATCGCTGTCACGATCACTTCGGCCGGGCTGAACAGCAGCGGGTCGATGGCATAGAAATCGCCCTTGAACCGCGCGAAGATCTCGGCGAAGGGTTGGCCGTAGTCCCGTGAGGCGCTGCTGGGAAGTTTTTCCGCGAGTTTGCCAGCTTCTTTCGCCGATCCTTTCACGAAGAGCTGGACGCTGCCGCCATAGATGATGGCATCGTTGGTTCGGCCCATGGCGGTCAGGAAATCCGGATGGGGGGCGGGGATCGGAGCCGTTCCGATGCCATCGACTACGTTCTCCAGCGGGAATTTGAGATCGTTGATCTTGTGCAGGGCAACCTCGAGCGCGCGCGCGACGATCTGCACGCCGCCGGCAAGACTTTGTGTCGGCGCATAGAGGAAGGTGAGCTTTTCCGCCGCCAGTCCAGTTGCCTTGCCCACTTTCTCAACGATCGCGCGGGGAGGCGGTTCGGCCGTCTCCAGGATAAGCACCGCGGACGATGCGATGTCGCGATAGGAAAGTGTTTCGAAGAGCGGTTCGACCCGGGCGAGGGCCCGCGCCGGCCCAGATCCCATGGCGAAATAGTCCTGGCCAGACAGGTTCCAGCCCGCATATTGGCTGCCCAGGCAGGCTAGCACCGGCTGCGAAGATCGCGCTTCGACGGTGAACGGCCATTGCTGTGACGCACGATCCATGAACACCGAAACGCTGCCGAGACCGCCCATCGCGGCCTCAGCCATGCGCAGCCCGGCTTCGACGCTGCCGACGGTCTTGGCGCCGGCATCGATCAGGCGCTCGCCCAATGGCCCCCTGGAAACGACGATGCGCAGGCGTTCGGCGTCGCCGATCATGCCGTCAACGATGCGCTGTGCATTGTCGTTCAGGAATGCCGAACCGTCTTTCATGTCCGGTCTCCTTCCCATTGGAGTTGCAATTGACTGGCTTGTCCCTTGATGAGTCGCTTGGTCGATTGGGCGCTCGGCCCGCGCGCGAAGACCGTGCAGACAGGGTCGCCGGCAATCAAACGGGTGCCAGCCGACTGCTGGTCCGCTGTCCATTCAGGCCAGGCGATCGACGGAAAGTGAGTGATTGGCGTCGCGGCGTAAGTCACCATCGACGCCATCGAATCGACGAAGCGCGGCAAGCGGAAGACCTGACCCGTAGCGGCGCGCAGATGCGCTTCGATCAATGGCGCGTCGACATCGTCGAAAATGTCGAGGGTGGCGCCTGGCCTCGGATTGATCTCGATGAACTTGTAGCCGTCCGGCCCGCGGATAAGATCGGCGCTGCACAATCCAACCAGGCCGGCGCGCCGCGTCAGACTTGAGAGCCAACCGCCGATCACCGCCGCCTGTCTGCGAGCGAAGCGTCTCAACCGCACGGCGCCGCCGTAGCGATAGGGCGCTGCCGGGGAGGGGGACGTCCATTGTTGGCTGAAGCCCACGACGTGCGCGGTTTGCCCGTTGCCGACGAACAGGGCCGAAATGCTGCGTCCGGCAACGAAGCGCTGGAAATAGCGGCCGGCGGTCGGGCTTTCTCCGGCTGCTCGTCTGACGTGCCCGCCGCCGGCGCCACCCGCGGTCTTGACCACCCAGTTCTCCCGATCAGGCGGCTGGTCCCATCGCAATTGCGGATGCGGGATGCCAAGTTCGGCGCAATCATCGGCCAGCAACTGCGGATCCTTGATCCTGCGGATTGCGGCGCCGCCATTGCCTGCGAGCGGAAAGTGTCGCGCGATCTCGTCCACGGCCTCGGGCATCCGCTCAAACCCTGAGCCCAGGATAATGGCGACCGGCTGGCCGTCGCCAGCCAATCGCCGAAGCGTGTCGACGATGCGCTCGCCGTCGATGCCCCTCTGCAGGTCGCCCGGCAGCATCGTCGCACGTTCTGCGAGCGCGACGGTGTCCGTATCGCAAAAGAAATCGGCAACCAGCGGACGATAGCCGGCGCGGCGCGCGGCGGCGGCCAGCGCCCGGCCTGAAATTGCCGCGATCAAGAGAGATCCGGCGTTACTTGGCAATCTCGCGTGCAAGGGAAAACGCTTCCTGAAAATCGAGCGTGATCGTCTTTTCGGATTCGATCATTCTTTTGAAGAGACCGAATTCGACCTTATATTTGACATTGCCAATGGCAAGCGGACCAATGCCGACAGCTTTTGCCGCTTCGAGTGGATCACCATTGGCATTGACGGCCAATCCTTCGATACCGGCCGGGGGAACCGCATTGACGTCGGCCGCAATAAGCAGGTCATTGCCTTTCAACTGGGCTTTGGAGACCACCTGGACGCCAGCTTTGGCGCAAGCCAGGATAATTTCGTTTGCCTCGACCAGCTTTGTCTTGCGTGCGTCGCTCGATCCGTCAGCGGCATCGACGATGATGTTGAATCTGCTTTCGATCTCGGCCGCGATCTGCTTGACCCTCTCGATGCCGTCATGGCCGACAAGTGTGACCCGGGCACCTTCCCCTGCCGCGATGACGGCGGTGCAGAAGCCGACGACGCCGGTGGCACCGAAAACAGCTACCCTCGTATCCCTGAGCGCACGCTGGAATTTCTTCTCCAGCGCCTTTTCGACCTTGGCCACCATCGCCGCGGCCGTGGTGAACGAGCCGGCCGGATCGGCAAACACCGAAACCTGGAAAGGCGGCACCATCGCCTTCTTCGCGGCGTCGAACATGTCGAGCGCCAACGAGGCATCCTTCCCGGCGATGAAGATGCCGGTGTCGACACCCGCATCCGGCGGGCGTGAAAAGATCGCGTCCTGGACCAGGCCTGTCACTTCGGCGAGGCCTACATCGACATAGGGGACGACGGCGTCGAAACCGGCGTCGAGGGCCATGTTCACGTCGAATGGGCTCATCTGCTTCAACGGTGTCAGCATGTGCAGGATGTGTTTGCGGGCCATTTCTTGCCTTTCTGCCTGAAACGGGAGCGTCAGCTGCCGACGAGATTCAGCCTGGTTGAGCTGATCTTCGCGCCGGAGTTCCTGCCCTTGACGATCTTGATCTCAAGGCCGTCCTCAATTGTCGTCTTCCGAACCGCGTCGACGAACTTGAGTGCGGAATCATGCGATGGCGCGAAGGCAAAGCCTGTCGGCCCCCAGGAACTCTGGCCGATGCCGACGGCGCCTGCTTCATTGAGACGGTGGGCCGCCGTCTCGACCCGCTTCGAGGTGAACACGCCGCCCTGCGCCGGGGCGAAATGGCTGCCGATCAGCATCTGTATCGCGGTGACGGCGGCGCCGAATGCCGGAAGGTCCCGCTCGACCAAAGCCGGCATAATGCCCATCAGCACCCTCCGGCAGATCTCCCCACTGCCTGCCGTTGGGAATGGCGGCAGCGAACGAAACGCCGCGACCTCGGCAGCGCCATGCAGTCCATGCCCGGAATGGTCGAGGATAAGGATGACGCGCCACTCTTCCGGAAACGGCAGCCGCGCGACGACCGGAGGCGTTCCGCCGCGGTCGTTCTTGCCGGCGTCGACTATGACGCCGCCGTCTTCGAAACTTGCGATGCCGATGCCGGATCGGCCGCCCCGCTCGAGCAGGCTCGCATCGCCGGCGATGTCCAGAGGCAAATTGTGGAGAGTGCGCAACGCCGAGGCGACGGCAAGGGCAATCTGCGTGCCGGATCCCAGACCCGCATGACTGGGGATCGACTGCTCGACCACCAGATGGTGCTGGCCGCGAATGCCGAGATGCTTGCAGAGCGTCGACAGATGCTCGCTGGCGCGGGTGCTCTCGGAGCCTTCGACGATGGTTTCGCCGGACCGCGACAGGGTGACGACGGTTTCGGGTTCGCTCAATGGAAGCCCGACGCTGCCGAACCGCCGTCCGGCATCGCCATTGAGATCAAGGAAGCCAAGGTGCAGGCGAGCGGGCACTCGTATGGTAACAGAATTCGACATCTGCCCCCCGATGGGTGCATCATGGATGCATCATGGAAGTTTAGGTGCCCGGTACCATGATAACTGTTTTCGTCGATGGGGCAAGCCAAAGAGAATGCATCCACGTGTTTGCTGGCTCCGGCGTGTAGACAGACCGAGCAATTCGCGGAGGTCGAGATGAACGAGACAGTCAAGGAAAAGGTCTATTCGGAAGCCGAGATCGCCGAGCGGCTTGAGAAGGAGCTGCCAAAATGGCGCTACGAAAACGGCTGGATCCGGCGCAAATACAAGACCCACAGCTGGAAATCGACGCTGATGGTCATCAACACGGTTGGCCATCTCGCCGAGGCGGCGTGGCACCATCCCGATATCACCGCCTCCTATGCCTGGGTCGAGGTGCGCCTGATGAACCACGCGGCGAAAGGCATTACCGACAAGGATTTCGAGTTGGCGAAAAAGATCGAGGATGTTGTCCAGTGGCAGCCGGCCAAGGAAGGCGGGGCGCTGGAGGGCACTCCGCTGACCGATCAACGCTTCGCTTACGTCAAATATGACTAAGCAGGGTCGGAATTTGTTGATAGCGTATGAAAACATTCGCTGATCCGCTGCGAGGTGGGGTTCACGGCCAATCCAGTTTCGTCTAGGATCGTGGCGGCACCAGAAAGTAGTTTAGCGAATGGCGGTTGCTTGGATCGGCAACCGGGAAGCGCTGATTGAGCGCGCGGCTGCGCATGCCGCGTCGCTACTGTCGTCAAGTCGGTGCCCGGTTTTCAGCTTTGATACGGATATAGACGGCACGAGGGCGGCGATCGCGCTGGCTGAGAGGGCTGGCGCGGCATACGACCATGCCGATGGCGCGGCACTTGCCCGGGAGACTGCGCTTTTTACGGACAAGGGGGCAATGACCGTCGCCCCCGGTGAGACGCGCCGGCGTGCCGATGTCGTGGTGATCGTGGGCGAGCTCCCGCGGATCCATCATGGTCTTGTTGGCGAACTCGCCGGGACGGTTCCCGACCTCTCGACCGTGAACCAGCGCGCGTTCTTCGTGGTAGGCCCGAACGGGATGTCTGTGCCGCCGCTGAACGGCGGGCGCGAGGCAACGCGACTTTCCTGTAGCCAAGTTAGCCTCGCCGCCACGCTGGCGGCACTGAGAGCACAGTATAAAGGGCGGCGTACATCGCAACCGGTGTCGAATTTCAATGATTTCGCCAAAGCTCTGGCGGCCGCGCGTTTTCCCGTGTTCCTGTTTTCAGGCCACGCCGCCGAAGGCCTGGCATTGGAGATGCTGCAAGGACTGATCGCCGATCTCAATCGCAACTCGCGCGCATCCGGCCTTCATCTGCCGGCGAACGAAAACGGCTGGGGTAGCACGCTCGCCTCGGCCTGGATGACAGGTTTTCCGCTGCGCACCGGCTTTGCGCGCGGCTTCCCGGAATTCGATCCCTGGCGCTGCGATGTGGCGCGCATGATCGCTGCCGGCGAAGCCGACCTGCACCTGCGGATCTCCGCCGCAACGGCCCAGCCGAAGGAAAAAAAGCGCCGCATGGCGCTGATTGCGTTGACTAAAACGCAAGAGCCGGTTGCCGGCGCCGCGGTCACCATCGCCATCGGCGAAGCTGGGGTCGATCACGATGCGGTTGTCTACTCCAGCCGCACGGGCTCGCTCAGGTCGACCGAGGCGCAAGCGGCCTCGCAATTGCCCTCCGCCGCGACGATCATCCGCCTGATCGCTACCCACGCTTTCGCCGAGCCACTGCCATGCTGACGAAAATCGCCGGCGGCGACATCATCGATCCCGTCAACGGCCGTCTCGGCAAGGGCGACCTCTGGATCAAGGACGACAAGATCGTCCCGGCGCCGGCGGGAGGGGCGGCCGACCGGACCATAGAAGCCAGCGGCTGCATCGTGATGGCTGGCGCCATCGACATCCACTCCCACATCGGTGGCGGCAATGTGAACACCGCGCGGCTGCTCTTGCCCGAACAGCATGCCGCCCATCAGCTGAGGCCAGCAATGACGCCGCTCTCCAATGCCGGCTGGTCGACGTTCCAGACCGGCTGCCTCTACGCAAAGATGGGCTTTACGACGGTGGTCGAGCCGGCGATGTCGCCGGGAGCGGCGCTTCACACGCATCTCGAACTGGCTGACATCCCGATCATAGACAAAGCAACCCTCGCCATTCTCGGCAATGACGATTTCCTTCTGTCGATGATCCGCGACGACGCCCCCTCCACGATGATCGAGGACTATGTCGCCTGGACGGTCGCTTCGACGCGAGCGCTTGGGGTCAAGGTGATCAACGCTGGTGCGGCGGCCGCGTTCAAGGAGAACGTCCGCACCTTCTCGCTGGACGATGTCGTGCCTTCCTATGGCGTCAGTTCGCGCAAGATCGTCAAGACGCTGCAGGCCGCCGTCGACAGTCTTGGCCTGCCGCATCCCCTGCATGTCCATTGCAACAATCTGGGCAGCCCCGGATCGGCGGATACGGCGGCTGCGACGATCGCAGTGGCGGATGGGCTGCCGCTGCATCTCGCCCACCTCCAGTTCTATGGCTATGGCACGGAAGGAAAACGCGGGTTTTCCTCTGCCGCCGCACGGCTTGCCGAACTGGTCAACGCGACGCCGGAAGTCACCATCGATATCGGCCAGGTCATGTTCGGCCAGACGGTCACGGTCTCCTCCGACGTCATGCGGCAGTTTTCGGCGCGTGGCAGCGCGCACCCGAAAAAGACCGTCATTCATGATGGTGACGGCAATGGCGGCGGCATCGTGCCCTACAGCTATGGCAAGGACTTCTACGGCACGATGCAGTGGGCGATCGGGCTCGAGCTTTTTCTCCTGATCGACGATCCCTGGCGTGTGTTCTTCACCACCGATCATCCCAACGGTGCACCTTTTACGGCTTATCCGGCGCTGTTCGAACTGCTGATGAGCCGGGAAGCGCGCGCCGAAATGACCGCTGGACTTTCACGATCCGCCCTGGCGCTCTCTACCCTGGCCGCAATCGACCGCGAATACACGTTCGAGGAAATCGCCATCATGACGCGCGCGGCGCCGGCCAAGCTGCTCGGCTTGACGGATCGAGGCCATCTCGGCGCCGGTGCAACAGCCGACATCGCTGTCTATCGCAGGGACCGCAGTATCGCGAAAATGCTCGGACAGGCGGCGTATGTTTTCAAGGATGGCGATCTCGTCGTGCAAGACGGGGAAATCATCCATTACCGCTGGGGCAAGGCATTGAGGCTCAAGCCGCCCGTCGACAAGGCAATGGTGCGACGGCTCGAGGACTATCACCAGCAGCGCTACGGCCTGTCGCTGGACTGGTTCAATTTTCCGGATTCCGCGATTGCGCGCGAACAGCCATTCGGCGAGGTGCCATGCCGAACATGAGCGTCAATGGGATGACGATCGACGATACCTTCGCGGAAGCCTTCGGCATGCGCGCAACCGCCATCGTCATCACCGCGCCGAGCCGGAAATGGGCTCGCCAGGCGGCGATCACGATGACCGGATTCGCCACCTCGGTGATCGGTTGCGGCTGCGAAGCGGCAATCGATCTCGACCTGCCGCCCTCGGCCACACCGGATGGCCGGCCGGGCTGCCGCGTCATGATCTTCGCGATGGGAACGGACGAATTGCAGAAGCAACTGCTCAATCGTGTCGGCCAGTGCGTTTTGACCTCGCCGGGTTCCGCCTGCTTTGCCGGGCTGCAAGGCAGCGCCGAGCTCAAGCTCGGTTCGGCGCTGCGTTATTTCGGCGACGGCTGGCAAATCTCCAAGAAGATCGGCGACAGGCATTTCTGGCGTATTCCCGTCATGGATGGCGAGTTCCTGTGCGAAGCAACGACCGGACTGACGAAGGAGGCTGTCGGTGGCGGCAATTTCTTTGTCATGGCGCAAAACAGCGCCAACGCTTTGGCCGCTGCCGAGGCCGCGGTCGCTGCGATCGGCATGGTGCCTGGCGCCATCGTGCCGTTTCCGGGCGGCATTGCCCGTTCGGGTTCCAAGATAGGTGGCAAATACAAAGGCATGATCGCTTCGGCCAACGAAGCCTACGCGCCAACGCTGCGCGGTGTCGTCGCGAGTGAGCTCGGTCCCGACATCAACGCCGTCCTGGAAATCGTCATCGATGGTGAAACCAATGATGCAGTTGCCGCCGCGATGAAGGCAGGCATCAAGGCTGTCATAGAACTCGGCCCGAAAAGAGGCGCGGTTCGGATCAGCGCCGGCAATTACGGCGGCAAGCTCGGGAAATTCATCTACTCGCTGAAGGATATGCTGCCATGAAGGCGCTGACCTTCACCCTGGTTGCCGAGCCGCCGGAGCGCCTTGACCTATCGCCGCTGACGCCGGAGCGGCTGGCCGGGATCGAAAGGCGCGACGTCGAAAGAATCCAGATCGGCATGTCGAAACACGGATCGAAGGTGGGCGACATTTTTCGCGTCGCCGGCAGCGATCCGACAAACATCGTGTTCGAAGGCGGAAGCACGCGCCTTGACCTTGTGGCGCAAGGCATGCGGGGTGGGTCGGTTCGCCTCGTTGGCAATGCGGGCGCCCAGGCCGGGCGCGCCATGCGCGGTGGGGAGCTCACGATCGAAGGCAATGCGGGTCCATACGCCGGCTCCGGCATGCGCGGCGGCAGGCTTGAGATAACAGGCAATGCCGGCGACCACCTCGGTGCGCCGCTCGTCGGGGAACTGGCCGGCATGAACGGCGGGTTGTTGATCGTCAGGGGCAAGGCGGGCGCCTTCGCGGCGGACCGCATGCGGCGCGGCCTGATCGCGGTGCTGAAAGGCTCCGGCGACCATGCCGGCAGCCGCATGATCGCCGGCACCCTGGTGGTGGCCGGTGGCACCGGTGAGATGCCCGGCTATCTGATGCGTCGCGGTTCGATCCTTCTCGATCGCGCGCCGGCACGCATGTCGCCGAGCTTCGTCGAATGCGGCGCGCCCGAGAGCGTTTTCGCCGCCATCATCGATCGTCATCTGATCGCCGAGGGCATTTTGAAACGGCCGCTTCTGGGGAGCGCACCGCGCAAATATGGCGGGGATAACGCAGTGCTCGGAATGGGCGAGGTTCTTTTTCCGCGCTGAGATCCGTCGACACAAGAACCACAGGATGGCAGGACGCAAGTGCTTGCCGCTGGGTGGCAGTGGTGGGGCCGACCGTCATCCGACCCGCAACGTGGAGAACACATGAAAATCATCTCTCAAACGAAGGCCCATGGCGGCGTGCAGGGCGTCTATTCCCATTTGTCGACGAGTTGCCGTTGCGACATGACTTTTGCCGTTTTCATACCTCCGCAGGCGCGGGAGACGCCTTGTCCCGTTTTGTGGTATCTCTCAGGCCTGACGTGCACCCACGCCAATGTAATGGACAAGGGCGAGTACAGGCGCATGGCCGCCGAGCTTGGCCTGATCGTCGTTTGTCCCGACACCAGCCCGCGCGGGGCCGACATTCCGGATGAAAAAGACAACTGGCAGTTCGGCTCCGGCGCCGGCTTCTATCTCGATGCGACGCAAGAGCCTTATGCGAAGAACTATCGCATGTATTCCTATGTCACCGAGGAGTTGCCGGCCCTCATCGCGGCTGAATTTCCAGCCGATATGGCGCGCCAGGCAATCTTTGGCCATTCGATGGGCGGGCATGGCGCGCTGACGATTGCCTTGAAGACTCCGCGGCGTTTCAAGAGCTGCTCGGCGTTCGCCCCGATCGCCCAGCCAAGCACCGCCGGCTGGTCGAGACCGGCTTTTGAGAAGTATCTGGGTAAGGATGAGGCCTCGTGGCGAACCTGCGATGCGACGTCGCTCATCGAGGACGGATACCGTTTCCCCGAATTTTTGGTGGATCAGGGAACGTCGGATGGATTTCTTGACGACGGGCTGAGGCCTTGGCTGCTTGAGACGGCCTGCGCCAAAGCAGGTATTCCGCTGAAGCTGCGGATGCAGGATGGATACGATCACTCGTATCTTTTCATCTCCAGCTTCATGGACGACCATCTGAGATGGCATGCTGAGAGGCTTTGATCTGGCAGGCCGAAGGCATGGCCAGATGCAAACAAGTTATTGAATCCGACGCCTTACACCGAGGGCGCCGCGCCTGCCGCCGTCAAGCACTAAGCGTTCAGCTCCAACGCGGCCTATGCGAAAGAGCTGAAAGCGGTAGCAAGCCTCGATGAAATCCCGGAGCCACCGTGCGGCGACTGGGGCGAAATGCCTGACGGGATCCAGTATTTCGAGGTGCCGGCGGGTGAGGGGCGCAAGCTGCTATTCGTGGGGCAGGACGAGCCGTTGACGAGCAGACGCTGCGGGTGTTGCCGGCGGGGTAGATGCCGAGAATCCTGATTGCAGGAATTTTATGCCTCTATGTATTCCGCGAGGCTGACACCCTTGGGCACATCCAGCCCATCGGCTCGCAAACCTTCGATGTGAAAGCGTATTGCGTCGCGAATCTCGGTTTCCACTTCAGGCACAGTGGCACCTGTCGCGATGCAGCCGGGTAGGTCCGGCACATAGGCAGAGAAATTACTTCCTGCTTTTTCAATCACCACCGCGTAACGCATGTCATCACTCCTTCAAACCTGACTGCTTGAGGATGCTGTTCAGTGTTCCTGGCGCAACCTCTTCAGACGGCTTGCCAGCCACGGTGACGCGGCCGGCTTTGACTTCATGCTTATATTGGCGATGGCTGCCCTTGGTTGCAACCAGATACCAGCCGTCGGCCTCCAGCAGGCGAATGATCTCGCGAACTGTAAGCCGAGGTGGCACTAGACCTCAGCTGCACCCGCTCGTCGAGCCGCACGTGTCGCACTTCTCGCAGGTCCCGTTACGCACCATCGTGAAATTCTGGCACTCGGAGCAGGAATTGCCTGTGTAGCCCTGGAGCAGGGATCTTGCGCGGCGGTCGTTGGCGAGTTTCTTGGCTTCCGCCGCCTCCATGGCCGCGGCGTCGGTGAACAGCGCAGCCGTGGCGTCGGAAGCAACACCCGCCGCTTCCTCGAAGGCGATGTCCTCGGCCAGTTCCTTTGCCCGCTCCTCATAGTCGCGCTTGTAGGCGACCGCTTCGTCGCTGGCCGGCTTCAACGCCAGCACGTTGGAGCCGGAGAAGGCGGTCGGTGCCGAGCGGGCAGGGGCGCCCGAGGGGGCCGCAAAGCCTTTCGGATCATTGCCGCTGACGCGCGACACCAGCTTCACCGGCGAGGCGCCACGGGTCAGGCCCTTGGAGACCGCGTCGGTCTTGCCTTCGCTGATGCCACGGCCAAGTGCGGTGTTGGAAAAGTCCGACTGGTCGACATGGGCGAGGTCGTTGCGGCCGAGATAGGAGATCGCCAGTTCGCGGAACACGTAGTCGAGGATCGATGTTGCGCTCTTGATGGCATCGTTGCCCTGCACCATGCCGGCCGGCTCGAACTTGGTGAAGGTGAAGGCGTGCACATATTCGTCGAGTGGCACGCCATATTGCAGGCCCAGCGAGATTGCGATGGCGAAATTGTTGAGAAGGCCACGCAAGGTCGCGCCTTCCTTGTTCATGTCGATGAAGATCTCGCCGAGACGGCCATCGTCATATTCGCCGGTGCGCAGGAAGATGGTGTTGCCACCGATCTTGGCTTTCTGGGTGTAGCCCTTGCGGCGGCCGGGCAGCTTTTCCTGCTCGCGCGACACGCGCTCGATGATGCGCTCGACGATCCGCTCGGTGATCTGTGCGGCACGTGCTGCCGCAGGTGCGGCGAGCAGTTGCTCGATGGCTTCATCCTCATCGTCCTCGCCATCGGCGAGCAGCGAGGAGTTGAGCGGCTGCGACAGCTTCGAGCCGTCGCGGTAGAGCGCGTTGGCCTTCAGCGCCAGCTTCCACGACAGCATGTAGGCGCCCTTGGCGTCTTCCACCGTCGCATCGTTGGGCATGTTGATGGTCTTGGAGATGGCGCCGGAAATGAAGGGCTGTGCAGCCGCCATCATCTGGATGTGGCTGTTGATCGAAAGCGAACGCTTGCCGATCTTGCCGCACGGGCTGGCGCAGTCGAACACCGCCAGGTGTTCGGCCTTGAGGAACGGCGCGCCTTCCAGCGTCATCGCACCGCAGACATGGATGTTGGCGGCCTCGATATCTTTCCGGGAGAAGCCGAGCGCCGGCAGGATCTCGAACGAGAAGTCGTTGAGCTGCTCGTCGGTGAAGCCGAAATTCTCCTTCACCCAGTCGGCGCCAAGCGTCCACTGGTTGAAGACGAACTTGATGTCGAAGGCCGATTTCAAGGCTGCGTTGAGCGCGGCGATCTTGTCGTCGGTGAAGCCCTTGGCCTTGAGCGCGCCGGGGTTGATGGCCGGCGCCTGGTTGAGGTTGCCGTGGCCGACCGCATAGGCCTCCATCTCGGCGATCTGGGCTTCGGAGTAGCCAAGCGTGCGCAGTGCTTCCGGCACGGCGCGGTTGATGATCTTGAAATAGCCGCCGCCGGCCAGCTTCTTGAACTTCACCAGCGCGAAGTCGGGCTCGATGCCGGTGGTATCGCAATCCATGACCAGGCCGATCGTGCCGGTCGGCGCGATCACGGTCGCCTGCGCGTTGCGGTAGCCATGCTCCTCGCCGAGCTCGATGGCGCGGTCCCAGGCGGCCTTGGCGTGGGTCGCAAGGTCCTGCTGCTTCAGGTCGGAAGCGACCAGCGGCACCGGGTTGACGGCAAGCTTCTCGTAGCCCTGCTTCTCGCCATAGGCGGCACGGCGATGGTTGCGCATGACGCGCAGCATGTTCTGCGCATTGCGGTCGTAGTCGGCGAAGGCGCCGAGTTCGCCGGCCATCTCGGCCGAGGTGGCATAGGCGACACCGGTCATGATTGCGGTGAGTGCGGCGCAGATGGCGCGGCCTTCATCGGAGTCGTAGGGAATGCCTGATGTCATCAGCAGGCCGCCGATATTGGCATAGCCGAGGCCGAGCGTGCGGTATTCGTAGGACTGCTTGGCGATCTCCTTCGACGGGAACTGCGCCATCATCACCGAGATTTCGAGAACGATGGTCCACAGCCGCACCGTGTGCTCGTAGGCTGCGATGTCGATCGTGCCGTCGGCGTTGCGGTAGGGCAACAGATTGATCGAGGCGAGGTTGCAGGCCGTGTCGTCGAGGAACATGTATTCGGAGCACGGGTTGGACGCCCGGATCGCACCGGCCGATGCGCAGGTGTGCCAGTCGTTCATCGTGGTGTTGAAATGCAGGCCCGGATCGGCCGACGCCCAGGCGGCGTAACCGATCTTTTCCCAGAGATCCCTGGCCTTCAGCGTCTTCAGCACCTTGCCGTCCTTGCGGGCGGTCAGGTGCCAGTCGGCATCGTCCTCGACGGCGCGCAGGAAATTGTCCTTCAGCGACACCGAATTGTTGGAGTTCTGGCCCGAAACCGTGAGGTATGCATCCGAATCCCAGTCTGTGTCGTAGGTCTTGAACGACATCGAGCTATAGCCCTGCTTGGCGAACTGGATGACGCGGTAGATGTAGTTCTCCGGCACGGCGGACTTCTTGGCCGCCTTGATCTCGCGCTTCAGCGCGGTGTTGATGGCCGGGTCGAAGCAGTCGTCGCCATTGCCTTCGCAGTTGACGCAGGCCTTCATGATCGCTTCGAGATGTTTCTTGACGATCTTCGAGCCGGTCACCAGCGAGGCAACCTTCTGCTCTTCATTGACCTTCCAGTCGATGAATTCCTCGATATCGGGGTGGTCGGCGTCGACAATGACCATTTTGGCGGCGCGGCGCGTGGTGCCGCCCGACTTGATGGCGCCCGCCGCACGGTCGCCGATCTTGAGGAAGCTCATCAGGCCCGACGAGCGGCCGCCGCCCGACAGCTTTTCGCCTTCGCCGCGCAGCAGCGAGAAGTTGGAGCCGGTGCCGGAGCCGTATTTGAACAGGCGCGCTTCACGCACCCACAGGTCCATGATGCCGCCCTCGTTGACGAGATCGTCCTGCACGCCCTGGATGAAGCAGGCATGCGGCTGCGGATGCTCGTAGGAGGATTTCGACTTGGTCAGCTTGCCGGTGAACGGGTCGACATAGAAGTGGCCCTGGCTCGGGCCGTCGATGCCATAGGCCCAGTGCAGGCCGGTGTTGAACCATTGCGGCGAGTTCGGCGCGACGCGCTGGGTGGCCAGCATATAGGCAAGCTCGTCGCGGAAGGCGCGCGCGTCTTCCTCCGACCCCTTGAAGTAGCCGCCCTTCCAGCCCCAGTAAGTCCAGGTGCCGGCAAGCCGGTCGAAGACCTGACGTGCGTCGATCTCGGAACCGTAGCGCTCGGCTTCCGGCAGCTTCGCCAGTTCCGCCTCATCGGCGACGGAGCGCCACAGGAAGGAGGGGACGTCGTTCTCTTCGATCTTCTTCAGGCGCGCCGGCACACCGGCCTTGCGGAAATATTTCTGCGCCAGGATATCGGCTGCGACCTGGGAGAACTGCGCCGGCACGTCGATATTGTCCAAGCGGAACACCACCGAACCATCCGGATTCTTGATCTCCGAAAGCGCCTTGCGGAATTCGATCTCCGCATAGGCAGATTGTCCTGGCTTGGTGAAACGACGCTCGATGCGCATTGGTCCGGTCCCTTTTGTCTATATATAGCGCTTTCCTCCAGGGATTTCTGCCCCCGATGCGAAACGCGCATGTCCGCCGTCTGCCGGGCGTTCGAAAACGGCCGGCTCTCCATTTTCGCGGTCTCCGCCGGCCCTGCTGGTCAAACTCCTTGCGAAGTACCTGTCCAACGCGCCGACGAACCCGCGGGTCCCTCAAAACTGATTTTTTTCCGATTCCCCCGATCGAGGGAAATTCACACTATCTAGCGTCGAACCTACCTGCAAACACTAAATATAGTATTAACAGACAATTTATTCAAGCTCGACAATTGTCCCTATCGTCCCCAACCGCCCCACAATCCCAACGCTTCCGCCGGCCTCGTAAACGGGCGGAAATGCGAGCAAAAACGCACATAATCCGGGAAAAAGACCGGGCTCAGAACTTTCCGGTCGCACTCTCAACAGGAGCACATGGCCTATAAAAGGCGACTCGTTTTGCGCCGTCAAGGATTCGTTTGCGTAGCTTTTGTGACCCCAACATCTTGTGTGTCACATATGTGGATAACGGGGATAGAATGCAGGCGCGGATCACGATTTTCCGCGCGCAAGCTTGCCCCGGCGTCAGCCGTAATGCAGCCGGGGCTTTGGCTCGGTGCCGGTGAACTGCACCCCGATACGGTCGTTGCGACGCCACCGGACCTCGCACCGATAGGCAATGCCGTCGAGCGGCACATAGAGAAGGAACCGATCTGGGACCCGGGCTTCGAGCGGTATCTTCAGTTCGGCGCCGCCGTCGTGCTGGTTGCGCAGCGTGCAACCGACTTCCGAATTCGAAATTCCGGTGATGATCGACCCACCCTTGAGCACGCGCGGACGATGCTCGCGCTGGGGGTCGTCGGACTCGTTTGGAATTGGATTTGCGGGATTCGCCATCGATCAAAAATACCAGAGCTGCCGAATCCTACCCTTGATTCCTTAGCAAAGCATTCATGTCGAAGCGCGGCAACGCGTGTCTAAAGCGTGTCGCGCTTGAACGGATTCAAGCGATCCGCTTTAGGTCCTTGCTTTTATGCATGTCGTTCTCCCAAAACCGAGATCACTTTTGGGCGACATGCATTAGCCTTTGCAAGCCAGTCCCGTTTTGCAAAGAGAGCGGTGTGGCCGCCCGTCAGGAGAAGCTGTGCGGGTCGGCGCAAAAATAGGCGATGATCTGGCAAAGGTCGGGTTCGTTGACCATGCGCACCGCTTCGCTTGCACGGACCCATTTGCGGGTGCGTGAGTGTTTTTCCTTCCAGCGGTCCGCGACTTTGTCGACATGCAGTGGAAACACCAGGACCTCGCACGGCACTTCTTCGCCGGAAGCCAGGACCTTGGCGTAGAAGTAACGGCCGGCTTCAAGATGAGAGACACGGCCGCGCAGCCCGGCCTCCTCGCCGGCTTCGCGCGCCGCGGCCTCGCAGAGCGGCTCCCTGGCCTCTGGCCAGCCCTTGGGCAAAACCCAGCGGCCAGTATCGCGGCTGGTGATCAGCATGATTTCGACGCCGTCTCCCGTGTCGCGCCAGGGCAGGGCGGCAACCTGCAGGCGGCACGGCGCCGTGCCGAAGAGCCGTCGGACCCTTTCGGCCAGATGATTGTGTGTCGTTGGCCTCGTCAACATCGAAGAAGCTAGCCCCAGCCTCCGGAATCGTTTGCCGTCTCACGAATCTTACGGCTAATTGTCGGCAATAAAAGTAAAAAATTTCATTCGCCTGGCCGATTTCCGCCAATAGATGTCGATTTCGCAAAATATCCGGCCCTGCCGGACCTGTTTGCGAAAGCAATCATGCCCGGGTGCAAGCTGCTGGTCTGTAACAGGCAGGTAGTTGCGAATCAGCCGGCGTGGTCGTCGGCGATCGGCTTCTGGTAGGTGAAGCCCATGTCCCACGGGAAATAGATCCAGGTGTCCTGGCTGACTTCGGTGACGAAAGTATCGACCAGCGGCCGGCCTTTCGGCTTGGCATAGACGGTGGCGAAATGCGCCTTGGGCATCATCGCGCGCACGATGCCCGCCGTCTTGCCGGTGTCGGTCAGGTCGTCGATGATCAGCACGCCGGCGCCGTCTTCGGCGAGCAGGGCAGGGGTGATCTCCTTGAGGACCTGCAGCTGCCCCTGGCTGGTATAGTCGTGATAGGAGGCGACGCAGACCGTCTCGATGACGCGGATGCCGAGTTCACGCGAGATGATCGCCGCGGGGACCAGCCCGCCTCGCGTGATGCAGACGATCGCTTTCCATTGTCCCTTGTTGGCGCCGGCAAGCCGCCAGGCGAGCGCCCGGGCGTCGCGATGGAATTGGTCCCAGGAGACCGGAAAGGCTTTTTCGGGAAGGGACATGTCGCGCACTCCACAGCACGCGGGGATCGCGCGCAGGAAAACAGGGGAATGCGCGCGGAATTAGCTGGAAAGCCCCCATCTTGGCAAGAGCAATGGGCCTTGGCGAAGGCAAGGGCCAGCGATCGCTGTGGACCTACCGCGACAGGAAGGCTGCCACCGGCGCAGTGCGCAGCACGCTGCGCGTCACGCCGCCGAACAGAAGCTGACGCAGCCATGAGTGGCTGTAGGCGCCGAGCACCAGCAGATCGGCGCCGGTTTCCGCGATTCTGGTCTGGATAATGTCATCGACCGAATTGCCGCCCGACTGCTGCACCGAGACGCTGACGGTGGCGCCGTGGCGCGACAGCGCCGACGCGATTTCGGCGCCGGCGGCCTCCGGGCTGTCGTCGAGCGTTTCAGGAGGGTCGATAACCAATATGTCAGTCTTCTCGGCTTCGATGATGAAGGGCAGCGCGTCGAAGGCGGCCCGCGCCGCTTCCTTGCTGCCGTTCCAGGCGAGCAAGACGCGTTTGAAGGTGGTGATCAGCGGACCCTCGTGCGGCACCACCAGCACCGGCCGGCCGGCATCGTAGACCAGCGTGTCCACGTCCGCGCTGGAATCGCCGCCCGTTTCGCGCTGCGCCGCTATGATCAGGTCGGCGGCCCGCACGCTCGAAATCCCGGTCAGCGCGCTGTCACCCGAAAAGCTCTCCAGGCTTCGCCACTCGAAGGAAAGACCGGAATCCTCGATATGTCTGAGAAACAGCGCCTTTAATTTCTCGGCCCGTTCCCGGTTCATGTCTGCCGAAACCTGCAGGAATTCGGTGTCGGGAAAGCCTGTGGCAGAGGTGTAGGGCACGGGAAGCGTTTCGGCGTGGATGCCGACCAGATGGCTCTGGAACCGGGTGGCGAGCGGAATGGCGCAGTCGAGCACGCGCTCGGCGTCCTGCTCGTTCTGCAGAATGGCGACGATGGTTTTGAATCGCATGACAATCCCTCGATTTACGAGTTGGTGAACTCGTGCCGGGGAAACGTTGCAGCGTCGTGCTTTGTTCCGGTCTGGACCAGATCAGCCGGGATTGCTGGCGAAGCCGGCGACCATCGCCTCGGCGTCGGCGCGGGCGGCGTCCAGCGCCTCCTGGTTGCGGGCACGCACGACCAGCTCGGTCCAGAACTTGCCGTCGCCATATTTCGGGTAGGAGCCGATGATCGTATCGGGATGCGCTTTCTGGATATCACCCAACGGCCCGCCGATGAGGCCTTCGCCGAACGGGCAGGGCACGGTCGCCGAAAGCATCTTCGTGCCGGCCTTCAGCGTCGGCACGACATTGTCGAGCATGGCCTGGAAAATCGATGGCACGCCGGCCATGACGTGGACGTTGCCGATGCGGAAGCCAGGTGCGACCGACACCGGATTGTCGATGAGATCGGCGCCGCGCGGCATCCGCGCCATGCGCTTGCGGGCCTGCGTATATTCGATGCCGCGCGCGGCATAGCTTGCTTCCAGCATCGCATAGGCCCGGGCATCGTATTCGCAAGGCACGCCAAAAGCCTTGGAGATGGAATCGGCCGTGATGTCGTCATGCGTCGGACCGATGCCGCCGGTGGTGAACACATAGGTGTAACGGCTGCGCACGGCATTCACCGCGGCGATGATCTCGTCTTCCTCGTCAGGGACGACACGCACTTCCTTCAGGTCGATGCCGATCGCCGTCATGATGTCGGCGAGATGGCCGATGTTCTTGTCCTTGGTTCGGCCGGACAGAATCTCATCGCCAATGACGAGCATGGCAGCGGTCACGATTTCAGGCATGGAAGGCTCCGGCAAGGCGTGTGGCCTGGGAAGGCGAGTGGTCTGAGATAGCGCGGCGCGACGGTAGCCGCAATGTCATCTTCGCGCCGCCAAGGCGAGCCGATGACGTCAAGGATTTAGGTTCGAACCGTTCGAGGGAATAGGGCACATGCAGCAATTCGTCGTCCCGGAGCGAACCGCCGCGTTCATCGAGCGCATCGCCGGCCGGGCTTTGCTGGTCAGGGCCTCACCTGAGCCTCACGACAATTTCAAGGAACCATTCGGCTGACTACCGGGTTTCATGAGTGTCGCACCAAGGCGGCTAAGATACGGAGTGATTCAATGGTTACAAAAATTCTCGCAGCATCTGTTCTGACGATCGGTCTCGCAACATCGGCGATGGCGCAGTCACTGGACGACAGGTATTCCAACAATCGCGACTGGTGGCTATTCGGCAACAACGATCAGACAACTGTCGATCCCTATACCACGGGAAGCATCAGTGACGGCTCCGGGTTGAACACCCAAGGCAATACCGGCGCGATAGGCCCATGTGCCCACAACACGCCAGGCCCGGACGCTAACGCTGGGCAAAACGTCAACGATCAGTATTGCGGCAAATAGCCAGAACGCGATTTCCGAAAAGCGGATACCGATTTTCTGGAAAGCCATGTTCAAGGGCTAGTCCGCAAGGCCAATCGCTGGCCGCTGGCGCGTCCTCTCTCGGACGGCGCTGCGGTCGGCGCCTGCCGGACCGCTCAACATCAACCGCGAAAGCGAATTAATCTGACACTTCTGTCTGCGGCCGGTCGCGGCCGTCGGCCAGTTCTTCGTGCCATTTGCCTTCGGCGTCCTCATACTGGATGCCGTCGGTCGCTCCGGCGACCTGCTGCTCGGCCGAGGCGATTTCGGCCGCACGCAATGCGTCCTGATGCGTGGGGAACGTCTCGGAAAAGGTCGCTCCGACCTTGTAGGCCCAGCCGCCGTCATGTTCGACGATCTTGTAAGTCAGCTTCGCCATGGAAAACCTCCGGTTGAAAGGTCCGTCTGCTCAATGCAGCCGGTCGTCGGGCAGTCTGTCGTCGGGCACCAGCACTTCCGATTCCTTGGCGGCTTCAATCAGCGCCCGGCGCGCATCTGCTGTCGAACGATAACCTTCCAGCACTTTGAGGCAAGTGTCGAGGGCATCACGATGGCGCGGGCCGCGATTGAGCGGCCACACCGTCATCAGGCATTCCGCGGCCTCCTGGGCGCTGCGGATGTGGCGATATTTGCCGACGTGGCCAAGTTCGACGACGACCGGCACTTCAAAAGGTTTGTTGTCCATCATGGCCGCAACGCAAAGCAGCCAATTTGGTTGCAACCATGGCCGTCAGCCTGCGCCCAAACGTCTCAGAGGCTGTTTGAAGGCTCTACACCTGCGGTCTGCGCCGCAACCGGCAAGAATGCCCCTGAACAGGTTTCCTCCCAAGCCCAGCCACGCCCACTCCACGCCAACAGCTTGCGGACGGAATAGCAGCGGAGCACCGTCAGGCCGTCTGGAGGCAGGAGGGCGCGCGTGTCGGGAGCGCGGACCGTTCAGCCCGTCGCCTTCATCCAATGCTGCATCGTGGTCACCGAACGGGCAAGCTGCGGCGCCGGGTGGATCGTTTCGCTGAATGTGGCCGCCGCACGCCATCCCCAGCGCGGATCAGCCAGGAAGGCCCGCGCCAGCGCCACCATGTCGGCGCGGCCCTCGGTGAGGATCGCTTCGGCCTGCTTGGGGTCGTCGATCAGGCCGACGGCACGGGTCGGAATATCAGCACCCTTGCGCACCGCTTCCGCCAGATGCACCTGATAGCCAGGGCCGGTGGGCAATTTCTGCAACGGCGAATTGCCGCCGCTCGAGCAGCAGAGATAGGCAACGCCCTCGTCCTTGAGCGCTTTGGCCACTTCGATCGCGTCCGCCACGTCGAAGCCGCCATCGACCCAATCCATCACCGACAGCCGCGCGCCGAGCATCAGCTTTGGCGTAGCCTTGCGCACCGCCTTGGCGATCTCGACGACAAGACGCATGCGGTTTTCCAGCGAGCCGCCCCAGCGGTCCGTGCGCTGGTTGGACAAGGGCGACAGGAACTGGAAGATCAGATAGCCATGCGCGGCATGCAGTTCGATGAAATCGAAGCCGGCGCGTTCGGCCCGCCTTGCGGCTTCGGCGAAGCGCTCGATCAGTTGCAGGATCTCCTCGTCCTCCAGTGCGTGCGGCACGTTCCAACCGGTGTCGTAGGGGATGGCCGAGGCGGAGACGGTCTGCCAGGGATCCTCGTTTGGCTGCAGTGGCCCGCCGCCTTCCCACGGCTTGCGGTTCGAAGCCTTGCGGCCGGCATGGGCGAGTTGGGAGCCGAATTTCGTGCCGGGTGCGGCGACGCGTCGTGCGGCATCCAGTGCGCGGCGGGCGGCGGCTTCATTGTCTTCGGAATAAAGGCCGAGGCAGCCATGGGTGATACGCCCGCGCCGCTCGACATCGGTCATCTCGACTGTGACCATGCCGGCGCCGGACATTGCGAGGTTCATCCAGTGATGGAGATGCCAGTCACTGGCCGAGCCGTCGTCGGCGGAATACTGGCACATCGGCGCGACGGCGATACGGTTGGGGAAAGTGAGGCCGTCGAGGGTGATCGACTGGAAAAGCGACGCTGTCATGAGAAACTCCGGGAGGGTTCGCAGCTATTTAGGCGACCGATGGCGCCTGCGCCAGACACGAGGCGGTGAAAGGGGTTCTGGACCAATCACTGACGGGATTGCCGAAATGCCGGTTCGCGGATACGCCTCGGCAATGCATGGCGCCCAAAAGTGGCCCGGTTTGGGAGAGCGACATGCATAAAACAGGAGCATAAAGCGCGACGCGCTTTTGCATGGAGACCACGATGGAAGATCGTATTCGCGTCCGTTCGGAGGAAATCCTCTCCGACGACTGGGCCGTCCTGAAGAAGACCGTCCTCGACTACCGCCGGCGCGACGGTCAGTGGGAGACGCAAATCCGCCAGACCTATGATCGCGGCGATGGCGCGGTGATCCTGCCTTACGATCCCTCGCGCTCGACCGTGCTTCTGGTGCGCCAGTTCCGCTATCCCGCCTACGTCACCGGCCACCGCGAGCCGCTGATCGAGGCCTGTGCCGGCCTGTTGGACGAAAACGATCCCGAAACCTGCATCCGCAAGGAGGCGGAGGAAGAACTCGGCTACCGGCTGCAGAACGTCGAGCGGCTGTTTTCGCCCTATATGAGCCCCGGCAGCGTCACCGAACGTCTCTGGTTCTTCATCGCCCGCTATTCACCCGCCGACCGCATCTCGGCCGGCGGCGGCGCGCAAGAAGAGGGCGAGGACATCGAGGTTCTGGAAATGCCGCTCGACGAGGCACTGGCGGGCATCGCCGATGGCCGCATCATCGACGCCAAGACCATTATCCTGATCCAGCATCTGAAGCTCAACCCGATCGCCGCCTGAACGGCGCCGGTCCTCCTTAGCCAAGGCTTCGGGAGGACACACCTTCATCTATTCGGGTGGCCCGCCACCCGAAGCTCGAAGAGCGAAGGATGGTGCGGATGAAGGGACTCGAACCCCCACGCCTTTCGGCACTGGAACCTAAATCCAGGGCGTCTACCAGTTCCGCCACATCCGCATGGACCGGCAATCCCATGTGGCCATCATTCTGTCAATGTCGGAGACAAGATGTAGAGGTCAGGGACAAGATGTGGTCAGGTCCAAATGCTGGTTATTCGCCGGGATGCGAAGACTGTTGAAAATTGGCCTCGCCTGTGACAAAAGGCGTGTCAAATGTGACGGGACGCGACGATCCGCTTCTGCAGAATGTGATAAGAAGTAGGAAAAACAAGAACTTATTCACATTTTGGAACGCAGTTTGGGAGAGTTTGAGCCGGGTTTTCGGTCAAATCGCCAGGTTCCGTACCAAAAGCCATTCCCGGCAAGAATATACCGGCAGGCTGTGAACGGCAGAGGCCGTGGCAGTCTCATTGGTGAAAACAAAGGTTTTACGATGCAGGTCACCGAAACGCTCAACTCCGGTCTCAAGCGAGAGATCAAGATCACCGTGCCGGCCGGTGACATGGAAGCCAAGCTGATGGCGCGGCTTTCGGATGCCCGCAACAAGGTCCGCATCAACGGCTTCCGCCCGGGCAAGGTGCCGGTGCAACACCTGCGCAAGGTTTACGGCAAGTCGTTCATGGCCGAAGTGGTCAACGAAATCCTCAATGATTCGACCCGTTCGATCATTACCGGGCGTGGTGAAAAGGCTGCCATGCAGCCCGAAGTCATCATGACCGAGGACGAGAAGGAAGCCGAGAAGATCCTGGCCGGCGGCGCCGACTTCGAATTCCGCCTCAACTACGAGATCATCCCGGCGATCGAGATCAAGGACTTTTCCGACATCAAGGTGACACGCCAGGTGTTCGACGTGCCTGATGCCGAGATCGACGAGCAGGTCCAGCGTGTTGCCGAATCGGCGCGCAGCTACGAGCCGAAGACCGGCAAGGCCGCCAATGGCGACCGCGTCACCATCGACTATGTCGGCAAGATCGACGGCGAAGCCTTCAATGGCGGCGCGGGCACCGATCAGCCGCTGGTGTTGGGTTCGAAGGAATTCATCCCCGGCTTCGAGGATCAGCTGGTCGGCGCCAAGGCCGGTGACGAAAAGCAGGTCACCGTGACGTTCCCGGAAAACTACCAGGCCGCGCATCTTGCCGGCAAGGAAGCGACCTTCGACGTCACCGTCAAGGAAGTGTCCCAGCCCGGCGCGCTGGAAATCAACGACGAGACCGCCAAGAACCTCGGCCTGGAGTCGCTGGAGCGCCTGCGCGACGTCGTACGCGGCCAGATCGAGAACCAGTTCGGCGCCATGACACGCCAGAAGGTGAAGCGCCAGCTGCTCGACCAGCTCGACGCGGCTTATTCGTTCGAGGCGCCGTCGAAGCTCGTCGACGCCGAGTTCAACAACATCTGGGCGCAGGTCAATCGTGACCTGGAAGCAGCCGGACGCACCTTCGCCGACGAAGAGACGACGGAAGAAGAGGCGCGTGCCGAGTATCTGCGGCTTGCCGAGCGCCGCGTGCGTCTCGGCCTGGTGCTGGCTGAAATCGGCGAGAAGGCCGGCGTGACCGTATCGGACGAAGAGCTGCAGCGCGGCCTGTTCGAGCAGGTGCGCCGCTATCCGGGCAACCAGCAGCAGGAAGTCTTCGAGTTCTACCGCAACAACCCGGAAGCGTTGAACACGCTGCGGGCGCCGATGTTCGAGGAAAAAGTGGTCGACCATCTGCTCGGTCAGATTTCGGTCACCGACGTCAAGGTCA
Source organism: Mesorhizobium sp. M0088 (assembly GCF_040322895.1). Taxonomy (NCBI): domain Bacteria; kingdom Pseudomonadati; phylum Pseudomonadota; class Alphaproteobacteria; order Hyphomicrobiales; family Phyllobacteriaceae; genus Mesorhizobium; species Mesorhizobium sp. M0088. Next base: position 117,214 of record NZ_JAMYUI010000023.1, read on the forward strand.
GCAAGGAAGAGCTGATGGCCGACGACGAAGAGGACGAGACCTCTGTCAAGGCGAAGCCGGCGAAGAAAGCCGCCGCCAAGAAGGCCGACGCCAAGAAGGCCGACGACGCGGAAGAGCCCAAGAAGAAGGCCGCGCCGAAGAAGAAGGCCGCCGAATAACACCAGCGCTCCGCTGAAACAGGAAGGCCGCCCTCGAGGCGGCCTTTTTCGTTGCCAAACTGCAACAGCCGCCATGCTTCGCGAGCGGCGGCCTGTGGCGACCAAGCTTTGATCATTATCTGCGCTTCTATTGCAAGCCGCTTGGTTGTTGGAGGGCGTGTTGAGACTGTTCGTCGAATTGGGACACGCTTCGGCAATCGCGCTGGTCCTTGTCTCGGTCTGCGGCATCGCCCAGGCCGGCACGGTGCCTGACAACTGGCGCTTCGGCACGAGTGAAGACGGCCTCGTCACGGCCTCGCTCTATGCCACCAACAAGCTGATCACCGGCGGCGGTGCCTTGAGCTACAGCCCGATCCTGACGATTGCCTGCCGGGCAAACGGCGAGCCGCATTGGACTGAATGGCTGCAATTGAACGACGCTGTTTCGGCCAGCCGCAAGATCACCATGTCGATCACGGTCGATCAGGAGAGCAAGTTCGATGAAAGCTGGGCGGTCGGGCCGCGCGGCCGGATGCTTGTGCGCGATGGCGCCGATGGCATCCGGCGCCTTGTTGCCGCGAACCGGCTCCAGCTTTCGTGGCGGTTCGGGCTGCTGGCGGGGCGCGGCGAGGCCGATTTCGACCTCGCCGGGTTCGGCGAAGCGGTCAATCAGGTAGCCGGCAGCTGCAACACCGATCCGCCGTGAACGGATCGTGAGCCAGGGCGGCGACAGGAATGGCTTGCTCAGGACCTCAAAATCTCTTGCTCAGGACCTCCGGCTGTCAGAACGCGACGACATCACCAGGCAGTAGCGCAAGTTCGGCCACGATGCCGCCGCCTGTCGTGGCATTGCTAACCGATCCATTGATGTTGGCGGTGCCCGCTAGCGGCACCATTTTTCGACGGCAATTGCAATTGCCTTGGTGCAATCGACGAGATCGCGCACCGAAACGCGTTCGTTCGGCTGATGCGCCTGCGCGGGGTCGCCGGGACCGAAATTGACGGTCGGCGTGTTGCCGAGGCCGGTCGGCAGGCCGATGTCGCTGTGCGCGCCAAAACCACTCAGGACCGGCGAGAGATTGGCTTCTTTGACGGCCTCCTGGAAGACGCCGACAAAGGGATTGTCCGAGGGGATTTCGGCGCAATCGGCGTCGAGGATCCACTCGACGCGGGCGGGGTGCTTTCGCAGGTATGGGTCTGCCTGGCAGACATTGGCTATGTGCTCTTCGATTTCGCGTTTGACGTTGCCACCCAGTTTGAACTCGTCGTGCTCGCTCGGCAGATATTGAGCGTCGATGATGATCTCGCCGCGCCCTGCCATGGAGGACGGATGTTCGCCGGCGCTCATCTGGGTGACGATGATCTGGTTGGGCAGGTCCATCAACGGATGGTTCTTTCTGGGATCGAACATCCAGCGCCGGTTGAGGATGTCGATGCCGTCGAGGATTTGCCGGCAAAGCTGGACGGCATCGACCGGGCCGCTCGAATACCAGGCATTGGGCGTCAGCTCCGCATGCCCGCCTATGCCGTCAATGATGATCTTCCCCCACAGAATGCCGTGACAGAGCGGTGCGATCTTGTTCGCCGTCGGTTCGGTCATGATGCCGGCGTCGGCGTGAAAGCCGCGATCGACCATGGCCAGCGACCCCATGCCGCCGATTTCCTCGTCGACGACGGTGGTGAAGACGACGTCTCCGGACAGGGGAATGTCGAGTCCCTTCAGGATCTCGACCGCCATCAGCATGCAGGCGACGCCGCCTTTCATGTCGACGGTACCACGGCCGTGTAGAAACCCGTCCTTGAGGACGGGCTGGAACGGGTCGGTCGTCCAGTGCCCTGCGGCGCCGGGCGGGACGACATCGATATGGCCGGTCAGCATGATGGAGCGACCGCCGCCCGTGCCCTTCAAGACGCCGCCGAGATTGGGCCGGCCTTCGAACGTCCTGCCTTTGTTGGCGCCGGCCCGCCCCTTGTATTTTTCGTAGAGTGCTGGGCCATCCGGGTCCCATAGATCGGTCGAGAAGCCGAGCGCCTCGATCCGCTTTTGCAGATAGAGCTGGCAATCACGCTCGCCGGGGCCGGCCTCCTTTGGATCGGATTTCACGATCGAGGGGAAGGCGACGAGATCGCTCAGCGTTTGGACGATACGGTCAGCGCTTGCCTCGACGCGCGCGGCAATGATCTCTTCCATGGACGGCATCATGATCTCCAACGTTGGGAAAGTCGGTCGGCGAGAAGGACGAAAACCAGAAGGGCGCCGACAATCCCCACCTGCCAAACCGTGTTGATGTTCAATTGCAGAAGGCCGGTCTTCAGCGTGACCAGCAGCAGGACGGCCGCGAACACGCCGCCGACGCCGCCACGCCCGCCGGTGATGGCGATGCCTCCAAGCATGGCGGCAGTCAGCGATTCGAGTTCGAGGTTCTGGCCGATATTGGGCCTGCCGCTGCCGAGCCAGGAGATCGAGACGAGCCCAGCGGCGCCGGCGAGCGCGCCACTCAAGGCGTAGAGGACCAAGCGAACGCGATCGACCGGAATACCGACCAGCCTGGCCGAGCGTTCGTTGAAGCCCATGGCGTAGATCCAGCGCCCCCACGCTGTCGAGAGCAGCACCAAACCGGCTAGCGCAAAGCAGGGGATGGCAAGGGTGAGAAAGGGCAGGGGAATGCCCATGACGACGCCGCGCCCCCACACAAGCAGCCAGGAGGGCACGCCTGCTTGGGCCGCGCCGCCGGTAATGGCAAGTGCAGCGCCGGAATAGACGAAGAAGGTGCCGAGCGTCGCGATGAAGGGGAGAAGCGCGAGCCCGTTCACCAGCCATCCGTTCAAGGCACCGAGCATCGCGCCGGCCAGGATGCAGACGGCGGGCAGCAGGACCGGCGGCAATCCCAGCTTGAGGCAAAGCATCGCGACGATGGCGGACAGCGAGACCGCACCGCCGACCGAGAGGTCGATGCCGGCGCCACCGGCCATGATGACCAGCCCTTGTCCAAGGCCGACCAGGGCAAGGATCGTCGAGAACTGAAGAATGGTGGTGACGGTGCCGAGATTGAAGACAGAAGGCTTGAGCGCCAGCAGGCCGACAATCACGATCAGCCAAAGCATACAGAGCAAAGCCAGGGTAAGGGCCGGGCCTTGCAGGTTGCGGAGCGTTTTCATGCGCGGGCTCGTTGAAATCTGCCGAGCGGCAATCGGTTGCAAACAGCTTCGAAGCCAAGCACGCCGATAATGAGAACGCCGGTGACGACAGGCTGCCAAAGGGAAGGGACACCGATCAGCAGCAGACCGTTCTGCAGGATTCTCAGAAGCAGCACGCCGAGCACGGTGCCGATCAGGCTGCATCTGCCGCCCAAAATGCTGGTCCCGCCAAGAATGACCGCGGCAATGGCATCGAGCGCCAGCGTGCTGCCGATCGTCATCTCCACATTGCGGTAGGTGGCGACATAGAACGTGGCGGCAATGCCAGTCAGCACACCGCTGATGACGAAGGTCATGAAGCGGATCTTGATCACTGGGATGCCAGAAAGCCGCGCTTTTTCCTCCGAATTGCCGATCGCCAGCAGATGCAGCCCATAAGGGGTTCGCCGCAGCGCCAGCCAGACGGCCAGATAGACACCGGCAATCACCAGGGCAGGGATGGGGACGCCGAGCACGCTGGTTGCAAGAAGATCTGTAAGGCTCGAGGGCAGGCCCGAAAGCCATTGCCCTCCGAGAAGTACGAAGACAGCGGTGCGGTAGACCCCGAGCAGGCCGAGCGTACCGACAATTGCCGGAACGCGGCCGAGGACAACGACGGTGGCGGTCACGCATCCCAGCAGCGCACCGACCAAAGGGCCTGCAATGAGCGCCAGCAGCGGATTGCCGCCGGCGCCGAGCACACGCCCGATGGCGATGGCCGCCAGACCCATGACGATGCCGATCGAGACATCGATGCCGCCCATGGCGAGCAGCAGGGTCATGCCAAGGCCGATCAGCAGCAGTTCGACACTGTTGCGCAAGACCGTGGCTGCATTGCCTGATGTCGCGTAGTGCGGCGATGCGACAGAAAAGATGACGATCGCCAGTAAACAGGCGACAAGCAGAGACCACTCCCGCCCGTTCATGGAGAAGACACCGTTTCCAAACTGCCGCACCACGTTCATCTCAGAGCTCAGAAGTTGAACTTGTCGACATTGTCCTTGGTGAAGACGGCCGGCGGCCCGAGAAGCAAAATGCCCTTGGCGGCATCATAGGTGACGGGCTTTTCCAGGCCGGCGACCTTGTTTTCCGCTTCGAAGCTCTTGCCGTCGATCAGCTGTTTGCCGGCCCAGACCGTGAGAAAGCCGAGTTGCTCGGGATCCCAGAGCACCGTGAAGCCGAAGGCTCCGCTCTTCAGGTAGGATCGTGCCGTGTTCGGGCTACAGTAGCCGGCACCGATGACCGAGCCGATCTTGCCTGCGGTTTCGATGGCCTGGGCTACGCCCGGGCATGTCGAGGAGGCGACGGCGATGATCGCCTTGATGTCCGGGTTGGCCGCCATCAGATCGCCTGATATTTGCGCGGCGCGTTCGGCGGTGCCGCCGGCGAATTGCGGCGCGAGCAGCTTCAGCTTCGGATATTTGGCGGTGGCTTGCTTCTGCATGAAGCCGATCCAAGCGTTGAGATTGGACGCCGTTGCCTCGCCGGAGACGATGCCGATGGTTGCGTCCTCGCCGACGCGCTTGACGAGTTCGTCGACAATGGTTGTGCCGAGGCCTTCGTCGGTCGCCTGCGCCACATAGACGGTGCGGCCGCTGTCGGGCGCGTCGCTGTCGCTGGTGAACAGCTTGATGCCTTTCGCCTTGGCGCTCTCGACCACGGGTGCGATGCTGGAGGCATCGAGGACGCTGACCGAGATCGCCTCGACGCCCTGATCGATCAGATTCTGGACGATCTGCAACTGGTCGACCGGATTGGTGTCGACGGGACCGGAATAGATGAAATCGACGCCCAGGTCCTTGGCGGCGCGATTGCCGCCGGCTTCCATGGCGTTGAAGTAAGGGATGCCGATCAATTGCGGAACGAAGGCGACCTTGTGTTTGTCCGCGGCATGCGCCGCGGTTGCAATGGCGAGTGACAGTGCGGAAGCGGCGAGCACTTTCTTGAACTGTGAAAGCATGTGTTTGAACCTCTCTGGAAATGACGTGCGTTTCAGTTTGTTTTTTCAAGCGCCCGCACGTCGGGATGAGCGCCTGTTATGAGCGAAACGACTTCCTCGTGATCGGTATCGGCCGCCAGCCGTTCGGCCACCTTGCGGCCGCGCCGGAACACCACGATGCGGTCGGCAACCTCGAAGACTTCGGAAATGTTGTGGCTGATGAGCACAACGGCACAGCCGCGCGCGGCAAGCCGCCGTGTCAGCGCCAGGACCTTGCGCGTTTCGGCAACGGCAAGGGCCGCGGTCGGCTCATCCATGATGACCAGCCTGGCATTCAGATTGAGCGCCCGGCAGATTGCGACGGCCTGGCGTTGGCCGCCCGACAGACTGCCAACAGGCGCTTCTGGATCGGAAATATGGGCGTCGAGCTCCTTCAGCAGGCCGTCGACGCGCTGGCGCATTTCTTTGCGCTTCAGGAACGGAATGCCAAAAATGGAGCGTTTCAATTCACGGCCGAGAAAGACGTTTTCTGCGATCGACAGGTTCTCCGAAAGCGCCAGTTCCTGAAAGATCGTCGCGATCCCCGATGCCGCGGCATCCTTGGGCGAGTGAAAGGCGACCGGATTGCCCTCGATCACAAGCTCCCCACCACTGGGCGGATGAGCGCCTGCCAGGATCTTGATGAAGGTCGATTTGCCGGCGCCATTGTCGCCGAGAAGCGCCAGCACCTCGCCGGAGCGGATCTCCAGATCGACATTTGCCAGCGCGGTCAGAGCGCCGAAGCGCTTGGCGATGTTTCTGGCGACAAGAAAGGGCTCTGTCATGACGGGTTCCCCGACGATTGCGGATCGGCTAGGCGGCGTTGCTGACCCAGCGCAGCACGTTGGTCCAAAGCCGCGCGTAGCCAGGCCATTCGACAAAACTGTTCGGCAGCCAGTGAGGACCGATGTCCGATGTCCAGACCAGCGTACGCCCTTCGCCATGGCGCCCGGTAACCAGCAGGGGATGGCCGCCCTGGTCCTGCGGCAGCCGCGCCAGGACCTCGACATCGTCGCGATCACGGGCGATGACCTCGTTGGCACCGAGCAGCAGCGGCCATTCGCCCTCGATGCCGGCAAAAATCGGATGATCCCTGGAACCAGTGATCTCAGGACGAAAGCCTTCCGGAATTTCGAGCCGGTCATCATTGGGAAGGCAGGTCACCGGCAGCGCCTCCTCGACCGCCGTGCGATGCCAGCGCGCCTTGCCGTCAATGCCCTGGAAGCTGAAATAGCCGCCGATCATGATCAGGCCGCCGCCGGCCAGCGTCCAGTCGCGCAGGAGCTTGAGCCGGTTGGGAACCGTTTTGCCGTGCAGCCAGACATCGGGGTGGAGCAGGAGCGAATTCGCGCCAATGTCGGACAGGATGATCGTCCTGTATTGCGACAGCCCTTCCATGGTGAAAGGCAGCTTCTCGACGGCCTCGTGAGCGGGCATGTAGTCGAGATCGAATTCGCTGTCCTTCAAGGCGTCCACCAGGGGTGTTGCGCCCAGGTGAAAGGTGACGCTGCCGAACTGGTCGAACCCCTTGTAGTGGGTCGCCGAACTCACCCAGCTTTCGCCGACGAGAAGGACTTTTGTTTTCGCCATGATCATACTCTCCTGATTTCGTCGGTTGATGCGGTGTTCCGCGCCAGGTCGAAACGTCGATAAGCCATTGTTTCAACTGGCCAGCACGGCATTGTTCGCCAGGGCCGCAGCCTTCAGCGTGGCAAAGTCTGCGATGTAACCCTGCGCGCCTTCGACCGTTGTCGTCAGGCTCGCCCCAATTGCCGCATAGCGCGCGGCGTCGTCGAGCGACGCGCCATGCAGCCAAAGGGCAAGGAAGATGCCGGCAAAGCTGTCGCCGGCGCCCGTCGCGTCGACGCGATTGACCGGCAGCGCCGGCACCTCGATCTGCGGACCGCCATTCGCCGGAAAAACGACGGCGCCGAACTCGCCGAGGGTGAGCACGACCGTTCCCCGTTGTTTGATGCGTGATAACATCGCTCGCACCTCTTCGATCGTCGTTGCCATGCGGCTGCGAAAGTCGAAGATCTCCCGTATCATCACATCGTTGATGAAGGTCAGATCGATCTGTTTGACCATCTGCGAGAAGGTTTCCGGCGTGCGTGCGCTTTTGGGAAGACCGGCCGAATGCAGGCTCACCTTCCAGCCCGCCTGATGAAAGCGAGCGATGGACGCGGTCATCGTCTCGTAGTGGAAGCCTTCGATATGAAGGCAGGCCGGGCGTTGCTCGGGCTGGATATCCAGATTGGCTGTCAGGTCGACCTCGCCAAGCTCGAACGGTTCGCTGATGATCGTCCGGCTGCCATTGCGCTCGATGATCACGATCGCCTGGGAGAGGCGGTTGTTGGGCGTGTTGCGGATCGGCAAGGCGTGGACACCCAGTTTCGAAAGCGCGCCGAGCGCCCAATCGCTCTCTGGATCCTGGCCAACTGCTGTCGCCAGTTCAACGTCCAGCGCGTAGGGTGCTCCGATGCCGGCGGCGGCAACCGCGAGATTGGCCGCGGGGCCACCCAGCGCCTTGTCGATGTGGCTGGCGGTGATCCGGTCGTCGCGATGCGGCAGCACGTCGACGCGGCACAGGAAGTCGACACTCACCCTACCGGCGACCAGAAGTCTTGGCAGGTGATCAAGGTTCTTTGGCCTGTGTGGCGCGCGGCCCGGCAGTGAGCGCGCAAAGGAACTCGGCCGATACATCAGCGCGGCAACCGCCTTCTCGATGCGGTCGCGCGTGGCTTCCTTCAGGCTTGCCGTTCCATTGATGAAATTCGACACCGTGCCGATGGAGACACCGGCGGTTCGTGCGACATCCGCTATGGTCGGGCGCTTGCGTTGCAATGGCGGAGTTCCAATTGAAGCGTTTCAAAACGGTAGCAGCGAAAATGCGATGCCTCAACGGAATTGTCTTCTAAAAATCAAGAAAGCATTCCTCTCGATTGGAAGTTTAATCCAGAGATAGGGCGGACCTTGGGCCCTCTTTCCAAGATTGAACAATTTTCAAATTTTTTGGTAAAAGATTGTGCAGGCGAATTTCCTGCACTTCATTCGATCGCCCGGGCTTGATCGGACGGTCTTGGCATGCCCCCGGCCCGTCAGATCAGCAACAGGCCCTTCATGCTGGCATATCCCTTCCGCCCGACGATGATGTGGTCATGCACCGCGATGCCCAGCCGCTTGCCCGCCTTGATGATCTCCTTCGTCATTTCGATATCGGCTCGTGAGCGTGTGGGGTCGCCTGACGGGGTGATTGTGCGCCAACCCGTCGCCACTCCATATCTCCTTGATAGTTAATGGGAAAATTTCGATGGAGAAGTTAGCGAGGGCGGTTTCTGGGATGCGTAGCTCTATTCGGCGAGGTTCACGATTGCTCATGTTCCTTCCCGTTGGGTCGATTTGTCGCGCGACACTTAACGGTTTGCTGATTTGCCCATTGGTTTAGGTCGGCCACGGGATAGACGATGGACTTTCCAATCTTCACGAACGCTGGCCCGACGCGCATTGCTCGCCAGTTGACCAATGTCCCGGTCGAGATAGCGCCGCGACTTCGCGCAAGACTGAAAGCGGGTTCTGACCAAGGTAGAACCATCGCGGCTGCCGGCTAGAAAAAGGCCGGAGGGAAGTGCGATCATTTAGTCTGATGCTCCGGGCAGGATCAACCAGCAGCGCCCTCCGAAGGCGGAGCGAACACGGCGGATACTGTCGGCGCGCCACCACGCTGGTTACTGCCGAGCCGCCGGGAGCACCCCAGCGTAGAGTTGGCAGCGACCGATGGCCCGACAAAGTGCTCCGACCGTCTCAGGCGATGACTGCCTTGCGCCCTCTTTCCGGTCATTCCGAACTGAGGCTCAATCTCCCAGAGGCGGCCTTTGCAATGAGGTCTCTCTAAAATCCGAGGTCGCGATGCGGCACCAGTCCGGCGATGCGCGCAAAAGGCGCCCGATCCACGCACGTTGGATCGGCGTGAGCCGGGCGGCAATAGTGTTAATCGCCACGGTCTAAGAAGCGACGACTATCAGGGTGGTTAGTAGAAACTCGTGGGACAATTAGATTCTACTCGGCCACGCAAGTGTAGCCTGTGAAAGTCCGCGCAAACCTCAATACACTATCGGCTAGAACTGCCCGCCGACACTGGCTCTCACGCCGTGCCTATCGCTGTCCTCGAAGCCGAAGTTGCCGGTGTAGTCCAGCCCCAACCGCATGCCGTTATTCAAGTGAAGATCTGCACCCAACCCTAGCGTGACCTGGTTCTGCGCAAAAGCTTGTGTTTGAACATTATAAATCAAGCCTTCCGGAAGATCTGCGTAACGGATATCAACGGAGCTGTCGCCCTCAAACTCGTGCATATATTCAAGCCTTAGACGCGGGGTCAGTGTGCCGACTTCAAGTGCTAAATCGGTAGACGCCGCAAAGCCCAGCGAGCCACCAAAGCTGTCAACCTGCTGCCTGCCATAGGCAAGCGAGTATTCGCCGGCCCCTGTTTCCGAAAAGCCGTTCAAGATCGACGACGAGCCCGACAACCTAGCAAACGGCGTCAGCTTCCACGCTCTCAGCTGCGTGTCATACCCCGCGGTAAGCGATGCGTAAAACTGGTCACCATCTCGGTCGCCGCTCCCAAACGCACCTGAGCTCGTATCAAAACGCCTTGAGTTGAAGTCGAATGAGCCATAGCCGATCAACGCATCGACAAAGAAACTCGGTGTTGCCATAAAACTTCCGTAGATAGCCGCGCTTATCGCTTCGCCGTCGCTAGTCGTGCCGTTTGTACCTATGTCACTGCTGTCGGTACTGTAGCCCAAAGAAATGCCGCCAACGAAACGCTGGCTGAAACGGTAGTCGATACCAGCCGTGAGATTGTAAGCGATCGAGTCACGCCCAGCCTCGCCTGCACGGTCAGTACTGCCAACATCGACCGAGCCACTCGTCCACATCGACAGGCCGAGCTTCTGCGCGCCGTCTTCACAAAGTTCGTTGAGTTGCGGCGTTGACAGTCTCTCGGTGCCGCCATCAGCGTCAGGACCGGAAAGCTGAACAGTGTTGGCAAGAAACTGGCGGCAGCTCTCGTCGTGCAGAGCCGCCATGCGCCGGTTGATGTTGTCCATCTGGCTCTGGGCGAACTGCTGCGCAGCCTGCGCCTGCGCCGTTAACAATCCGCGCACATCTGGATCGGTCGATGGATCGGGCCGCGCCTGCACGGTAATCGTCACGGTTGCGGGGTCGGATACGCCACCCGGCCCCGTTAGCGTGTAATTAACGACTACGACCCCTTCGACACAGGTGCTGCGTCAAACTGCAGAGCGTAATTGGGCGCGCCAACGATGGTTGAGACACCGCCCTCCACGGGAAGACTGGACACGATAGTTGCCGCCGAGAACGGCCCCCCGGTCGCGCCGGGCGTCAATGGCACAGTGACAGTCGCACCTGCCAAAACAGTGGCCGTCAAATTCGGTGCCGTTGGCGGAGCGGCATCGTCGTTGAGGATCGTGCCGAGCCCCTGACCATCGGCGATGGTGACATTGACCGGGTTGCTCAGGTTGAGCGTAAACATCTCATCCGGCTCGGAAATCGTGTCGCCATTTACCGGGATATTGATTGTCGCCGTCGTGGTACCAGGCAGAAACGTAAGATTCACAGACTGAGCCACATAATCGGAACCTGCAGTCGCTGTACCGTCGGCCGTCGCCACCTGCACGCTGACAGTGTTAGCGCTCGC
>NZ_JAMYUI010000024.1:0-124502 GCF_040322895.1 Mesorhizobium sp. M0088
TGGGCGGTCTTATAGCCGCGGGGGTTTTATTTAGATTCGTTCTTTTTGGTTTTCTTTTTGGCGTGGTTTATTTTAAAATCGGCCTACTTATTGGGGGGGGGGCCCGGTGCTACTGCGGGCCCCCCTTCGTGTATCGGAACGCCATTGTTTCGGTGGCGCGCCTGCGCGAGAGCAGCCACCCGGAACGCGCCACATGCAAATGAAGAGGCCCAGATGACGGTGAAGCCCCTCTACCGACGTGTCTTGCTGAAAGCGTCGGGCGAAGCGTTGATGGGCGAGCAGCATTTCGGCATCGACGTGTCAGTGGTGGATCGCATCGCCGGCGACATCGCCGAGGCGCGTGCATTGGGCATCGAGGTCGGCGTCGTCATCGGCGGCGGCAACATCTTTCGCGGCGTGGCCGTTGCCTCCAAGGGCGGCGACCGTGTTACCGGCGACCACATGGGCATGCTTGCCACGGTGATCAACTCGCTGGCGCTGCGCACGTCGTTGAACAAGATCGGCGTCGACGCCGTGGTGCTTTCGGCGATCGCCATGCCCGAACTTTGCGAGAGCTTTTCGCAGCGCCAGGCGACCGCCTACATGAACCAGGGCAAGGTGGTGATCTTTGCCGGCGGCACCGGCAATCCATTTTTCACCACTGATTCGGCCGCGGCCCTTCGCGCCGCTGAAATCGGCGCCGACGCGCTGTTCAAGGGCACTCAGGTCGACGGCGTCTACTCGGCGGACCCGAAGAAGGATCCGAATGCGACGCGTTTCGAGCGCATCAGCCATGGCGAAGTCATAAATCGCGGCCTTTCCATCATGGATACTGCTGCGATTGCACTTGCGCGCGAAAACAACATTCCGATAATCGTCTATTCGATCCACGAAAAAGGTGGTTTCGGCGATATTCTGAGGGGCGGCGGCCGCTGCACGGTCGTCGCGGACGATTGATCGGCGGCCTGACCCGAAAAGGGAAGCCGGTTTTCGAAAGTTCGATTCGAAGACGGCCCCGAAGCAGTGAGCCGCATTAGACGGTCGAGGAGATAAAGATGAGTGGTGAGTACGACGATCTCAAGCGGCGCATGGATGGGGCCATTGCCGCGTTCAAGCATGATCTGGCCTCGCTGCGGACCGGTCGCGCCTCCAGCAATCTGCTCGATGCGATCCAGGTGCAGGCCTACGGCACCACCATGCCGATCAATCAGGTCGCCAACGTCTCGGTGCCGGAGCCGCGCATGATCTCGGTATCGGTATGGGACAAGTCGATGGTTGGCGCGGTCGACCGCGCGATCCGCGAATCCAATTTGGGGTTCAACCCGATCGTAGACGGCACCAACCTCAGGATTCCACTTCCCGAACTTAACGAACAGCGCCGCAAGGAACTGGTCAAGATCTCGCACACCTACGCCGAGAATGCCCGTGTCGCCGCGCGCCATGTGCGCCGCGACGGCATGGACTTCCTGAAGAAGGCGGAGAAGGACGGCGACATCAGCGAAGACGATCAGCGCAAGCGCTCGGACCAGGTCCAGAAACTTACCGACGAGACGATCAGCACCATCGACCACCTGCTTTCCGATAAGGAAGCTGAAATCATGCAGGTTTAGGGTCATGGCCGCCGGCTGACCCGAAAGCGAGAACATGGCAACGCCCGCGCATGTCGCGATCATCATGGACGGAAACGGACGCTGGGCCAAGGCGCGCGGCATGCCCCGTCTTGCGGGCCACCGTGCCGGTGTCGAGGCGCTGCGCAAGACGGTGCGCGCGGCACCTGGGCTCGGCATTTCCTACCTGACCGTCTATGCTTTCTCGTCGGAGAACTGGTCGCGGCCGAAGTCCGAGGTCAGCGACCTGATGGGCCTCTTGAAAATGTTCATCCGCCGTGACCTTGCTGAACTGCACCAGAGCGGTGTGCGGGTTAGAATCATCGGTGACCGGGCAGGGCTGCAGTCTGATATCAGGGGACTGCTCGACGAGGCCGAAACGCTGACGGCCGCAAACGAATCGCTGACGCTGGTGATCGCCTTCAACTATGGCGGACGAGACGAAATCGTTCGTACGGCACAAAAGCTTGCGGCCGCCGTGGCGCGTGGCGAACTCGACGCCGAGGCGATATCAGCCGAAAGCTTTGCCGGCGCGCTCGATACGCAAGGCATTCCCGACCCGGAATTGGTCATTCGCACCAGCGGCGAGCTCCGGCTGTCGAACTTCCTCCTGTGGCAAGCCGCCTATAGCGAACTCGTCTTCCTGCCTTGCTACTGGCCCGACTTCAGCCGCGAGCACCTTGCGGAAGCTTTGCGTGAGTTTGCTGGCCGCGAACGCCGTTTCGGCGGACTTGGGGGCCATGACGTCGCTTCGCGACCGGCCGCGGGATGAGCAATCTTCAACTGCGTATCGTTTCGGCGATCGTGCTCGCCATCATCACTCTCGGCTTGACCTGGATCGGCGGTTTGCCGTTCCGGCTGCTGTGTGCCGTGATCGTAGCGGCGATCTTCTATGAATGGACCCGCATGTCGCGGCCAACCGGGGCAACGGGCCTTGGTTTCCTGCCGGAAGCACTGCTGGTTGTCTTCATTGGCGCCTTGATTGGCGGTCTGGCCGCCTCCTGGCTGCTGCCGCTTGTGGCGGCCATTGTTGCCGCAACGGCGATAGCCGCCTCGGTTCGCAAGACCGGACAATGGGATGCGAGCGGCCTTGCCTATGCCGCGGTTTCAGGCCTGTCGCTCGCCTTGCTGCGCGATGGCGATCGTTCAGGCCTCATTGCCATCCTGTTCCTGTTCGCTGTCGTCTGGGCCACCGATATCCTTGCCTATTTCGTTGGCCGAGCCGTTGGGGGGCCGAAACTGGCGCCCTCTATCTCGCCCGGCAAGACGCGCAGCGGCGCACTCGGCGGCGCTGTCGGCGGCGTCGTCGCCGGGCTGGTCCTCGCCGCAGCTGCCGGTGTCGGCAATCTGGTATTGCTCGGCCTGGTCGCGCTCGTGCTGTCGATTGTCTCGCAGGCAGGCGACCTGTTCGAATCCTGGATCAAGCGCCGCCATGGCCGCAAGGATTCGGGGGCGCTCATCCCGGGCCATGGCGGCGTCATGGATCGTGTCGACGGGCTTGTCGCAGCGGCATTCGCCCTATACGTCATCGGCTGGATTTCGGCGAACGCCGATCATCCGGCACAGGGTCTGTTTCCCGTTTGAGCGATGTCATTTCAGGGTCCTTTGCGCGGTGCGCCTTGGATTCGCCCGGATTGGTGTCACAGTCACGGCGCAGTCTGCGCCGTGGAAGAATTTGAGGGTTTGTCTTGAACGAGATTCTTCACGCGCTTTTCAGCACAGAAGGCTTTGTCCTCGGCACGCTGGTGCCATTCCTCTTCGTGCTGACCGTAGTCGTGTTCGTCCACGAAATGGGCCATTACCTTGTCGGGCGCTGGTGCGGCATCGGCGTCAGGGCCTTCTCGATCGGCTTCGGCCCGGAACTCTTCGGCTTCAACGACAGCCACGGCACGCGCTGGAAACTGTGTGCGATACCGCTTGGCGGCTATGTAAAATTCGTCGGCGACATGAACGCCACATCGAGCCAGCCCACGTCGGAAGAAATTGAAACGCTGACCGAGGACGAGCGCAAGGTCGCCTTTCACACGCAGCCGATCTGGAAGCGCGCGGCAACGGTGGTGGCCGGACCATTGTTCAATTTCCTGCTGACGATCGTCGTCTTTTCCGTGCTGTTCACCGCCTATGGCCGCTATGTCGCCGAGCCCATGGTGGCCGAGGTGACCGCCGACAGCCCGGCGGCGAAGGCCGGCATCCTTCCCGGCGACCGATTCGTCAGTGTCGACGGCAACAAGGTCGAAACCTTTGGCGACGTCCAGCGCCTGGTCTCGGGCCGTGCCGACGACGCAATCACCTTCGTCATGTTGCGCGACGGCCAGGAGGTCACTGTGACCGCGGCGCCGCGGCTGATGGAACAGGAAGACGCGCTCGGCAACAAGGTCAAGGTCGCCGTGATCGGTGTCGTCAACAACAAGGAACTCGGCCAGCCGAGGCTGATCACCTACACACCGGTCGGAGCGGTCGCGGCGGCGGTCGAGGAAACCGGTCACGTCATCCAGCGCACCGGGCAGTTCCTGCAGCGCTTTGTTGTCGGACGCGAAGACAAATGTCAGCTGGGCGGCCCGGTGAAGATCGCCGACATGGCGGGCAGGGCTGCGAAACTGGGATTCGAATGGCTGGTGCAGTTGGTTGCACTGCTATCCGTTGGCATCGGAATTCTGAACCTTTTGCCGATTCCCCCCCTCGACGGCGGTCACCTCTTGTTCTACGGGGTGGAGGCTGTCATTCGCCGTCCGGTGTCGGAACGGATGATGGAAATAGCCTATCGGGCCGGGTTGCTTCTGGTGCTGTGCTTCATGGGGTTCGTTTTTTGGAACGATCTGTTTGGGTGCTGAAATCATGAAGAAATTTGGCTTCTGCATGGACGATGTTGAGACGCCGTTTACCATGCAAGGGGATATGAGTGACGCGAAAGCCACGCCGCAGGGTTAAGTAAATACAAATTAACCAGAAGCCTTGCGTGTAGGGAAAATCCGGTTAATACGGTAGGGGAAATTACCGCACGTCCGGTTTTCTCGCCGTGGGGACTACGAGAAAAGGTTATTAAGCCCGATGAAGGCAGCATCCAAGTTTCTAAGCGCCGCGTCCGCGGTGACCCTGTCCGCGGCCATGGTCGTGCCAGGCGCGCTCGCAGTGCAGTTCGTTGCCACATCGGCGGCTGAAGCCGCTGTCGTCAGCAGAGTGGAAGTGAGCGGCAACCAGCGTATCGACGCTGAGACCATCCGCAATTACATCACCATCAAGCCGGGCAAGGCTTTCTCCAGTTCTGATATCGACGGTGCGGTCAAGGCACTGTTTGGCACTGGCCTGTTTTCGGACGTGCAGATCAACCAGGTCGGCTCGACGCTGGTGGTCAAGGTCGCCGAGTACCAGGTGGTCAACCAGGTGCTGTTCCAGAACAACAAGAAGCTCAAGGACAATGCGCTTGCGGCGGCGGTGCAGCTGAAGCCGCGCGGAACGTTCTCGCAGGCGACACTCGATGCCGACGTGGAATCGGTCAAGGCTGCCTACCGGCGCATTGGTCGCGACGATGTGGTCGTGACCACGCAGGTCATGCAGCTTGGCGACAATCGCGTAAATGTTGTCTTCAACATCGCTGAAGGCGATCGCACGCAGATCGCTGCGATCAATTTCGTCGGCAACAGCGCCTATTCCAGCCGCCGCCTGTCGGATATCATCAATACCAAGCGCTCGTCCTGGCTTTCCTTCGTCCTGCGCGACGACGTCTATGACGATGACAAGCTGCGCGCGGACGAGGAGCTGCTGCGCCGCTTTTATTACAATCACGGCTATGCCGACTTCCAGGTCGTGTCCGCTGTCGGCGAGCTCGACAGCGCGACTAACAAGTACACGGTCACCATCACCGTCCAGGAAGGCGACCGCTACACGTTCGGCGACGTCAGCGTCGAGAGCTCGATCCCTGAAGTCGACGGCAAGTCGCTGGAATCGGTGATCGAGACCCACAAGGGTGATGTCTACAACGCCAAGAACGTCGAGGACTCCATCATCGCGCTGACCGAGAAGGTGGCCGGTTCCGGCTATGCCTTCGCGCAAGTCACGCCGCGCGGCGACCGCAATTTCGAGAACCACACCATTTCGGTCGTCTATACGATCGACCAGGGCACCAAGGCCTATATCGAGCGCATCGAGATCCGCGGCAACGATCGCACGCGTGACTATGTCATTCGCCGCGAGTTCGACGTCAGCGAAGGCGACGCCTTCAACCAGGTGCTCATCCAGCGCGCGAAAAAGCGCCTGGAAAACTTGAATTACTTTGAGAAAGTCGACATCTCGACCGTGCCTGGCTCGCAGCCCGACCAGGTCGTGCTGGTGGTCGATGTGGTCGAGAAATCGACCGGCGAGTTCTCGGTGGGCGCTGGCTATTCGACCGGTGGCGACACGGCCGGTCCGTCGGTCGAAGGATCGGTGACCGAGCGCAACTTCCTCGGTCGTGGCCAGTTCATCAAGGTGTCGGCGGGCGGCGGCAAGAATTCACGCGACTACAGCCTGTCCTTCACTGAGCCTTATTTCCTCGGACGGCGCATCGCCGCCGGCTTCGACATCTATAAGTCGACGCGGGAGTACGACAACAATTACGATAGTGATACCACAGGTGCGACGATCCGTTTCGGCCTGCCGATCACCGACAGCATCACGACTCAGCTGGCGTACAACATCTCGCAGGAAAAATATGAAGTTGACGATGGTTGCTTGACCGACGGGGTTTATGTTCCTGGCAGCCCTTGCAATATCTCAACCGCAATTCTTGATGGCATCGATCAGAGCCCTTGGATCAAGTCGTCGGTCAGTCTCGGGCTGGTCTACAACACCATCGACGACATGAAGAACCCGCATGAGGGTATCTATGCCAACACGACCCTCGAAGTGGCTGGTCTCGGCGGTGATGCCAAGTTCGTGAAGATTACAGGACGCGGCAGCATCTACCAGACGCTGTCGGAGCAGTACGACTTGGTTGGCCTCATTTCGGGCGGCGCCGGCCATGTCGAGGGTTATGGCAGTGACGGCCTGCGTATCTTCGATCAGTTCCAGAGCTCCGATCGCATGATCCGTGGCTTCGCCTATGGCGGTATCGGGCCTGTGGATCCTCTCACGGGTGACCATCTCGGCGGCACGACCTATTTCAACGCGTCGGCGGAGGCCCAGTTCCCGCTGCCGGTGATTCCGGAGAGCTTTGGCTTGCGTGGCGCAGTCTTCGCGGACGCGGCAACGCTCTATGGCAGCAAGGTTACGAGCGTTGCTCAGGAGTCGACGGACATGCAACTGCGTGCCTCGGTCGGCCTCGGCCTGATGTGGGCGTCGCCCTTCGGTCCGATCCGTATCGACTATGCGATCCCGGTCAAGAAGGAAGCGCGCGACGACGTGCAGGAATTCAACTTCGGCATATCGACCCGCTTCTGATCGGCGGCCAACGATGCTCCCGGGTCCTCAGGGTCCGGGAGAAATGTTCCGACCTAGCTGGATATAGCTTCTGGAATGACCGATCCGGTGTTCTTCGCGCCATCACGCCGGTATACGGCGGGCGAAGTCGCGAATCTGACCGGCTCGGTGCTCGTCGATTCCGGCCACTCCGATATTTCGATCGAAGCACTCGCGCCTGCCAGCGAGGGCGGCGAGAATGCGCTCGTCTTTGTCGATGGTAAGCGTAATTCCGCGCTGATGCCGTCGTTGCGGGCAGCCGCGGTCCTGTGCCCGGCGGAATTTGCCGCCAAGGCGCCGGCCAGTGTTGCCGTTCTCATTCATCCGCGTCCGCAACAGGCCTTCGCGCTGATCGGGCGTCTGCTGTTTCCGAGGGCGGCGACACCAGGGCCGATGACCAGTGAAACCGGCGTCTCGCCGCACGCTCATGTCGATGCGACCGCCCATGTCGAAGCCGGTGCCGTCATCGAGGCCGGCGCGGTGATCGGGCCAGGTGCTTCGATCGGCAGCGGCACCGTCATCGCCCCGAATGCGGTGATTGGACAATCCTGCCAGATCGGCCGCGACGGCTATGTCGGTCCGGGCGCCAGCATCCAGTATGCCTTGATCGGCAATCGCGTCATCATTCATGGCGGCGCCAGGATAGGCCAGGATGGTTTTGGGTTCGTCGGCGGGGCCAAGGGGCCTGAGCGCGTGCCGCAGATCGGCCGTGTCGTTATCCAGGACGACGTCGAGATCGGCTCCAACACCACCGTCGATCGCGGCGCCATGTCCGATACGATCATCGGCCAGGGCACCAAGATCGACAATCTCGTGCAGATCGCCCATAACGTCCGCATCGGCCGCAATTGCATAATAGCCGGGCTTTCGGGTATTTCGGGTTCCGTGGTGGTGGGTGACAATGTCACCATGGGCGGCGGCGTCGGGCTTGCGGATCACCTGACCATTGGGACAGGGGCCAAGCTTGCCGCCAGAAGTGGATTTATGAGCAATGTCCCTGCAGGCGAGATCTGGGGCGGCTATCCGGCACAGCCGATGGCGGAAGCCATGCGGGAGATAGCCATGCTGCGCAAGCTCGCCAGGACCCGCAAACAGGGCGAGGGAGGCAATGGCTGACATGATCGCGTCGACGACGCTGGAGGCGGTCGACATTATGGGGCTGATGAAGCTCCTGCCGCACCGCTATCCGTTCCTGATGATCGATCGTATCGTCGACATCGATGGCGACGAATCCGCTGTTGGCATCAAGAACGTGACCATAAACGAGCCGCATTTTCAGGGTCATTTCCCTGAGCAGCCGGTCATGCCGGGTGTGCTCATCGTCGAGGCGATGGCGCAGACGGCCGGCGCCATCTGTATCCGCAGCCTGGGTACCGAAAAGCCGTCGCTGGTCTATTTCCTGACCATCGACAACGCCAAATTCCGCAAACCGGTGGTTCCCGGCGACCAGTTGAAGATCTATGTCAAGAAAATCAAGAAACGCGGCAACCTGCTCAAATTCGCTTGTGAAGCCATGGTCGACGGCGCCAAGGCGGCCGAGGCCGAGATTTCAGCCATGATGGTCACCAGCGACTGACGATCGAGTGCTTATGAAAATCAAGACATCCATTCATGCTTCCTCCATTGTCGAGGAAGGCGCCCAAATCGGCCAAGGTGCGCGCATCGGGCCGTTCTGCCATGTCGCTGCCGATGTGGTGATCGGCGACGACGTCGAACTGGTCAGTCATGTCTCGGTGATGGGCGCGACGTCGATCGGCGCCTCGACCAAGGTCTATCCGATGGCGACATTGGGCGCACCGCCGCAGAACACCAAGCACAAGGGCGGTCGCACCACCTTGGTCATCGGCAGGAACTGCACGATCCGCGAAGGCGTGACCATGCATCTCGGCACCGATTCCAGCCGCGGCGAGACGACGGTCGGCGACAATGGCAATTTCCTTGCCTACGCCCATATCGCCCATGATTGCGTCGTCGGCAACAATGCGACGTTCGCCAATGGTGCAACGCTGGGCGGCCACTGCGAGGTCGGCAACAATGTCTATATCGGCGGCCTGACCGCAGTGCATCAGTTTGTCCGCATCGGCGACAACGCCTTTCTCGGCGGCTGCTCCGCGATCGTCGGCGATGTCATCCCCTTTGCTATAGCGGTCGGCAACCGCGCCAGCCTACGCGGCCTCAACATCATCGGCCTCAAGCGCTCCGGCCTGCCAAGGTCCGAAATCCTTGTGCTGCGCAAGGCTTACAGGATGATCTTCGATCGTTCCCGCACCGTTGGCGAGAACATCGAATTCGCCAAGGCGGAGTTCGCGTCGTCGCCGACCGCCATGAAGATCATCGATTTCATCACCAGTCGCGGCAAGCGGCACTATGCTGTGCCGTCGCTCAAGGGCGGCGATGGCGACGATGTCGATGACGAAGACTGAGACAGCGGCTGCGCGTCTTGATCTTCCGCCGGGCTCCAGGGTCGGCATCATTGCCGGCGGCGGCAGTCTGCCGGTCGAAGTCGCGGCCGGTTCGGCTGAACAAGGTTATCCGCCCTTCGTCATCCTGATGGAAGGCGAGGTCGACCGCATCGCGGAACTCTCCCGATACGATCACGAAAGCCTCGCTCTGGAAGGTATAGGCTCGCTCGTCCCTTTGCTGCGGCGGCACCGGATCACCCATCTGGTGCTTGCAGGCGAGATCAAGCGCCGGCCGCGATTGCTTGCGCTGCGCCCCAGTCTCAGCCTGCTCGCGGTGATTCCTTTGGTCGTCATGGCGCTCGCGCGTGGCGACGATGGTCTTCTGAAGGTCTTGGCACGAGGCCTCGAAGCGCGCGGAGTAAAGGTCGTTGGCGCCCACGAAGTAGTGCCGAATCTTGTCGCCGCCGAAGGCGTGCTGACCAAGGCCGAACCGCGAAAATTGGACTGGCGCGATATTGAGGCAGGCCTTGCGGCAGCAAAGGCCATCGGGGCGCTGGATGTCGGCCAAGCGGCGATCGCGGTTGGTGGCCGGGCAATCGCGCTGGAAGGCATCGAAGGAACAGCCGGCCTGCTTGATCGTGCGAAGCTGCTGCGCGGCCACGGCCGTATTGCGGGCAAGACCCGCGGCGTCCTCGTCAAGTGCGCCAAGCCCGGTCAGGAACTGCGCGCCGATCTTCCATCCATCGGTCCGCAGACGGTCGAGGCAGCGCACGCGGCCGGACTCGCCGGCATTGCCGTCGAGGCGGGACGCTCGCTGATCCTCGAAGGTCCTGAAACCATCACGCGCGCCAATGCACTCGGCCTGTTCGTCCTTGGCCTGCGTGCCGCCACGGAGCCGCGCAATGGCTGACAGGGCATTGAAGATCGCAATCGTTGCCGGAGAGGAGTCTGGCGACCTGCTCGGTGCCGACATAGTGCGCTCGCTCAGCCAGGCTGTGGGGCGCGAGGTGCAACTCGTCGGCCTCGGCGGCCGTCATTTGCAGGCGCTGGGACTGGTCTCGCCATTCGATGCCGGCGAGATCGCCCTGATGGGGTTCAGCGCCGTTCTACGCGACCTGCCGCGCCTGATGCGGCGGATCAGCCAACTGGCCAAGACCGTTGCCGACGAAAAGCCGGACTGCATGGTCACCATCGACAGTCCGGACTTTTCGTTGCGCGTCGCCAAAAAGGTGCGTGCGGCCAACCCGTCGATTCCGATCATCCACTATGTCTGCCCGAGCGTGTGGGCGTGGCGGCCGGGCAGGGCGGTGGCGATGAAGCCCTATGTCGACCACATCCTCTGCATCCTGCCTTTCGAGGTCAAGGAGCTCGAGCGGCTCGGCGGGCCACCGGGCACCTATGTCGGGCATCGCCTGACCCACGATGCGGGTTTGCTGGCCGCAGCCAAGGCGCAGGAACTACCGCGCGACCTTTCTCCTGATCGCGTCAAGACCCTGCTCGTCCTGCCTGGTTCGCGGCGTGGCGAGGTACGGCGGCTGCTCGACCCGTTCGGCGAGACGATGTCGATTCTGCGTGCGCGTGGTCACCGCCTGCGGCTGCTGCTGCCGACCGTTCCGCATGTCGCCGACCTCGTCAAATCCTCCGTCAACCGCTGGGATGAAAAGCCTGAGATCATCGTCGATCCCCAGCGCAAATGGCAGGCTTTCGGCAAAGCCGATGCGGCGCTGATCGCGTCCGGGACGGTATCGCTGGAGCTGGCGCTGGCCGGAGTGCCGATGATTTCCTGCTACAGGCTCGACCCGGTTGCGCGCGTCTTGGCGCCGTACCTCGTTTCAGTCTGGTCGGCCCTGCTGCCCAATCTGATATCGGATCGAGCGCTTATTCCGGAATTCTACGACGGCTACATCAAGCCGAACAATCTGGCCCGGCAATTGGAAGCCCTGTTCGCCGACAGCGGCATGCGCGCCTGGCAGAAGAATGGATTTGCAGAGATCACGCGGCGCATGGCGACGGACAGACCGTCCGGCGAGATCGCCGCGCAGGTGGTGATGCGGTATATCAAGAGAGGGAATAGTCAGTAGGGAGTAGGGAAGTTGACCGTGCCTACTGCCTACTGCCTACTGCCCGATCCCTACTCCCAATTCACCGCTTGGCGATCGGCACGTAGTCACGCTCGGGTGCGCCGGTATAGAGCTGGCGCGGCCGGCCGATCTTCTGGCGCGGATCCTCGATCATCTCTTTCCACTGTGCGATCCAGCCGACGGTGCGGGCGACCGCGAACAGCACGGTGAACATGGTGGTGGGGAAACCCAGCGCCTTCAGCGTAATGCCGGAATAGAAGTCGACATTCGGGTAGAGCTTCTTCTCGATGAAATAGGGATCGGTCAGCGCGATCTTTTCCAGTTCCATGGCGATGTCGAGCAGCGGATCGTCCTTTATGCCGAGTTCGCCCAGAACCTCATGCGCCGTCTTCTGCATGATCTTGGCGCGCGGATCATAGTTCTTGTAGACGCGGTGGCCAAAGCCCATCAGCCGGAACGGGTCGTTCTTGTCCTTGGCGCGAGCGATGAACTCCGGGATATGATCGACATGGCCGATCTCGCCAAGCATGTTGAGCGCCGCTTCATTGGCGCCGCCATGCGCAGGGCCCCACAGGCAAGCGATGCCGGCGGCGATGCACGCGAACGGGTTGGCGCCCGACGAGCCGGCGAGACGAACGGTCGAGGTCGAGGCGTTCTGCTCGTGGTCGGCGTGCAGAATGAAGATGCGCTCCATGGCGCGCGCCAGCACCGGGTTGATCTTGTATTCCTCGCACGGCACGGCAAAGCACATGTGCAGGAAGTTGGCGGCGAAGTTCAGTTCGTTCTTCGGGTAAATGAAGGGCTGGCCGATGTGGTATTTGTAGGCCATCGCCGCGATCGTTGGCATCTTGGCGATCAGCCGCATGGAGGCAACCATGCGCTGGTAGGGGTCGGAGATGTCGGTGGAGTCGTGGTAGAAGGCCGACAGCGCGCCGACCACGCCGCACATCACCGCCATCGGGTGCGCGTCGCGGCGGAAGCCGGTGAAAAAGCGCGACATCTGCTCATGCACCATGGTGTGGCGCGTCACGCGGTAGTCGAAGTCGTCCTTCTGCGCCTTGGTCGGCAATTCACCGTAGAGCAGGAGATAGCAGACCTCGAGGAAGTCGCCATGTTCGGCCAACTGGTCGATCGGATAGCCGCGATGGAGGAGGATGCCGGCGTCGCCGTCGATGAAGGTGATTTCGGACTCGCAGCTTGCCGTCGAGGTGAAGCCCGGATCGTAAGTGAAGGCGCCGGTGGTTGAGTAGAGCGAGGCGATGTCGATGACATCAGGCCCGACCGAACCACTTCGCACCTTGAATTCATGGGTCTTGCCGGCGAATGCAAGCGTTGCCGTGGCCTCCTGGGTCTTGCCGCCCAAATCCATTTTTTTCGCAGCTTCGGTCATTGCAAACTCCTTCTTGTTTCCTCATGCCGGCAAAGGCAAAATTCTGCAGAGCGACACGTCGAAAATCACCGCAATGCGCGTATTCGCCACCGCATTTCAGGAGGTGCGTGCCAGATTGGGCCAAGGCCTAATGTTGCACTGCGAAACCCGCCTTTCAATGCCAATCTTCTTGGGCCAGTTTGCTCCTAATCGATTTGATCTGAGATGCGCGCCAGGCTTTCCTCGCGGCCGAGCACGGCGAGCACATCGAACACGCCCGGCGAGGTGCTTTTGCCGGTCAACGCAGCGCGCAAAGGCTGGGCCACCGCGCCGAGCTTGTGACTGCCGGCCGCTGCCACCTCGCGTATCGCCGCCTCCGCCGAGGCGGCTGTCCAGTCACTCGCAAGCCCGTTCAAAGCTTCGTGAGCACTGCGCAGGATCTTGCGGGCATCGTCGGTAAGCAGAAGGGCCGCCTTGTCGTCGATCGGCAGGGGGCGCGTGGCGAACAGGAAGGCCGCGCCATCGACGAGCTCGACCAGCGTCTTGGCGCGGTCCTTCAAGCCCGGAAGCGCTGCCAGCAACTGCGCCTTGGTGCTGTCGTTCAGGCGCGCGGCGATCGCCGGGCCACCTTCGAGATAGGGCAGGGTAGCGATGAAGATGTCGAACAGTTGGGCATCGCTCATGCGGCGCATATGCGCGCCGTTGATCGCCTCCAGCTTGGCGAAGTCGAAGCGCGCCGCGCCCTTGTTGACATCGCCGATATCGAACCAGGAAATCATATTCTTGATCGACATGATCTCGTCGTCGCCATGGCTCCAGCCAAGGCGCGCCAGGTAATTGAGCAGCGCCTCCGGCAGGTAGCCCATGGCGCGATAGGCCTCGACGCCAAGCGCGCCGTGCCGCTTCGACAGCTTGGCGCCATCGGCGCCGTGGATCAGCGGGATATGCGACATGGACGGCACGTTCCAGCCCATGGCGTTGTAGATCACGGTCTGGCGAGCGGCGTTGGTCAGATGATCGTCGCCGCGAATGATATGGGTGACTCCCATATCATGATCATCGACGACGACGGCATGCATGTAAGTGGGATTGCCGTCAGAACGCAGGATGATGAAGTCATCGAGATCCTTATTGGGAAAGCGCACCTCGCCCTGGACACGGTCATGGACGATGGTCTCGCCTTCGGTCGGCGCCTTGATACGAATGGCGCCCTTGACGCCTGCGGGCGCCTCAGAGGGGTCGCGGTCGCGCCAGCGGCCGTCATAGCGGGGCGGCAGCCCCTTGGCTCTGGCAGCCTCGCGCATGGCCTCCAGTTCGGCCGGCGTGGCATAGCAATAATACGCCTTGCCCATGCGCACGAGCTCCTCAGCCACCTCGCGGTGGCGCGGCGCACGCTCGAACTGCGACACCGGCTCGCCGTCCCAGCTCAGGCCAAGCCAGGAAAGCCCGTCGAGGATGGCAGCCGTCGCGGCTTCATTGGAGCGTTCGCGGTCGGTGTCCTCAATGCGCAGCAGCATCGTGCCGCCAGTGTGCTTCGCATACAGCCAGTTGAACAGCGCCGTGCGCGCGCCGCCTATGTGCAGATAGCCGGTGGGCGAAGGGGCAAAACGGGTGACGACCTTGTCGGACATGGAACTCTCGGAAACCATCTGAAGCGGGGTGCGGTTGCGCGGGCTTTCGCGCGCCCGGCGTTCATGTAGCATAGGGTGTCGAGGGCGCAAGGGGCAGACCCGATGGCTGGACGAGGCTGGGGCTCGGATCAGGGCGAGGACGCTGCCATCGGCGTCAGCGAACGGTCCCTGTTTGCGCCTCGGCCAGCCCCATTACCGCCGCCATCGCCCCTTGTGCCGGATCCCGGCAAGGCGCCCTTGCAAGCGGATGTCGCCGCCTCTGTTCCTGTTGCCGAAACCGGCAGGATCGTTCGCGTGCGCCGGCAAATCAGCCTGACATCACTGCCTCGCCTGCGCCACAGCGTGAACACGGCGGCGAGCCTGGAACTCGACCGGGGCGTGGCCTTCCTGCTGGTGCCGGTCTGCCTGGCGATCGGAGCGATCGGCTATTTTTCGCTGACGGCTGAACCCGACTTTGCGAGACCTGTCGCGGTTGTCATCTTGACGGGGATCTGTGCGCTGGTCTCGCGCTCATGGCCAAAGACCCATCTGTGTTTCATGGCGGCGCTTTTGTGCGCCCTAGGACTGCTTGCTGCCAAGGTCGAGACGTGGCGTGCGGGCACACAAATGTTGGGCTCGGAAATCTCGACGCAGGTGACCGGCCGCGTCGTCTCGCTCGACCGGATGGAAACTGGCCGCATCCGGCTGACCATCGACGTGACATCGACCGCAAGACCGAAACTGCGCTATGCGCCGGAACGGGTGCGGCTTTCGGCACGCAAGATCCCGGCTGACGTGACCGCAGGCTCCCTCATCACTGGATATGCCAAGCTTTTGCCGCCGACCGGGCCGGTGCGGCCGGACAGCTATGATTTCTCCTTCGACAGCTATTTTGCCGGCATCGGCGGCAGCGGGTTCTTTCTCGGCAACCCCAAGCTTGTCGTCAGCGATGATGGCGACATGCCGCTGCCGGCCCGAATTTCCTCTAGCGTGGAAAATGCCCGCGAGGCCATCGCCGACCATATCAGGGCGAGCGTCGGCGGCGCCGAAGGCGAGATCGCCGCGGCGCTGATCGTCGGCGTGCGCGCCGGCATTCCCGATGACATCAATGAGGCGATGCGACGTACCGGCATCTACCACATCATCTCGATTTCGGGACTGCACATGGCGCTGGTCGCAGGCACCATCATGGGCTTGCTGCGCGGCGCCTTCGCCTTGTTTCCCGACTTTTCCGCGCGTCGCCCGGTCAAGAAGTATGCCGCCGTCGCCGCACTGTTCTCGATCGCGGCCTATCTCATCATCTCTGGAGTCGTCGTTGCCGCCGAGCGCAGCTTCATCATGCTGGCGGTGATGCTGATTGCCGTGCTGTTCGATCGAGCAGCACTCACCATGCGCAATCTGGCGATCTCGGCGATCGCCGTCATCGTGGTGTCGCCGCATGAGGTGGTCGGCCCGAGTTTTCAGATGTCGTTCGCCGCGACCGCGGCTCTGGTCGGCGCCTATGCCGGCTGGGCCGATCACCGCGCGGGAAAAGCAAGACCGCCGCCCCCAAAGCGATCCATGCCCGGTTTCCTGACGCGAAAGTTCGTGCTCGCGGCAACCGGCCTTGCCATGACCTCCATCATCGCCGGCAGCGCCACGACGCTGTTTGCCATCTGGCATTTTCAGCGTGTGTCGCCGCTCAGCCTGTTCGCCAATCTGGCGGTTATGCCGATCGTTACCGTCGTCATGTTCCTGGCTGTCGCAAGCGCGCTGCTGATGCCTTTCGGATTGGATTGGCCGGCCCTCTACCTGATGGGCAAGGGTCTGACGGTGATGATCGCCATATCGGGTTGGATCTCCGAACGTTCGCCTGTCGATGGGGTTGGGCTGATTTCGCAGCAATCTGTCCTGCTGGTGACAATTGCCCTGGTCATCGCGACGATGGCGACAACTTGGCTGCGGCTCGCTGCTCTGCCATTCGCGCTGGCAGGCTTGCTGACCGTCTCGGATACGCGCACGCCGGATGTGCTGATCTCGGAAGACGCCCGGCTGGTGGCGTTGCCGATCGGTGGCGGCGAGCTTGCCGTCAGCCGGGAACGGCCGAACGAATTCACCGTCGACAACTGGAAACGCGCCCTGACATCAGAAACCATCGTCGTGCCAGAGGTGTTCGACAAGAGCGATGGGCAATTCGACGTCGCGGACGCCGTTGAGCTACCGCCGGGATCGCCGTTCTATTGCTCCTCAGGCGTTTGCGTGGCCAGGCATATGTCCGGTGCGATCATTGCCTATGTCGAGGACCGCAAGGACACCTGGAAAGCCTGCGGCTTCGCCGAGCTGATCGTCATCAATGACGCCACCGCCTATGACGCCTGTCACAATCCGCTGGTTCTCGTCATCACCAAGCGGCAACTGGCTCGCAAAGGCAGTGCCGCCGTCTTCTTCGATCGCCAGTCGGCGA
Organism: Mesorhizobium sp. M0088; assembly: GCF_040322895.1. Classification (NCBI taxonomy): domain Bacteria; kingdom Pseudomonadati; phylum Pseudomonadota; class Alphaproteobacteria; order Hyphomicrobiales; family Phyllobacteriaceae; genus Mesorhizobium; species Mesorhizobium sp. M0088. The sequence goes on from NZ_JAMYUI010000024.1 coordinate 16,925, forward strand.
CCACGCCGGCGACAATCAGCTTCGCGGTGAACAGCCCATATCGGCCCTGGCACACGCAACGCAAATACTCTCGTGAGGCGAGGGGGCTGGCACCCTTCAAGAAACCCGAGAAGCCAGCGGCCAACCCGCAGCCGCCTCAGTAGCGGCGGATGAGGCCGACGAGCTTGCCTTGCACCTTGACCCTGTCTGGGCCGAAAATACGGGTTTCATAGGCCGGATTGGCGGCTTCGAGCGCAATCGAAGCGCCCTTGCGGCGGAACCGCTTCAGCGTCGCTTCCTCTTCATCGACCAGCGCCACGATGATCTCGCCGGGGTTCGCCGTGTCGGCATTGCGGATGATGACGGTGTCGCCGTCGAAGATACCGGCCTCGATCATCGAGTCGCCCTTGACCTCCAGCGCATAGTGGGCGCCGCCCATGATCATGTCCGGCGGCACGGAGATCGAATGCGTCTGATGCTGGATGGCATCGATCGGCACACCGGCGGCGATACGGCCCATGACCGGGATCGACACGGCGGAGACCGCATCGTCATCATTGCCGGGCGAGGGCATCCGCGAAGGCGCCGGCTTGATCTGCCGGCCAAGGGCACCACCCTGACCGAGACTGCCCTGGATGACGCTTGGCGAAAACTTCTTTGCCGCGTTGAGGCCGGGCGCGATGGAGTCCGGCAATCGCAGCACTTCCAGCGCCCGTGCCCGGTTGGGCAACCGGCGAATAAAGCCGCGCTCCTCAAGTGCGGTGATCAGCCGATGAATCCCGGATTTGGAGGCAAGGTCGAGCGCCTCCTTCATCTCGTCGAAGGATGGCGGAATGCCGCTCTCCTTCAGGCGTTCATGGATGAACATCAGCAGTTCATGTTGCTTGCGTGTCAGCATGGCGGCCCCCAGATTACCTGAAACCAGAATCGAAAAACAAACCCAGAACAAACACTATCTGTTCCAGTTGTGTTCTGCAACCGTTTAAAGTTTAATGAATTTGTTAAGGCTGCTGAAATTATTTGGGCTTGCCAGCGGGTCGCGATCGACAGGCGCCAACCACGGCAATGCGCCTGCTCACATTGAAACCATTATGGTTAATGACCTGTGGCTCATCCTCGACCCAAGGCTTGGCATCATCTGCCGATCGACCTCCACAAGGGACGCTATCAATCTTCGGGACGTTCGTTTGCCGTGAACGAAACGGAGCCAAAACGCCAACGTCTGTTGGCATTTGTGGCTGGAATTCAGCCCTCCGTCATCTGCCGGGCAGTGAGGGCGGCGACGGCAAATCGCGGAGATCGTTGCGTCAGGTAACGGCTTCCTTGACGGCGAAACGCTGGTCCTTCCATGCGCCCGTGCGCAGAATATCCTCCAGCACCTCAACCGCCAGCCACACATCCTTGTAGCCGACATAGAGCGGCGTGAAGCCGAAACGGATGGTCGATGGCGCGCGAAAATCACCGATGACGCCGCGCTCGATCAGCGCCCGCATGATTTGATAGCCGTGATCGTGAAGGAACGACACCTGGCTGCCGCGCCTGGTCGCGTCGCGGGTGGTCTCCAGCGTGAGGCCATAGGCGCCGCACTTTGCTTCGACGAGCTGGATGAACAGTTCCGTCAGCGCGACGCTCTTTTTTCGCAATGCCGCCATGTCGACGTCGTTCCAGATGACAAGCGCGCCTTTGAGCGCCCGCATCGACAGGACAGGCTGGGTGCCGCACAGAAAGCGGCGGATACCGGTGCCGGCAACATACCCCCGTTCGAAGGCAAAGGGCCGCGCATGGCCCCACCAGCCGCTGAGCGGCTGGCTGATATCGCCGTGATGGCGCTGCGCGACATAGATGAAGGCCGGTGCGCCCGGACCGCCGTTGAGGTACTTGTAAGTGCAGCCGATGGCGAAATCGGCATTTGCCTGATCGAGCTCGACGGGCAGGGCGCCGGCGGTGTGGCATAGATCCCAGACGATCAGCGCTCCGGCCGCATGAGCCTTGCGCGTCAGCGCCGCCATGTCGCGCAGTTCACCCGATTTGTAGTTGACGTGGTTGACCAGCACCACCGCGACGTTTTCGTCGATCAGCTCTTCGATGGTGGGCGCGTCGACGCCCGCGAGGCGCAGCAGGACGCCGTCCCGTGTCGAGGCCACGCCTTCGGCGATGTACAGGTCGGTGGGGAAACTGTCACCCTCGGCGACGATGACCGACCGGCCCGGCCGCATCTCCAGCGCCGCATGCAGCACCTTGTAGATGTTGGTCGACGTCGTGTCGCAGACGACGGTCTGGCCGGCCGCGGCTCCAATCAGGCGTCCGAGTTGATCGCCGAGTTCGATCGGCATCTCGAACCATCCGGCCGTATTCCAGGCTCGGATGAGGTCCTGGGCCCATTCCTGGGTTGCCGCCTGCTGCAGCTCGCCGAAAACGGCATGAGACGCTGCCCCCAGTGAATTGCCGTCGAGATAGATCACCCCCTCCGGCAGAATGAAACGGTCGCGCATGGCCCGCAGCGGATCTGTGGCATCCATCGCTTCGACTGCGGCGAGATCAGGAAATCCACTCATGGTCAGTCAGTCCCCGGTGTTCGCGAAGGGTGTTCCGCCGCCGCGCGTCGCTGTTTTCATTTCGACGATGTCAGAGCCGGGTGCGGACCGTCCACAGTTCCGGGAACAGCACCACCTCGAGCATCTTCTTCAGATACGAAGCACCCGACGTGCCGCCGGTGCCGCGTTTCAGACCGATGATGCGCTCAACCGTGGTGACGTGGTTGAAGCGCCAGCGGCGGAAATAATCCTCGAAGTCGACCAGCTTCTCTGCCAGTTCGTAGAACATCCAGTAGCGCTGCGGATCGCGGTAAATGGTTTGCCAGGCGACCAGCACCTCTTCATTCTCGGTTCGCGTCTCACGCCAGTCCGTGCGCCTGGCATCGGCACCGATGTCGAATCCGTTGCGCGCAAGCAGCAGCAGCGCTTCGTCGTAGAGCGATGGTTCGGTCAGGATCGCTTCCAGCTTTCCGCTCAGGTCGGGCCGGTGCTTGTGCGGCCCGAGCATTGCCAAGTTTCGGTTGCCGGCCATGAACTCGATGGCGCGATACTGCCAGGACTGGAAACCCGAGGACTGGCCGAGCGCGTCGCGGAACTCGGTGTATTCGCTCGGCGTCATCGTCCGCAGCACATCCCAGGCATTGTTCAGCTGCTCGAAGATCCGCGCAACGCGCGACAGCATCTTGAAGCTCGGCTCGAGCCGGTCGGCGCGGATGGAACGGATCGCGGCGCCGATCTCGTGCAGAGCGAGCTTCATCCAGAGTTCGGAGGTCTGATGCTGGATGATGAACAGCATCTCGTCATGCGCCGATGACAGCGGCGTTTGGGCCTCCAGCACTTTCTCCAGGTGCAGGTAGTCGCTGTAGGACATGCGCTCCTTGAACGACATCTGGGCGCCTTCGGACGCCGGATCGTATGGCTCGCTCAATCGATTTTCTCCGTGCGCAGCCGGAAGCGCTGGATCTTGCCGGTCTGGGTCTTGGGCAGGGCGGCGATGAATTTTACCGATCGCGGATATTTATAGGGCGCGATCATTGCCTTGACATGGTCCTGCAGGCGCTTGGTGGTGAGGGCGTCGGGCGCGACGCCCTGCGCTAGCACGACATGCGCCTCGACGATCTGGCCGCGTTCGGCGTCCTCGGCGCCAATGACAGCGCATTCGGCGACATCCGGATGCGACAGAAGTGCGGCCTCGACCTCGGGTCCGGCAATGTTGTAGCCGGCGCTGACGATCATGTCGTCGGAGCGGGCGGCGAAATGGAAGAAGCCGTCCTCGTCCTGCGTGAAGGTATCGCCGGTGAGGTTCCAGCCGTCGCGCACGTATTCCTTCTGCCTGTCATCGGCCATGTAGCGGCAGCCGGTCGGTCCGCGCACCGCAAGCCTGCCGGTCGCGCCGCGTGGCACCTCGCGCATCTCGTCATCGACGACGCGCGCCTCGTAGCCGCCCACCGGCTTTCCGGTCGACGCGGGCTTCATGTCGTCAAAACGGTTGGAGATGAAGATGTGCAGCATCTCGGTGGCTCCGATGCCGTCGAGGATCGGCTTTCCGGTCTTTTGTGTCCACTCTTCGAAAACGGGAGCAGGCAAGGTTTCGCCGGCCGAAACGGCGACGCGCAGCGATGACAGGTCCGCTCCTTCATCCATGGCCTTCAGCATGGCGCGGTAGGCAGTCGGCGCGGTGAAAGAGATCGTCGCTTTGTAGGTCTCGATGATGTGGATCATGTTGGGTGGCGTCGCCTGCTCCAGCAGCGTCGCCGCCGCACCGAAGCGCAGCGGGAAGATGGCGAGTCCGCCAAGGCCGAAGGTGAAGGCCAGCGGCGGCGAGCCGACGAAGATGTCGTCCGGCGTCACCTCCAGGATTTCGCGGGCGTAGGCGTCGGCGATGATCAGCAGGTCGCGGTGGAAATGCATCGTCGCCTTCGGAACGCCTGTTGTGCCCGAGGTGAAGCCGAGCAGGGCAACATCGTCGCGGCCGGTGTCGACTGCGGTGAACGTCACCGGCTTGTCGAGAGCGGCACGATCGAGTTCAGCATCATGGTTGGCGGTGCCGTCGAAACCGATGACCTGCTTGAGGAATGCGCTGTCCTTGGCGCAGGCGGTCATCTCGTCCATCAGCCTGGTGTCGCAGAGCGCGACGGTGATTTCCGCTTTGTCGACGATCTTGGCGAGTTCGCCGGCGCGCAGCATCGGCATGGTGTTGACGACCACGGCGCCAACCTTGGTGGCGGCCAGCCAGCAGGCGACCATGGCGGGGTTGTTGGCCGAACGGATCAGCACCCGGTTGCCGGGCTCGACCCCATAATTCTCGACCAGCGCGTGGGCCAGCCTGTTCGTCCAGTCGGACAGTTCCTTGTAGGTGCGGCGGCGGCCATTGCCGATCAGCGCGGTGTGGTCGCCCAGGCCTTTCTCGACCAGCCTGTCGGTCAGTTCGACACCGGCGTTGAGGCGTTCGGGATAGTCGAAGCCGTCGAGCAGGATTTCAGGCCATTGCTCCGGCGGCGGCAGGTGATCGCGCGTGAACGTGTCGATATGCGCTGAAGGCCCAAGCATGTCGCCGCTCTCCTGTTTGCTGGACGGCCAGTGCGCGAGGCGCCTTGGCCGGATGTCGTGGATGCTAAGGTCCTGCTCTGAGGAGGCTTCGTACTGCCCATCGCACCTGCTGAGATGCGCCCAGAAAGGGTGAACATCTGCAGGTTCGGGCAGCACAGCAGACCTCCCATTGTCGGCTGTTCGTGCGGGCAGGATCGCACCAGTCGAAATTTGTTTCAAGCCTAAAATGTTTTTGCCCTAGAGCATTGACGCATGGCGTGGCGGTGGCCATTGCTAGCGGAACAGCGATGCCGTTTTTGGGGAAGGGCGCAGATGTTCGAACGTCACATCGTCGATTGGGATGATGCCTATGCCAACGGTGCGAATATCGCCGGCAGCGACCGATGGCCGGCCGCGTGGGTGGAGCCTGCGCAAGCGTTTCGTGACGCACTCTCGGCGCAGGGCCGGGCACGGCTCGACATCACCTATGGCGATGGGCGACGCAATCGGCTCGATCTCTTCCTCCCCAGCGCCACGCCCAAAGGGTTGGTGGTGTTCATCCATGGCGGTTACTGGAAGGCGTTCGACAAGAGTTTCTGGTCGCATCTCGCCAATGGTGCGGTCAGCAGCGGCTTTGCCGTGGCGATGCCGTCCTACACGCTGTGCCCGGACTTACGCATCGCCGGCATCGTCCAGGAGATCGGCGTGGCGATCGGCAAGGCGGCGGCAATGGTCGACGGGCCGCTGATGCTGACCGGACATTCGGCCGGCGGCCATCTTGCCAGCCGGATGGTGACGACAACCACGCCTCTGGCGGACGATGTGGCGCGGCGCGTACGCCATGTCGTTTCGATTTCGGGTGTCCACGATCTGCGTCCGATCATGCGCACCGAGATGAACGCGACTCTGGCCATCGACGAAGATGAGGCGCTGGCTGAAAGCCCGGCGCTGCTGCGGCCCATGGATGGTGCCCGCATCACCTGTTGGGCCGGTGGCGGCGAGCGCGCCGAATTCCTGCGCCAGAATGCGCTGCTTGCCAACATCTGGACCGGCCTCGGCGCCACCACCGGCACCGTGGTCGAGCCTGACCGGCATCATTTCAGCATTGTCGACGGCCTTGCCGATCCGGCGCATCCGCTGACCCGCGCCTTGATATCGGAATAGCGCCGACGTCATTTTCTGTTTGTTATTAATGGTTTGTTCTGCGCTGCTTCAGCGCAGCATCAGTACGCTGCAAGCCTCGCCAGCAGCTGCTGCGGGGGCAAACGGCGCCCGCACGATCAGCCCGTTGGCGTCAGCCAGCATTCTCAGCATCGAGGAATCCTGGATGCCGAACGGGGTTGCCACCAGAGCTCCGTCATCTTCCCGGACCACCGCCCGCACATAGTCCTGGCGCAGATCATTGGCCGGCATGGCGGCACCCAACCGCGCCGGACGAATGTCCTGGCGATGATTGCGGCCGCCGAGCCGCGCCAGCAGCGGCTTCAGGAACAATTGCGAGCAGACCAGGCTTGCCACCGGATTGCCGGGCAAGCCGATGCACCTGATATCGCCGAGGCGGCCGAACATCAGCGGCTTGCCGGGGCGCATGGCGATCTTCCAGAAGCCGAGCGTCATGCCTTCGCCGGTCAGCACGTCGTGGATCAGGTCGTGATCGCCGACCGAGGCGCCACCAAGCGTCACGATGACATCCGCACCGGCCGCGACCGCTTTTTGCACCAGTTCGGCGATAGCCTCCTTGCGATCGGCGGCAATGCCGAGATCGAGCGCGCGGGCGCCGACCGAGTGTGCGGTGGCGGCGACGCCATAGGCATTCGATGAGATGATCTGGTCCGGTCCGAGATCGCTGCCGGGCGGCAGCAATTCGTCGCCGGTGGCGATGATGGCGACCAGCGGCCGCTTCACCACGCTGACCCGAGGATGGTTGGCTGATGCCACCAACGACAGCGCCGCCGGGTCGAGCAAGCGACCTTTTTCCAGCAGCATGTCGCCTGTTGAAAAATCGAGCCCGATGCGGCGGATATTGCGCCATTGCGCCGTTGGCTCGGTCACTTCGATTTCGCCGCCGCCGAGATCGCGGACATTCTCCTGGATGACGATGGTGTCGGCGCCTTCGGGCAGCGGCGCGCCGGTGAAGATGCGCACGGCCTGCGTCTGGCCGACCGTGCCGTCGAAGCCACGCCCAGCCGGCGCCATGCCGATCACCGACAGCCTGGATGGGACCGACGTGACGTCGGCGGCGCGCGCTGCATAGCCGTCCATGGCGGAAGCATTGAAAGGCGGCTGGGTGCGAAGTGCCACGACCGGTTCCGCCAGAACACGATCCACAGCCTCGAACAGGGGAACGCTTTCGCCGGCTAGAGGCGCCGCTCCATCAAGCAGGCGTTCAAGCGCCTCCGCGATAGGAACCAGCGCCATCAGGCGCTCGCCTTGTAGTCACCCGACTTGCCACCGGTCTTTTCGACCAGGCGGATGCCGGTGATGACCATGGCGCGGTCTACTGCTTTGGCCATGTCGTAGATGGTCAGGCAGGCGACCGAGGCAGCCGTCAGCGCTTCCATCTCGACACCCGTCTTGCCGGTGACGCGCGCCAGTGCGGTGACCTTCAGGCCCGGCAAAGCATGGTCGGGCTCGATGTCGACGGAAACCTTGGTCAAAAGCAGCGGGTGGCAGAGCGGGATCAGTTCATGCGTCTTCTTCGCCGCCATGATACCGGCGATGCGCGCGGTGCCGAGCACATCGCCCTTCTTGGCGTTGCCGGCGAGGATCATCTTCAGCGTCTCGGGCTGCATCGCGACAAAGCCTTCGGCGATCGCCGTGCGCGTTGTTTCGTCCTTGTCGCCGACGTCGACCATGTTGGCCTCGCCCTGCGCGCCGAGATGGGTAAGGCCCGATACCATCGTCAGATGGCCTCGGCCAAAGCCTTGCCTGTCAGAAGCAGGCGCGTCGCCGCGGTGACGTCCTGTTGCCGCATCAGGCTCTCGCCGACAAGAAAAGTGCCGATGTCGCTCTTTTGCAGCCTGAGGCAGTCGTCATGCGAGAAAATACCGCTCTCGCTGACCAGCAAGCGGTCGGCCGGAACCATCGTCGCCAGCCGCATGGAAGTGTCGAGGCTGGTCTCGAATGTGCGCAGATTGCGGTTGTTGATGCCGATCAGCCGCGACGACAGTTTTAGCGCGCGCTGCGTCTCGGTCTCGTCGTGCACTTCGACCAGTGCATCCATGCCGAGTTCGAAGGCCGTCGCCTCGAGCTCGCTGGCCAGGACGTCGTCGACACTGGCCATGATGATCAGGATGGCATCCGCGCCCCAGGCGCGGGCTTCGTAGACCTGATACGGATCGAACAGGAAATCCTTGCGCAGCGCCGGCAGCGCGACGGCGGCTCGCGCCCGGGTGAGAAATTCGGGCGCACCCTGGAAGGACGGTGCATCGGTCAGCACCGAAAGACAGGCAGCACCACCCTTGGCATAGGCCTGCGCCAGCGCCGGTGGATCGAAATCGGCACGGATCAGACCCTTGGAAGGGCTCGCCTTCTTGATCTCGGCGATTAGCGCGAAGGCGCCGGATTTGCGCTTCGCTTCCAGTGCGGCAAGAAAGCCGCGCGGTGCGTCGGCGTCTTTTGCCCGGGCCTTGATTTCGGCCAACGGCACGCGTGCCTTTGCTGCCGCGATCTCGTCGCGCTTGTAGGCCTCGATCTTGCGAAGAATGTCAGACACGCTCTATCCGTTATCCGTTCGAAATCTCGACCAGCCTGTCGAGCACTTGCAGGGCACGGCCGCTATCGATGGCTTGCGCCGCCGCCGCGATGCCGTCGCCAAGCGTCGTCGCCTTGCCGGCCACAACCAGTCCGGCACCGGCGTTCATCAGCACGGTGTCGCGATAGGCGCCGGCGGCGCCGCCCAGCATATCGCGCAAGGCCTTGGCGTTGTAGTCCGCATCGCCGCCACGCAATTCGTCCTTGCTGTGGCGCGGCAACCCAACCGCTTCAGGGGTCAGGGTGAAGCTGCGGATCTCGCCGCCGATCAGTTCGGCAACCTGCGTCTCGCCGGTGGTGGTGATCTCGTCATAGCCGTCGCCATGGGCGACCCAGACATGCTCGGCACCCAGCGCCTTCAGCGTCTCGGCAACCGGCAGGATCCATTCCGGCAGGAACACACCGACCAGCTGCCGCTTGACGCCGGCCGGATTGGAGAGCGGCCCGAGCAGGTTGAAGATGGTGCGGGTGCCGAGTTCGACGCGGGTCGGGCCGACATGCTTCATCGCCGGATGGTGCGCAGGCGCGAACATGAAGCCAACGCCTGCCTCGTGGATGCAGCGGCCGATGAATTCGGGCGAGATATCGATCTTGACGCCGAGCGCAACCAGCACGTCGGCTGCCCCCGTCAACGATGACAGGCCGCGATTGCCGTGTTTGGCAACCGGCACGCCGCTGCCGGCAACGACGAAGGCCGATGCCGTCGAAATGTTGACGCTGTGAGAATTGTCGCCGCCGGTGCCGACGATGTCGATGGCGTCGGTGGGCGCGTCGACGTGCAGCATCTTGCCCCGCATGGTTGCGACGGCGCCTGAAATCTCGCTCACCGTCTCGCCGCGCACACGCAGCGCCATCAGGAAACCGCCGATCTGGCCGGGGGTCGCGTCACCCGACATGATGATGTCGAAGGCCTCGCGCGCTTCCTCGAAGGAAAGCGCGCTACCGGTCGCGATCTTGGCGATATGGGTTTTCAGCGCGCTCATCTTGTCGAGGCTTGGGCGACGGCGGCCTGGTCGATGCGAACGTCGTACTGCGTCTGCAACTGCGCCACCAACTGGTCGAGCAGGTCATCCGACATGCCGGAGGTGAAGGATTTCTGCGCGTCGTCCGGCACCGAACTGGCATCGGCTCCGGCGGGCTCGAACACTTCGGCGACCTTGTACAGGATCTGCCCGTCTCCGGTGGGTGAGGGGACCAAGCCGGTGCCGCCTTCGCCGACACCGAACATCGCTGCCGCACCCTCCTTACCGAAGTCGACATCGTCAGCCTCACGCTTGACACCGCGCTTGGTCTGCTTTTCGAGCTTCAGTTCGCTGGCGATGACATCGAGCGTTGCGCCGGCCTTGAGCCGCTTTTCCAGTTCGTCAGCCTTGGCGGCCAGCCGCTTGCTTATTTCCGCCGCCGTCCAGTCGGCGACGACTTTCTGACGAACCTCATCCAGCGTGCGGTCGCGAGCCGGCGTGATGGACGCCACCTCATAGAAGACGAAGCCGTTGTCGGCTGTGGTCAAGGCATCGTTTTCCGTGTTGGGTTCGGCGTCGAAGACGGCTTTGATCAGCTCCGGCGATTGCGGCAGGTCCTTGACGATGCTTGCATCTGGCCGCAGTCCACTGCGATCGATGGCGTCGATGGTGACGACCTTAAGCTTCAGCTTGGCCGCGGCCTCCGCCAGCGAACTCCCGGCGGCGCGGGTGTCATCGTAATTGTCGCGCACGTCCAGAAGGATGCGGCTTGCCTCGCCCAGCGCCAGATCCTTGCGGATCTGATCGGACACCTCGGCCAGTGGCTTCACCACCTCGGGCTTGATCTCGGTGACGCGCAGCAGCACCGGACCGAAGGCGCCTTGCACGACCTGGCTGACTTCGTTGGCGTTGAGCGAAAAGGCCGCGTCGGCGACCGCCTTGTCGGCGATCTTGTCCTTGGCAAGCGTGCCGAGCAACGTGTCGGCCGGCGTCTTGCCTTCCGCCGTGACCAGCTTGTCGAAAGTGGCGCCGGCCCTGAGCGAATCGAGTGCGGCCTTGGCCGCATCCGGCGTCTTGAACACGAGCTGCTCGACGGTGCGCAGTTCCGGCGTGGTGTAACGCGCCTTGTTCTTGTTGTAGTCGTCGCTGACCTGGCTGTCGGTGACGGCGGTCGTATCCATGATGTCGACGGGTTCGAGGCGGACATAGGAAAATTTGCGGTATTCGGGTGCCGCATATGTCTTCTTGTTGGCTTCGAAATAGGCCGAGAGCACGCTATCGGACGGCGCCGCGATCGGCTCGACCAGTGCCTTGGGCAGCGTCAAATAGTCGATGGTGCGGTCTTCGCCGCGATAGAGCGCAACCGCCTTGAAGAAAGTGTCCGGAGCCTTGAGGCCATCCGAGACCGCCTCGACAATCTGCTGGCGCACGGCCACCTGGGCACGGTTCTTCAAATAGTCCTCGGGCCGCATGCCGATCTGCTGCAGCATATATTCGAACGTTCTGCGGTCGAACTGGCCGCCCGGGCCCTTGAAGGCTGGGTCCTCGCGTGTCAACTCGGCCAGCCGATCCTTGGAAAGTCCGAGGCCCAGCTTGCGGGCCTGTTCGTCGAGAACGGCACCAGAGACGAGCTGAGCCAACACCTGGTTGTCGACGCCGAGCGCCTTTGCCTGTTCGTGGCTGAGACGTTGGCCGAACTGTTGCGACATGACGGCGAGCTGGCGATCGTAGGCGAGACGGTATTCGTTGATCGATACTTTGGTGCCGCCGGCGGTTATCACCGAATCGTGGCCGGCAAGACCGCTCATCAGCTGTCCGGAAACGCCCCAGACCAAAAAGCTGAGCACCAGCAGCACCAACAGCCCCTTCGCGACCCAGGTGCCTGCCGCGCTTCTCAATATACCAAGCATTTTTACTTCCGATTTATGCGCATTTTCGCACGCGCCGAGTCTGAAACAAGCGCAATAGCGCCCTTCCGGCCCACTGTCGATTGCTTTGTGGCCTGATTTTGGTAGTGAGGGCCAGAGCCCCGATATCATCCGGAGAAGCAAACCCATGACGCCAGGAATTCGCCCGCTCGTCGCCGGCAACTGGAAAATGAACGGCACCAGCGCCTCGCTCAACGAGCTCCGGATGATCGGCAACGGTTTCATGAGCGGACTTGACGCGGAGACCGAAGCGCTGGTTTGCGTTCCCGCAACCCTGCTTGCTCACGCCGCGGAGATCCTGTCACGCACGCCGGTGCATGCCGGCGGTGAGGATTGCCATACCAAGGAGAGCGGCGCCTACACCGGCTGCATCTCGGCGGAAATGCTCAGGGATGCCGGTGCGAGCCATGTCATCGTCGGCCATTCCGAATGCCGCGAGCAACGCGGCGAAGATGACGCCACTGTCCAGGCCAAGGCATCCGCCGCATGGCGTGCCGGGCTTGTTGCCATCATTTGCGTCGGCGAAACGCATGAACAGCGTGAAGCGGGCGCCGCGCTGGACGTGCTGTCGCGGCAGGTCGATGGTTCGGTCCCGTCAAGCGCCACCCCGTCCAACACCATCATTGCCTATGAGCCGGTATGGGCGATCGGCACCGGCCTGACGCCGACGGCCGGCGATGTGGCCGCAGCACATGCACATATCCGCGAAAAGCTGTCGGAAAAGCTCGGCGGCGGAGCGGCGAAGATGCGCATTCTCTACGGCGGCTCGGTCAAGCCCTCCAACGCGGTCGAACTGCTCGGCGTCAGGAATGTCGACGGCGCGCTGGTCGGCGGCGCCAGCCTGAAAGCGGCGGATTTTCTCGGCATCGCCGAGGCTTATCGCAATATTGCCTGAAGACATTCGCTCCGCCGGACAGGGCTTCCGGTGCACGAAATCGTTGCAAAGGACGGGTTGCTTCCCATATTCCGGCCACGGGCTTGGAAATGCCGTCAAAGCATTGTATTGAGCCGCCTCCAATTCACCGGTCGTGTCCGCGGCCGGGCAAGGCCTCGCCAGGATAAACTATGGAAACCGTACTGATCGTCATCCATCTCATGGTCGTGCTCGCCCTTGTCGGCGTGGTGCTGCTGCAGCGTTCCGAAGGCGGTGGCCTCGGCATCGGTGGCGGATCCGGCTTCATGACCGCGCGTGGTGCGGCCAATGCCCTGACGCGTGCGACGGCGATCCTGGCGGCCGCCTTCTTCGCCACGTCACTGACTCTGTCGATCGTCGCCCGCTACGGCGAGAAGCCGATCGACATCCTCGACCGCGTGCCGGCGACGTCGGACGGTGCAGGCAAAGGCGTGCTCAACCAGTTGCCCGGCACGACCACCCCGGCGCCCGCCGGCAGCACCACGCCGACGCCGCCTTCCGGCAACGACGCTTCGGCTCCGGCGACTGCCCCGGCCACGGCGCCTGCCGCCGGTTCGACGCCGCCGGCGACCAACGGCACGGCTCCCGCCGCACCGGCGACCCCGCAGGTCCCGAACCAATAGTCTTCCACGCTTGAAACCGCGATCTGTGGTCGTTTGAACACAGTCGCGGCAAATGCAGCAAGATCACGAAGATTCGACGGGGTGAGGCGGGGCCTCGCGCTTGAGGCAGCCGCGCTTATTCGACTATAGATTGCGCGCGGCATTTCCGGCGCCCTTGGGGGGCGCTGGGCGACGCCGTGGGCAACAAGCATAGAACGATCGGATCTTCGCCATGCAGCTTCGCAGCTTCATTTTCCTGGGACTTTGCGCCGCACTCGGCATGAGTTCCCCAGCCTTCGCCGGCGTGCCGGCAAATATGGCCGCACAGCCTTCGGCTGAAACAACTTCTGCCATCAACGTCGCCGTCAAGAGTGATGCGTCGCAATTGAAGCTTCTCAAGAAGAAGAAAAACCCGACGCCCGACGACCTCGCCCAGATCAAGAAGATCGAGGCCAAGATCGTTGCCGACAAGGAAGCCGCCAAAGCCAAGGCGCTCGAAGCCAGGAAACTGGCGATGCGCGAGGCGGCAAAGGCCAAGGCCGACGCTGAACGGCAGGCGTTCCTGGCCAAGAAGGGCAAGAGCGCGCAGGCAACCCAGGTGGCTGATGCCAAGCCAGCCAAGAAGCTGGTTGCCAAGATCATCGAACCGATCGCGCCGATCCAGTCGGCCGAGCCGCTTCCGGCAGAGGCGATGAACATCGCCCTGACCGGCAACAATGGCGAATTGCGCAGCGAGGTCATCGGCCAGAAGCAGCCGAGCAGCGGCGGTTTGTTCGCCGGTCTCTTCGGCGGTAGCTCTTCCTCTTCGTCGATTTCATATCTTCCCGAGACACGGGCTCTCGACCAGGCTCTCGCCAAGAGGGAAGCCAAGAAGCAGTTCAAGGTGAAGCCGGAATTCGTGCCGCAGGACGTGGAATTCAGCGGTTACGCTGCCGGCACTATCGTTATCGACACCAGCGCGCGCCGCCTCTACCTCGTCGAATCGTCCTCCACTGCGCGCCGCTACGCCATCGCGGTCGGCCGCGACGGCCTGCAGTTCAAGGGTACGGTTGCAGTCGGTGACAAGCAGGAATGGCCGCGCTGGATCCCGACGCTGGACATGCAGAAGCGCGAGCCGAAGCATTACGGCCAGTATAAGGACGGTATGCCCGGCGGTGGCCAGAATCCGCTCGGCGCGCGCGCCATCTATCTCTATGACGGCAAGAAGGACACGCATCTGCGCATCCACGGCACCATTGCGCCGCAGTCGATCGGAACCAGCGCCTCGAATGGTTGCTTCCGCATGATCAACGAGCATGTCATGGACCTTTACAGCCGCGTCAGGGTTGGCACCAAGGTCGTCATCATCTGACGTTTTCGTCATCCTGCCGAAAGGGCCGGCTCAGCCGGCCCTTTTGTTTTGCCTTGTTCACGATCCAAGCGCCTTCTTGGGAAAAAAGCTTCGCGGCGGTTTTTTCTCTGGCGGAATCAATCCGGCCGCGTTAAGCGATGACTCCCATGGCGCGATATGTATTCATCACAGGCGGCGTGGTTTCCTCACTTGGAAAAGGCATTGCCGCAGCGGCCCTTGGGGCTCTCCTGCAGGCGCGAGGCTATCGCGCACGCATCAAAAAACTCGATCCCTACCTGAATGTCGATCCGGGCACGATGTCGCCGTACCAGCATGGCGAAGTCTTCGTCACCGACGATGGCGCGGAAACCGATCTTGATCTTGGCCATTACGAGCGCTTCACAGGCCGCTCCGCCAACCAGCAGGACAACATCACCACCGGCCGCATCTACAAGAACATCATCGAGCGCGAGCGGCGCGGCGACTATCTCGGCGCAACCGTGCAGGTCATCCCGCACGTCACCGATGAGATCAAGAATTTCGTTCTCAACGGCAATGACGACTATGATTTCGTGTTGTGCGAGATCGGCGGCACGGTCGGCGACATCGAGGCGATGCCATTCCTGGAAGCTATTCGCCAGCTCGGCAACGACCTGCCGCGCAACAACGCCGTCTACGTCCATCTGACGCTGATGCCCTACATCCCGACGGCAGGCGAGCTGAAGACCAAGCCGACTCAGCATTCGGTCAAGGAGCTGCGCGGCATCGGCATCGCGCCCGATATCCTGCTGGTCCGTGCCGACCGCGCCATTCCCAAGGAAGAGCGTAGGAAACTGTCGCTGTTTTGCAATGTGCGCGAAAGTGCCGTGATCCAGGCGCTCGACGTGCCGCATATCTACGATGTGCCGATGGCATACCATAGGGAAGGGCTCGATTCGGAAGTGCTGGCCGCCTTCGGCATCGATCCGGCGCCGAAGCCGCGCATGGAGCCTTGGCAGGCGGTATCCAACCGCATCCACAATCCGGAAGGCGAGGTCACCATCGCTGTGGTCGGCAAGTATACCGGCCTCAAGGACGCCTACAAATCTCTGATCGAGGCGCTCTCGCATGGCGGCCTTGCCAACCACGTCAAGGTCAAGCTCGACTGGATCGAATCGGAGATCTTCGAAAAAGAGGATCCGACGCCCTGGCTGGAAAAGGTGCATGGCATCCTGGTCCCAGGCGGCTTTGGCGAGCGCGGTGCGGAAGGCAAGATCCTGGCGGCGAAGTTCGCGCGTGAGCGCAAGGTGCCGTATTTCGGCATCTGCTTCGGCATGCAGATGGCCTGCATCGAGGCAGCGCGGTCGCTGGCCGGCGTCGAACATGCGTCTTCGACCGAGTTTGGTCCGACCGAGGAACCGGTGGTCGGCCTGATGACCGAATGGCTGAAAGGCAACATGCTGGAGAAGCGCCGCGAAACCGGCGATCTCGGCGGCACGATGCGGCTCGGCGCCTATCAGGCCGAGCTCGCCAAGGGCTCCAAGATCGCCGAGATTTATGGCGACACACAGATTTTCGAGCGCCATCGCCATCGCTACGAGGTCAATGTCGACTACAAGGAGCGGCTTGAGGATTGCGGCCTGGTGTTTGCCGGCATGTCGCCCGACGGCGTGTTGCCGGAAACGGTCGAATACCCAGACCATCCGTGGTTCATCGGCGTGCAGTATCACCCGGAACTGAAAAGCCGGCCGCTCGACCCGCATCCGCTGTTCGCCAGTTTCATCGAGGCGGCCGTGGAGCAGAGCCGGCTGGTGTAGCGATCAGGTCGGGCGGCAATGCAGACCTATGTCGCACTGCTTTACAGCATCATCCTGGCTGAGGGGCGACGGGTCGTCATGGCCGACCTCAAGGCCATGGCTGAAGAGCTCGGGCTGAACAACCCGCGCACGCTGGTGGCGACGGGCAATCTGGTCTTCGAGGCACCGGCAACTGATATCGCCGACCTCGAACAGTGGTTGGAGGCAGCCTTCGAAAAAACCTTCGGCCGCCATGTCGATATCATCGTGCGCGGTGCCGAGGACTGGTTGAAGCTTGCCGCCGGCAATCCGTTCCCGGCCGATTCGGCTAAAGCAGGCGATCAGGTGGCCGTACGGGTGATGCGTAAGCCTGCGCCCGAGGAGGCCGTGACGGCACTGCAGGCCTATGCCGCCGAGGACGAGAAAGTGACTTCGCTCGGCGGCGACATCTGGGTCGTCTTTTCGCGAGAGAGACCAAGCTCGCGGCTGCTTGCGGCAATGAACCACAAGCGCATGGGCATCGGCACGTCGCGCAACTGGAACACGGTGCGCAAATTGGCCGAGATGATCGGGTAGTTGGGGGCGGCTTTGCGCCGCCCCTATGGTGGCTCGTCAGGCTTTCGCAGTCTTGGCGCCTGCGCCCAAAGCGGCGGTGCGCAGCACGTAGTAGATAATGCCGGCGATCGCCACGCCGAAGAACCAGCCATAGACACCCCACCAGGACGGCAGCCAGTTGGTGAAGTTGGGCAGGATCGACGAGAAGATGGCGCCGATGCCTGCTGCGATGAATGCATTGACGTGCCAGCCGCCCTGGAAACGGAACTCGCCGTCCTCGCGGTAGAGCGCCTCGACGTCGACCTCGCCCTTCCGGATCAGGTAGTAGTCGACCATCATCACCCCGAAGATCGGCCCCATTGTCGCGCCGATGATGTTGACGAAGGAAGCGGCACTGCCTTCCCACGGCGCGAAGGGGTAAAGCAGCAGGGCAATCACGGCCGCGATATAGCCGCCCTTCTTGAAGTCGATCTGCCTGGGAAAGACGTTGGAGAAGTCGAAGGCCGGCGAGACGAAGTTTGCCACCACGTTGATGCCGAGGGTTGCCACGGCAAAGGTCAAGGCTGCGAGCGCTGCCAGGAACCAGCTGTCGAATTTCGCCGAGATCTGGTCGGGATGCAGCAGCACTTCGCCATAGACATCAAAGGCGGCAATGGTGGTGACGCCGGCGACCAGCGAGAACAGGATCAGGTTGATCGGCAGGCCCCAGATGTTGCCCTTGCGCAGCGATGCCTTGTCCGGCGCGTAACGGGCGAAATCGCAGAAGTTGAGATAGAGCGCCGAGAAATAGGTGACCCAGATCGCCGCCACCGCAAACAGCGAGGTCCACGATCCCGGCGTGCCCGGCACGCCCGCGTCCTTCGTCTTGTCCAGCAGCACGTCCATCGGGATATCGCTGGTGAAGGCAAATCTCCCGGATTTGACGCAGAGATAGATCGCCAGGATCAGCATCATCACCCAAACCGCGGGGCCGGCCCAGTCCTGGAAGCGGCGCACCGTTTCCATGCCGTTCTGGATGATCAGCAGTTGCAGCCCCCAGATGACCACGAAGCAGATCACCTCCAGGCCGGTATGGCCGAGGAAATGCGTGCTGGCGTTGAAATCGGCGAACCATTGTGTGCGGATCAGCAGCGCCACGATCGCGCCCGAGGCGGCGGCCGTCTGCGCGCCGTACCAGAAACAGGCGACGATGGCGCGCACCAGTGCCGGTATGTTGGCGCCCCAGATGCCGAAAGAGGCGCGGGCAAGCACGGGGTAGGGCACGCCCGTCTTCACGCCGGCATAGCCGACCATGTTCATCAGCACATAGATGATCAGCGATCCGATGCCGATGGCGATGATGAAATTGACGAAGCCGCCGCAAAACAGGAACAGACTGGCGGCAAGATAGTAGCCCCAAAGGCTGTGGACGTCCGATGTCCAGACGTTGAAGATCGAGAATGGTCCCCAGTTTCGAACTTTGGCCGGAGCCAGATCCTCGTTGTACAGATCAGGTGAAGCACCCTGTATCGTCATGGCAATGTTCCCCTTTTGCAGCACGCGCCCTCACGCGTTGGCCGCGTGCAGGTTAAGCCTGCCGCAGGGGAACCGACAAGCAACCTATTTGCCGGCTTTGGCCTTAAAGATATTCAATGAGAACTGCGATTATCGATGCAAGGTGATGGTGGGTCATCGCTGAACCTGGCACGGATGATTCGAAGTTCGACGCTGGGCTTCCAATGTGAAGCGGTGGCTGCCGACATCTTCGGTAGGGGCCCTAAGCGATGGCCATCACCTGCTTGTGGTCCGCGACTTCAGCGAGCAGCCAATCCTGAAACAGGCCGGTGCCTGGTTTGTTGCCGATGCTGCGACGCTGATGCAGGTAAATGCCGGCCGGATAGGTGTGGCGGACATGGAACGGCGCGACCAGTTTGCCTTGCTGCAGAAAATCTTGCGCCATGATCGTGTCCGCAAGCGCTATTCCGGCGCCATTGATCGCTTCGCGCATGATGAGCGTACAATCATCCAGTGTTGTGCTGGATTTTGGCGTCGTTTCCAGAACGCCTTCCTGCTCCAGCCAACGCTTCCATCTCATGGTTTCGCATTCATGGATCAGATGATGATTGACCAGATCGGCCGGCGATCGCAGCGGCACAGGCCCCTCCAAAAGCGAAGGCGCACAGACCGGGGTCAAAAGCAGCGGGATCAGCAGCGTCAAAGCCGGGCCGGCCTTGTAGACGAACTCGTCGACAATGGCCAAATCGAAGTTGGCGCGCTTGCCTGAAGTGGAGATCTCCAAATCCACCGACGGATGCAACCGGCGAAAGTTCGGCAACCGGTCCGCCAGCCAAAGGTTCAGAACAGTGGGCACGCACAAGACCCGGACCCGTTGGATCTTGCCGTGGCGCGAGCCGTCCGAGAGGCTGACGTCATCGGTGGCGCGCCAGATGGCTTCGAACGCCTCCGAGAGGCTGCGCGCATAGTAGGAGCCCCTGATGGTTGGCGTTATCTGGCGAAAACCGCGTTCGAACAGGTCCTGGCCAAGATTTCGTTCAAGCGCGCGGATGTGGCGGCTGACAGCCGAGGGTGTCAGATGCAGTTCTTCCGCCGCGTCCTTGACGCTGCCGAGGCGAGCGGCGGCCTCGAAAGCGCGCATGCCATTGAGTGAGGGAAGGGCCATTGGACGATCATGAATTGTCAGTTGAGTTTTTGTCAATCGACATGGGCAGAATTCGCGTTTGATCGCCTGCCCCGTTAGGGGATACCCAGAGGACAAGAGCAATTAAGTCGTCTCAAGCGACTGTTTGGGAACACCGGTACCATACCATCGACGGCTGAGACCGGCTTGACCAGTCTCACCGGAGCGAAGCTTTGCTCGGTATCGCCGCAATTGGAGAGAGCGCCAGCCTATGCCTCAATCGCCAGCGCCGGTCTTCGAAGCTGCGGAGGAGATTTCCGCGGAAACCTCCGTCGTCGTGATTTTGCAAACTGCCCAACCAGGCTTTGGTCCCCGGGCAGCGGCTCTGGACGCTGAGATGAGCGGGATTCTCTCTCGTGCATGCTCTGACCCGGCCGCCTTGGCCGAATCCGGCACCTGCATCGATCTTATTGCCCCGCAGGCAGTATCGACCAAGCGCGTGGTTGTCCTGGCCTTGGGCAAAGCCGAAGCCGTAACCACCCTCTCGTTGGCGCGCGCCGGCGGTCTGCTTGCCGCACATCTGGAAGGCAAGGGGGAATGCGCGGCCACTCTGGTCCTGGACCCCATCGCTGGCATTGAACTATCCGGCGCCGAAATCCTGGCGCGTGTCGCGCTTGGCATGCGGCTGCGCCGCTATCGTTTCGACATGCGCAACCGGCGGCAAGGAGCGGGAGCGGATCGAACCTTGCGGGTGAAACTGGTCGGAGCCGGCGGCCCGGATCTGACCGCGGCGCTGACGCGGATCAATGCAATCGCCGATGGCGTCGAATATGCACGCACCTTGGTCAACCTGCCGCCAAACCATCTCCACCCCGACAATTTCCATGATCATCTGGAGCCGCTGCGTGAAGCCGGCATCGACATCGAAATGCTCGATGCCGCGCAACTGAAGGAGCTCGGCATGAACGCGCTCCTCGCCGTTGGGTCGGGCTCGGCGCGTCCGCCACGGGTCGCTGTCCTGCGCTACCGCGGCAAGGGTGCTCCCGCCCAACCACTCGCTTTCGTCGGCAAAGGCGTCTGCTTCGATTCGGGAGGCCTCTGCATCAAGGGCGGAGCGCAGATGTTCGACATGAAAGCCGACATGGGCGGAGCGGCGGCTGTGGTCGGCCTGCTGATCGCGCTCGCCCGGCAAGGCAGCCCGGTACACGTTGTCGGTGTTCTCGGCATCGCCGAGAACATGCCATCGGGCACCGCGCTCAAACCGCGCGACATCATCACCACGGCCTCGGGACAGACAGTGGAAGTGTTCGACACGGATGCGGAGGGACGCCTGCTTCTGGCCGACTGCCTCTACTATGCAGCCACGCGCTTCAACCCTTCGGTGATCGTCGATCTGGCGACGCTGACCTATTCGGTGACGCGTGGCCTGGGGTCGATATTCGCAGGCCTATTCAGCACCGACGATGCCATCGCTTCACAGATGATCGCGGCCGGAGAAACGGTCGGCGAGCGGTTCTGGCGGCTGCCGCTCGACCGGGCCTATGATGAGGGTCTGCAATCGCCGTTCGCGGACCTCAGGCATCATGCCAAGGACATGGAAGACGGCGACGCTCCCTATGCGGCGGCGTTCCTGCGTCACTTCACGGAAGACCGCCCCTGGGTGCATCTCGACATCGCCAGCAAGGAACTGACCGACACTGACCGGCCCCTCGGCAGGCAAGGCGCCACGGCATTTGGCGTGCAGATGCTGGAAGAGTGGGTGCAGGTCACCCGCAACATGAGTTAGGCGCCCGCCGTCACGGACAAATACGAGATGCCTTCAACCGCACTGGAAACTGGGATGTCATCTGAGATCATCGGCATGGAAGGACGGGCGCCTTTCGGCGCCTACGAGACCTGGTATCGGGTCAGTGGCGAACTCGGTGGCGAAAAGGCGCCGGTGGTGATCCTGCATGGCGGCCCGGGCGTCGCTCACAACTATGTCGATGCCTACAAGCTTCTTGCGCGAAGGGATCGCGCCGTCATCCACTACGACCAGTTGGGCTGCGGCAATTCCACCTTGCTGCCTGAGAAAGGCGCCGATTTCTGGACACCTGGGCTGTTCATCGACGAGCTTGAAAACCTGGTCGACCATCTCGGCATTCGGACGGGCTTCCACGTGCTCGGCCAGAGCTGGGGCGGCATGCTGGGCGCCGAATATGCCGTGACGCGGCCGCAGGGCCTGAAGTCGCTGACCATCGCCAACTCACCGGCGTCCATGAAACTGTGGGTCGAAGAGGCCAACCGGTTGCGTGCGGATCTGCCTGCGGATGTGCAGGAGACCCTGACCCGACACGAGCAGGCCGGCACGACAAACGATGCGGCGTACCAGGCGGCGACGATGGCGTTCTACGAGCGGCATGTCTGCCAGGTCGTGCCTTTCCCGTCCGAAGTCACGGAAAGTTTCGCCCAGGTCGTGCGCAATCCGACCGTCTATAATCTGATGAATGGGCCAAACGAGTTCCACGTCATCGGAACGCTGAAGAACTGGAGCATCGTCGACCGTCTGCCGGCCATCGATGTTCCCACCCTGATCATCTCCGGACGTCACGACGAGGCCACGCCCGCGACCGTGCAGCCCTACAAGGACGGCATCAAGGGGTCTCGCTGGGAGATATTCGAGCATTCCAGCCACATGCCGCATGTCGAAGAGCAAGATGCGTGCATGCGGGTGGTGGGAGACTTCCTGGACCACAACGACAATTGAAGAAAAGGGGAATGAAGACATGAAGAAACTGCTTCTGGCGGCAACAGCCGCGGCATTGCTGGCCGGTACATGGCTGGCCCCGGCACAGGCCGAATATCTCAAGGAGCACCGAGGCGGCACCATCCGCCTGCTGGCCCGCTCCGCGGCCGGAACGCTCGATCCGCACATCAATTACACGGACCAGGGCTGGCAGATGTACCAGCCGATCTATGACGGCCTGGTAGCCTTCCGCAAGGCCGAGGGTATGGACGGCTTCACCATCGTTCCCGATCTGGCCGAGGCGTTGCCGCAGGTCAGCAATGACGGCAAGACCTTCACCTTCAAGCTGCGCAAGGGCATCAAGTTCTCCAGTGGCCAGGATCTTGGCGTGAAGGACGTCGTCGCTTCTTTCCAGCGCATCTTCAAGGTTTCCGGACCCACCTCCGGCACGTTCTATGCCGGCATCGTCGGTGCCGACAAATGCCTGGCCGACACCAAGAGCTGCACGCTGGAAGGCGGCGTTGTCGGCGACGAAGCGGCCGGCACCATCACCATCAACATCACCAAGCCGGATGCCGAGCTGCTCTACAAGCTCGCCTTGCCGCATGCCGTGGTCCTGCCGGCGGACACGCCCGCCGAAGACATGGGCTCCAAGCCCATTCCCAGCACCGGCGCGTACATGATCTCCGCCTTCGACCCGAACAAGGGCATGACGGTTTCCCGCAACCCCAATTTCAAGCAGTGGAGCGAAGAAGCCCAGCCGGACGGCTATCCGGATGTCGTCCAATATGATTTCGGCCTGTCCGAAGAGGCAGCCGTCACCGCGATCCAGAACGGCGAAGCGGACTGGATGTTCGACGCTCTGCCCAGCGATCGCCTGGGCGAACTGGGCAGCAAGTCCATGGACCAGCTGCACATCTCACCGCTTTCGGCTTGGTGGTACGCGCCGCTGAACAACCGTCTCGCACCCTTCGACAATGAAAAAGCCCGCCAGGCCGTTGCCTATGCGATCGATCGCAACACGCTGGTCAAGCTGTTCGGCGGCAAGGTGCTGGCCTCACCGGTCTGCCAGGTCCTGCCCCCGGACTTCCCCGGCCATGAAGACTATTGCCCCTTCACCAAGAATCCGGGTGCCAAATGGTCGGCTCCTGATCTCGACAAGGCAAAGCAGCTCGTCGAGGACTCCGGCACCAAGGGCCAGAAGGTGACGATCATCGTCGAGGACACCGCCATTTCGCGCTCAATCGGCGTCTATCTGCAGAGCGTGCTGACCAGCATCGGCTATGTCGCCGACGTCAAGCCGATCTCGTCTAATATCCAGTTCACCTACATTCAGAACACCAACAACAAGGTGCAGATGTCCGTCACCCAATGGTACAAGGACTATCCTGCGGCTTCGGACTTCCTGAACATCCTGTTCAGCTGCGCCTCCTTCCGTGAAGGTTCGGACGCCTCGATCAACATCGCCGGCTTCTGCGACAAGGAAATCGACGCCAAGATGCAAAAGGCATTGGACCTCGGCGTCACCGATCAGAAAGCCGCCGACAAAATGTGGGCTGAAATCGACAGGCAAGTCACCGACAAGGCACCCGCCGTTGGCCTCTTCACGCCGAAGCGGCTTGACTTTGTCAGCAAACGTCTCGGCAATTTCAAGTTCAACCGGCAGTTCAACTGGATGATCACCCAATCCTGGGTGCAGTGATGGCCTGGGTGCAGTAACGAACCGCGGAGGGGCACGTCCGTGTCGAACGTAGCTGTCGCCGCGCCGCGCAAGACGCGAGGGCCCTGGGCCGTCGCGTTTGCGAAGCTGGCAAGGGACAGGGCTGCCATGGCGTCGCTGGCCGTGTTCCTCCTCATCGTCCTTGCCTGCCTCAGTGCGCCTCTTTATGCAAAATGGGCAGGCGTGGACCCCTTCGCCTCGACGCTCGACGCCGTCGTCCAGATCGACGGTGCCGACGTTCCGGTGATGGAACAATCGACGGAAGGGCTGGGGCTTGGCTACACACCGCTCGGCCCGACCTGGCGGCTGGGCAATTATTTCCTCGGCGCCGACAGCCAGGGGCGCGATGTCATGGCCAGGATGCTCTATGGCGGGCTGAGCTCATTGCTGATCTCCGGAGCAGCCACCATCTTCACCCTGATCCTGGGCACGGCGGCGGGATTGATCGCCGGCTATTTCGGCGGCGTTACCGACACGGTGCTGTCGCGGTTCCTCGACATACTGTGGGCGTTCCCGATCTATCTGCTGGCGATTTCGCTCTCCATCGTCACCATCGCGCATGGCATCACGATCGGACCGATCCAGATCGAGTCCGGCAGTCTGTGGCTGCCTGTCATCATCATCGGCATCGTCTACGTGCCCTACGTGGCCCGCCCAATACGCGGGCAGGTTATGGCGCTGCGCAAAAGCGAGTTCGTGCTGGCCGCGATCAATCTGGGCGTGCCGGGGTGGCGCATCCTGTGGCGCGACATCCTGCCCAACGTCACCACCACGCTCATCGTCTTCGTGCCGCTGATGATGGCGCTGAACATGCTTACGGAATCAGCCCTTTCCTTCCTTTCGATCGGCGTGCAGCCGCCGGCCGCGAGCTGGGGCACCATCATCCAGGACGGACAGGCGCTGCTTTACACCAGGCCATTGGTGGCGCTGGTGCCGGGCTTGGCGATCGCGGTTTCCGTCATGGCGCTCAATGTCTTCGGCGACGGCCTGCGCGACGCGCTCGATCCGCGCTCCAAGGTTCGGCTGGGGCGCGACTGATGATCTACGCAATCCTGCGCCGGTTCGGCCAGATGCTGTTCGTGATGTTCGGCATCTCGGTCATCGTCTTCCTGATTTTCTTCGCAACGCCGGGCGCTGACCCGGCTGCGCGTATCGCCGGCCGCAATGCATCGCCCGAAGTGCTGGAGGCGGTACGCCACAGCTTCGGCTTCGACCGGCCGCTCTACGTGCAATATGTGACGATGATGGAGAAGATCTTCGTCACCGGCGATCTGACCTCCTTCGTCAATCGTGGCTGGAAGGTGGTGCCGGCGGTCATGGATTCGATCCCGGTCACGCTCTCGCTGGTGTTCGGAGCGGCGATCCTGTGGGTGGTGGTCTCCATCATCATCGGCATCGCCGCCGCCGCCACGCGCGGCAGCTGGCTGGACAAGCTGCTGATGGCGCTAGGGCTGCTCGGCATTTCCATGCCGGTCTATTGGTTGGGCGAAGTGATGAACCTGATCACCCAGAGCCGCTATCACGACAGCTGGGCGTTCTCCTGGGTGCCGCCGCTCGGCTACAAGAATTTCTCCGACGATCCGAAGGGCTGGTTCCTGACCCTGGTCATTCCGTGGATCACACTGTCCATTCTCTATATCGGTATTTACGGGCGCGTGCTGCGCGCGGCAATCATCGAATCCCTGCAGGAAGACTATATCCGCACGGCCCGGGCCAAGGGGCTGTCGGAGACCCGCATCCTGCTGCGCCATGCCTTGCGCACGTCGCTCATCGCATTCGTCACTCTGTTCGGCCTGGACTTCGGTGCGCTGGTCGGAGGCTCAGCCCTGCTGACGGAGGTGGTGTTCGGGCTGCACGGCATCGGCAAGCTCACTTATGACGCTCTGCAGAATCTCGATCTGCCGATGATCATGGCGACGGTGATGTATGCGTCCATGTTCGTGGTTATCGCCAATGCGGTCGTCGATTTCGTCTACATCCTTCTCGATCCGCGCCTGAGGACATCATGATACTGTCGGTGCGCGACCTCAGAGTTTCCTTCCGCACAAATGATGGCCTGGTGCGGGCCATCGATGGCGTTTCCTTCGACCTTAAGGAGAGCGAAATCCTCGGCGTCGTCGGTGAGTCCGGTTCCGGCAAGACCGTGTCGCTGCTGGCCGTCATGGGTCTCATCACCGATCCCAACGCCACCATCGAAGGGTCGATCCGCTACAAAGGCCGCGAACTCGTGGGACTGCCCGCGCGCGAGCTCAGGCGGCTGCGCGGCAACGAGATCGCGATGATCTTCCAGGATCCGATGACGGCGCTGACGCCTGTCTACACGATCGGCTGGCAGATCGCCGAACAGATTCGCGCGCATCGCAACATCAGCAAGTCCAAGGCGATGGAGCGCGTGGAGGAACTGCTGGCCGAGGTGAATTTTCCCAACCCGCACGAGGCGATGTCGCGCTACCCGCACCAACTGTCCGGAGGCATGCGTCAACGGGCGGTGATCGCAATGGCTTTGTCCTGCAATCCGGCGCTTCTGGTGGCTGACGAACCGACCACGGCGCTCGACGTCACCGTACAGGCCGGCATTCTCGATCTGGTGCGCAAGCTGCGCGCGACGCACAAGTCGGCGGTCGTCTTCATCACACATGACATGGGCGTGGTCTCCGAACTCGCCGACCGGGTCATGGTCATGTATGCCGGCCGCGTGGTGGAGCGCGGCAGTCGCATGGAACTGTTTTCCGATCCACGACACCCCTATACGCGCGCGCTGCTGGGTTCGATCCCGCCGCTGACCGGCGAAAAACCACGGCGCTTGCCGGCCATTCCCGGTTCGCCGCCGTCATTGCTGCGATTGCCGCAGGGCTGTGCGTTCGGTCCGCGGTGCCCGGTTCACTACGAGCCCTGCCAGGCCGGCAAGCCCGACCTCGCGAGCGGCACCCATGCCGCGGCATGCTTCAGGGTGGCACAGGCATGAGCGGACCGATGATCGACAAGAACCGCCCAATCCTCGAGACGCGTTCGCTGGGCAAGCGCTTTTCCATCGGCAGCCGTTTCTCCGCCGAAGGCAAGCGAACCGTTCATGCGGTCGACAATGTTTCCCTGACCGTGTGGCGCGGCGAGACGGTCGGGCTGGTCGGCGAATCCGGATGCGGCAAGTCCACGCTGGCGCGTTGCCTGGTGAGGCTCTACGACATATCGGACGGCGAGCTTCTGTTCGAAGGCAACGACATAACCTCCAAGTCGCTGTCCGAACTCAGGCCGCTGCGGCGCCGCCTGCAAATGGTTTTCCAGGACCCGTCGGCGTCGCTCAATCCGCGCCGGCGCGTCGGCGACCTGGTGGCCGAGCCGCTGCGCATCCATGGCAGGCTCTCGTCGAGCGAGATCACCAAACGCGTGGCGGAACTGTTCGACCTTGTCGGCTTGCTGCCGGATCACGTCATGCGGTTTCCGCACGAATTTTCCGGCGGACAACGCCAGCGCGTCGGCATCGCGCGGGCTATTGCCCTGAACCCGGACCTCGTGGTCCTGGACGAACCCGTCTCCGCGCTCGACGTGTCGGTGCAGGCACAAATCGTCAACCTGCTTGCCGATCTGCAGGAGAAGCTCAATCTCACGTACATCTTCATCGCCCACGACCTGTCGGTGGTGCGCCAGGTGTCGACCCGCATAGCGGTCATGTATCTCGGCTCGATCGTCGAAGAAGGGCCGGCGGAAGACGTGTTTGCAGCACCGGCCCATCCCTATAGCCAGGCGCTGATTTCGGCGGTTCCCGTCGTGGAGACGACGCCGGGTGGGACGCGCAAGCGCATCATCCTCACCGGCGACGTACCGAGCCCTCTGAACCCTCCAACGGGCTGCCGTTTCCATCCCCGATGCCCAATCGCGGCGGAGCGCTGCCGTTCGGAGCGGCCACAGTTACGGGAATACCGACCCGGTCGCAAAGTCGCCTGCCACTTCCCGACAATGTAGGCGACACTCACCACCGCACGGGTGATCGCCTTCGCCTGACAGATTTCTAAAAGATTCCATTCTTTATCTGGAACCAACCGGCTGTTGGCGCGTTTGGTGGGGTTCGATCGAGCGCATTGCGGTCGACCGGGAGGAAACGATGGATCAATTGCATTTCTTTTCGCCCGTGCGGATTTCGCGCGGGCAGGGACACCCTGCGGAAGAAATCGATAGTGTTGCCGAAGCCATGATGTTCTTGCGGAAATGGCCGACGGGACGGCGCGGTCCGGTTTATCAGTGCGCGCTGAATTGTTGCTCGGCCGCCTTGTCGGGCCAGATGTCGGCCGAGGAAGCAAGGAAAGCGTTCACCGGCTTTGCCCGCATCACGCGCCTTCTCGATGACGACATGGCGTTGCCGGTGCCCGGCGAAGGCGAGGCAAGGGTGCACGCGTTGCGGCGATAGGCTGTTGTCCTGACGGACCTACAAGGTCTCGCGCTGCAGCGGGGCGGGTCTTGTTGTGCAATGCGCTCGGTCTGGCGGGTCGAAAGTTCGTCTTGCGTGGCACACTTTCACAGCGGACGCTCGTCGTTCATGCTTACTTCAGTCACGAGCTTGCGGCGAAGCGCCATCGTGTAGTCGTCTGGCCCCTTCGGCGTCATGACGAAGGCCTGGGAACCGCCAATGACCGATCTGGCAAAATAGGATGCCAGAGGTTCGTCGGGATTCTCATCCTCCGTCGGGATGGCGATGGCATTGATCGTATATCCCTTGGCTATGGCTTTCGACCTGCTCGGCTGGACGGGAAGCCCGTCGTTGTTCTCGCCATTGGAGGAGATATCGATGACTTTCTTGGCCGCCTTTCCCGGAAACTGGTCGAGCAGGAGACTGCCGATGTCGATAGCCGAGGAAACGGATGTTCCGCCTCGCCCTCTGCGGATGAAGCCGGTATCGCCTTTCCTGCTGATCACCGCAGCCGCCGCTTTGGCATCTTCCAGTCCGCAGATGCTTGTCCACGGCAGCACGACGCGTGCGTGTCCGGGGCTTGACCATTCAAAATAGGCAACGCCGATGCAGCCGACATAATTCCGGCTGATGGCGGCGATGATCTCTGGCGAGGTGAGTGCCGCGGCATGTCCCTCGCGTTGCATATCGGCGATCTTCGGATCGATCGACGACGAGAAATCGACCGCGAACACGATAGCGACGTCAACGTTCGCGGCATGGGCAGAGATCGCCCAAAACATCGAAGCTGCAAGTATCCCTGTCACTCTCGAGATTGAACCGGCCGGCGTCAGAATGCCCCAACCTGTCGTCCGTACCCGTTCGCGAAAGGATAGGGGGCCGGCGTCCTGATGATACACGCTGCCAAACATGTCATTCTCCATCTCGACATCCGGTCGTTTCAAACGCGAGCTCAACATGTGGAAATCTGGCGGATCGCCTTGGTGCCCACGCCGAACAGCAGCAGATCGGCCTTGGTCCACAAGAGATAACAGCCGAGCAAGGTCAGTGGCATGGCGAGGGCCGCGAAGGAGCCGCCCGACCAGACCTCAGGCAAAGCACGGCCGAGGGCCACTGTCGTCGCCAGCATTGCAGGCAACCGGCTGGCGAGCACCGCACTGCGGAACGGATCGGGCCAAGCGGCCGGCCACATCGGAATTGGCGTGCCGGGCCTGTGGAAGGTGCTGCCGAATTTGCCGAGCGCATGCAGCAGGCCGGAGGTCGCCGCAAGCAATGGATCGCCGAGCAGCAACAGGGCAATGCCGAGCCCGATCGCCCCCAGGCCCGACAGGAAGTCGCCCAGACGGTTGAGGGCGGGATCGGGAGCATCCGGCCTTGCCCAGGCCCGGTGATAGGCCTCGCCGCCCCAGAAGAAGACCAGGGTGGTCAAGGTCAGCGCAACAGTGCCATGGCTGCCAGCGAAATATTCGATCACCGCCATGGTAACGCTGCTTCCCTCATGCAAGTCGACCGGCGCGGTGGCAATCTGGATGGCGAGACCGACAATGAGGCCGAGCGCGTTACCGCTGTTGTAATAGCCGCCCGGTCCCTTCATGCGGGCGCGAAGCGCCGATACCAAATGTGCGATAGGAAGAAGGATCGTCCGCGCGTCCATCACTGCGCCCCCACGATAAGTCCTGCCGCCATCGGCAAGGCCGCCGCCGCCTGGCTGATCGACGCCACCGGCCCCGTGTCGGGCGGCAGCCGGGGCCGGAATAGGTTTCGCATCACCGGCAAGGGTCATCACATTCCTCCACTGGACCTGAATTGTTGGGGTGACGATCGCCTGCCCAATTTGCGGCGGCAGCTGCAAAGGCAGGGGCCCCGTCGAAGGGTTGAACCGAAGCGGTTCGCAAGGACGTGCGTGCCTGCGGCGCTCGGTTCGACAGTGCCACGGACAGGATCGCACCCAGAATGATGGCGGCACCCAATGCGCTCGCGGACGAGCTCCGCTCGCCGAGAAAGATCGCCGCGCCCAGCGCTCCGAAAACGCTTTCTGCGCTGACGATCACGGCGGCGTGGCTGGCCGGCGTAAAGCGAAGGGCAACCGTCTGTATGCCGAAGGCAATCGCAGTGGAGAACACGCCGAGGATCGCCAGTTCCGGGCCAGCTGCGAATGCGGCGGCCAACGACAGATTGCCTTGCACTGCGCCGAGCGGCAGGGCGAAGGCGGCGGCGCCGAAGAACTGTGTCGCGGCTGCGGTGAACGGCCGCGCATGCACCTGCATGTGCCGGCCCAGCTCGACTGCCCAGAGCGCATAGCAGGCAGCCGAGAGGACAGCGGTGAGATCGCCACTGCTGAACCCGGCAATCCCATCCGACAACAGCAGGGCTCCAACAACGGTCAGCCCGGCGGCGACCGTGAGACTCGCTGTCGGACGTTCGCCTACGAGAAACCAGGCGGCCAGCGGTGTCATTACCGTTGCCGTGCTGACCAGGAAGCTCGCATTGGTGACGGAGGCGCCGAGATAGCAAAGCTGCTGGAGCGTGATGGAGATGGCAAACAGCGCGCACACCTTGGCCAAGCTGGAAAAATAGTCCGGCCCGAGCGGAAGCCGCCTCTCCATCAAGACAAAGGGCAACACAAGCAGGCCGCCGATCAGGCAGCGCAGACCCACCGCACTCAGCGCGTCGAGATGCACAAGCACCATCTTTTGCGAGACATTGCCGAAGCCCCACAAAGCGGCTGCGAATAGCAGCAGCAAATTGGCTCTTGTCCTGGACACGCGTCCCCCTCGAACCAAGCCTTTCGTTGACTTGGTCACTTTAATTTAGCAAAGCCTAAACAGCCTACCGTTACGGCAGCGCTTGAGCGCGAAGGCCGACTGTTGCGAAGCGTTAGTTTTGAGTTAGGATTTCGTCAGGCTGGGATAGCAAATGCAAAGTGAGGATAGGGGCGCTGCAAATAGAATCTCACTCTTCGGCGGTTTCCGGATTGAAAATGAAACGACCGGTCCGCTTCGGCTGACCGGGAAACGAGGGCCGGCAATCATCGCCTATCTGGCCCGGTGTCCGGGCATGGCGGCGACGCGGGAGAGGCTGGCTGACCTCCTATGGGGCGACAGCGACGGCGAACATTCGCGCAACAGCCTTCGGCAAGCTCTCAGTGTCCTGCGCCAGGATCTGGCGCGAGAAGGGGTGGATCTCATCCATTCCAGCGGTGAGCTGATCGCCCTGAGGCCAGAGGCCTTTCAAGTCGACGTGGAGAAGTTCGAAACGGGTCTCTCGGCCCGTTCCGCTCAGGACCTCGCGAAGGCCTTGGCGAACTACACCGGGCCCTTCCTCGACGGGCTTTATCTGGGAAGCAATGCGTTCGATGACTGGATCACATCGGAACGCGACAGGCTGCTCGGCCGCGCGCTTGAGTCCTTCGAAAAACTGGCCCGTCTCGTCGACCCCGATGCCGGGCTGATCCTGGCCGATCGTATTCTGACCATGGAACCGACACGGGAAGAATCCTATCGGCTCAAGATGGAATTGCTGCTCGCATGCGGGCAACGCGACAGGGCAATCAGGACATACGAAGCCTGCAGAAGCATGCTGAAGAAGGAGTTCGGCGTCGAAGCCGGCCCTGAAACGCGGGCGCTTTGGCAATCTCTGTTGCTTGCCGCCGATGACGCTTCAAATGTGCAGTCGACAAGTGGTGTTCCGGCCAGCCAGCGCCTTGGGCGTCCGTCCATCAGCGTTGCCGACTTCGTCAATCTGACTGGAAAGCAAGGCGACGACTTTTTCGCCAAGGGACTTGTCCAGGACATCACGACGGCCCTTTCCGAAGTGGCCGACTATGTCGTGCTCGCCGCGCTTCCGCCCGAGAAGAGCGGCCCGGGCGAAGAAGCCAAGACGCCAGGGATACTCCGGGCGCGATATATGCTCAGCGGCAGTGTCCAGAGATCCGGCAATGGGTTGAGGGTGAATGTCCAGCTCGTCGATGCCGCCGGCGGCCACCACGTCTGGGCCCAGAAGTTCGACGGCCACTCCGAGAACGCGCTCGAATTCCAGGACAGGATCGCACAGTCTGTTGTTCTTGCCGTGATCCTCGAACTTCAACTGACCAACTGGAAGGTTCGAGACAAAAGCCCGCCGGGTACCCCTGAAGTGCGCAGGCTGGTCAACGAAGCTCTCATGAAATATTTTGAGATGACTCGGGACTCACTTTTGGTCGGGATAGAGCTTGCCGAGAAGGCCTTCTCGCTAGGTCCCGACAACGCCCGTGCAAAGCGGACGCTCTCGATTGTAATATCCATGGGCGTGGCGTTTGGTGCGCTGCCTCGGGAGCGAGGGGTGATCGAGCGTGCGGTCGAGCTTGCGGAAGCCGCGGTGCGGGCGGTACCGGACGATGAAATTGCCCGATGTATCTTGTCGTTCGCTCTCGAAAGTTGCGGTCGTATCGACGAGGCGATCGCCGAATGCCGCCACGCGATCAGCCTCAACCCAAGCTACCCGACTGGCCACGGCGATATTTCGATGCTCTTTGCGTTGCGCGGACAAGTCGACGAAGCGGTGCGCGAGGCCAACGAAGCAATCCGGCTCGGAACGCACGATGTGATCGACTTCTGGCGCCACCACGGCCTGGTTGTGGCGCTCTTCGCTGGCGGAGACAACCAGCGGGCGCTCGAAGCCGCCCGCAAAGTGGTCAGGACAAAGCCGGGCTTCGTTCGCGGCGCTCTTTATTGGGCCGCGACCGCGTCGGCCACCGGAAACAACGAAGAAGCGTCCCGAGCCATCCACCATTGCCTGTCACAACTTCCGCATCTCAATCTGAGCAATGTCTGCCCTGGCTTTGTGCCGCGCTATGTGAAGGATCATCACCATTCCCGGTTCCTTGAGATGCTGTCGAGGGCTGGCCTCCCCGGCTCCTAGCCACATCATTGGCGTAGACACCGGCATACGAAGCTGGAGGCTTCCGTCCTCCGCCCAGGCATCGAAAGCAGATAACGCGTTGGCATTTCCGGCCAGGTCGACCTATAAGCTACCCTGCGATTGAGGTATTCGGCGCCGCACGCCGTCGCGCCGGCCAGGGCATTCGGCCGATTTGCGGCGGGGGCTGTCATGGCAGGCGATAGCGTTCACGCGACGCGTGCACAAACTTTATTGAAGCTGCAACATTATCAAAGGTTTAGGGTAGCCATAGCCCCCATGATGGATGGGGCAGATAGATAAGTAATATCAGATAGTTACTAGAGCCCGTGTGCAAAAATCGCACACGAAAGTTCACCTTCTCCGGCGGCTCGACCTTTGCCGAAGCAAGCGTCGAGCCGTGGTTGAAGCTCGCGGCGGCGTATCCCGACAAGCTGATACCGGTCGGCTGCATGGCAGCGACGGTCGAATTGCGCGGCTTCGTCGACATCGGCGACGAGATGGCCGCGACAGATGCGTCGGCGCTGCTGAATGTGCTGCGCCGCCGCGGCTATATCGCCGGTCAAGCACCCGCCGCGCCGCCGCTCTGCGACGTCACAGGCTTCGACGCCTGCGACGTGGTGCGCACGCCGGCGTTCGGCGTCATCGTCTACCGCGTCGAACTTGGCGAGCGGGTCACGTCCGGACAGCCGATCGCCGACATCGTCGCGCCCGCTGCGATTGGCGGCGATGCCCGTATCACCGTCCATGCGCGTACTGACGGCGTGGTCGTCACCCGCAGACTGAAGAAGCTGGTGGCGGCCAACCAAGTCATCGCCAAGGTAGCCGGCACCGAGCCGCTTTCCCATCGCAAGGGCTATCTTCTGGAGGATTGATAACATGTCGCTCGAAAGCTGCTCCGGTTTCGAGAAAACGACATGCATGCCTGTCACTGCGAGACACCGACCGGCATGAGCGCAACGGCGGCCGTCCAGGTTTCAGTGGTCGAAGGCGCACGTCACACCTGGGCCATGCCGCCATCGACGGCCAGTTCTGCGCCGGTTGTGAAACTGCTCTCGTCGCTGGCGAGGAAAACAACCGCGGCGGCCACCTCGTCAGGCCGGCCCATGCGCCCGAGAGGGATCATGCTGGAAAGCGCGTCTCGAATCTGTTGCGAGGCCCCGGCCATCATCGCCGTATCGGTCGGGCCGGGGCTGACGACGTTGACACGAATGCCTTTGGGAGCAAGTTCGTTGGCCCAGGTGCGGGTGAACGAGCGGACAGCGGCCTTGGTGGCGCCGTAGACGCCATATCCTTTGGTGCCGATGTCGCCTGCGATAGAGCCGATCAACACGATCGTTCCGCCTGGCTGCATGAGGTTGACGGCACCTTGTGCTGCGAAAACCAGGGAGCGCACATTCAGACCGAATGTCCTGTCGAAATGATCCTCCGAAATATCTTCAAGCGGGGCGTATTCGGAAAGGCCGGCATTCACAATGAGCACGTCGATACGCCCGCGTTCCGATCTGATCTGCTCGAATACACGTTCAAGATCCGCTCTGTTGCTTGCATCCGCCAGGACCGTCCGGATGCTGCCGGTGCCCGCCGCTTCCAAGGCGCCGTCCGCACCCTTGCGGCTGGTCGCATAGACCTGCGCTCCCTCACTGGCGAACCTTTGTGAAACTGCCCCGCCGATACCGCCGGCACCGCCGACAACCAGTGCGATCTTGTTTGCCAATCTGCTCATGTGAACTCCATCAAAAAGTGATGGCTCAAGATATATGCTCTATACCTACGGTCAATTACGCACTACAACTAGAGCAGATATCGAGGAGTATACCTATGTCCGCCGTGACTGAAGACTTGCCCGTCAAGGTCAGCCCGCCCCGTCGTCCTAAGCCCGTGTCCGTCGAGGCGTTGATAGATGTGCAAAAGGCGCGGCCGGCACTTGAGCAGATCGCCAACAAGTGGTCGGTCCTGATTCTGACCGTTCTGTGCACTAGGCCGTCGAGATTCAACGAGATCATGCGGCGCCTGGACGGCATCACGCACAAGGCGCTCGCCGATGCGCTGAAGCGTCTGGAACGTAACGGTCTCATTCGCCGTGAAGTGCTGACGACGACGACGCCGGTCGGTGTCGAATACACGATCACTTCGCTCGGCCACTCCCTTCGGCAACCGTTCGAGGCGCTTTACGAATGGTCGATGACCTACGGGCCGGAACTCGAGCGCGCGCAAGACGAATACGACCGCGTTCGAGACTGATCACGTCCCCGGCCAGGCAGGCTTCTATTGCTCTGACGACACCCTGATAAAGGCCAGGAACGCCAAGGTAACAGCCGTTCGTATCCAGTTCTCCCCCAAGTTAAGGCCTGGCCTTACACGGCAACTGCCGGTTTCGGATCCTGTCGCACTGAGTTTACCTGCGGCTGATCGAGCCAAACAACTACTCCCCAGAATGAGGAAATTACTATTATGGCGCATGGACTTCTACGACCCCGTGCGTGCCGCGCCTAATCTGGCGGCGTCCATTCTCTCCCATCGACCGCTGATGACGATTCAGCCCAAAGATTAGGGAAGTCGGACGTCCCTTCTTCACCGGTTGGAGTAGGACCAACACCGCCCTCGGGCGTGAGGAAGCGTCTTTGACCGAAATAGAGAAGCGCAGCGGAGCAAGCGACAATGGCCGGGACTGATCTTAGCCACTGTGGCATTCCTTCCGCGTATTCTTTCCAAGCTACGCCCACGGCGTCCTCGAATGGATTGGGTCTGACTGAAGACCGCCTTCGCTTCTCTTAGTCTCGATCGTCTTCCCGTAACGACGTCGCTGCGTTCTCTTCCCCTGGTCGCTGCGCGTCCATTCCTCGGCGGCCCAAGAAAGCCTCGCGCCGCCGTTACTTCGTTTCAGCCCCTTCGGGATGCAGACCGATCGTCTCCGGCCTCACGACCACCATCGAGAGATGGGTGCGGCCCGAGAAAAACAGATGGAACCACCACGATGGCTACGGTCGGCACATTCTCGCGCATCGCGAACGGCTTCTCCGGTTCGGTCAAGACCCTCAACCTCAACGTCAAGACTGTGACGTTCTCTCCGGTCGATGGCGACAACGAAAAGAGACCCGACTTCCGCATTTTCGCTGGCGCCCCGAGTTCGGGGCGGCCCTGGAAGAAGACCTCGCGCGAGGGCCGCGACTACCACTTCGTCAAGCTCGACGACCCCAACTTCCCCGCTCCGATCTACGCGAGCTTGGTCGAGACCGACACCGTGGGCGACTTCTCGCTCATCTGGTCACGACGCGCCGCGGAGTGGTCCGTCAAGCACTAAGCCCCGCCGCAAGGCGGGGCTTTGTCATGTTCAAGTCCGCCGATGCCTAAGCTCTGCCAGCATGAAGTCAAAAAAATGAGGATCCGAGGCCCAGGCGATGTTGACGCGGATGCCTGCCTTGGCAGGTTGGCGCTCCGGCGAAAACACGGTACCAGGTGCGATAAAAATCCCCTGGCGAGCGCCTTCCCGGGCGAGGGCGATGTCATCGACATACTCGGGAAGCTCCAGATAGACGTAGTATCCACCTGTCGGCTCGGCAAAGAGCTTAAGACCCATCTTCTGAAGGCGGGGAACGACCGTCTCGGTGGCCTGCTGCACACGCTGCGCCAAACGCTTGAGGTGGCGCCGATAGTGACCTTCACTGATCAATCCATGGATCAACCGCTCAATGTGTCCTGAGCTGTTGACTGTCGTCAGCATCTTCAACTCGGCAAGGGAAGCGATAAGGTCGGGGCGCGCGGCGATATAGCCGCAGCGCAGGCTGGCCGACAACGTCTTGGCAAAGGTGCGCACGCAGATGACGTTCCGCAACTGGTCGAGAGGCGCAAGGCCAACGCCACGGACCGTCGGCAGGTCGACGAACGGGTCGTCCTCGACCACCAGCATGTCGCAGCGCGCGGCGATCGTCAGGATCGAGTGAGCCGTCGGCAGGTTGGTCGAGCTGCCGGTTGGATTGTGCGCAAGCGATTGTGTGAAGAACAGCTTCGGACGCTCGCGCTCGGCCTTGCCGGCGAGATCGTCGAGGTCCGGACCGGTCGGCGTCCGCTTCACGCCGATCATGCGGATCTGCGCCAGCTTCAGCTTGGCGAAAAGCGGGTAATAGCCGGGGTCGTCGACCAGCACGGTATCGCCGGCGACGAGGAAGCGGCGTATGATCAGGTCCAGTGCGTGGTTGGCGCCGAATGTCAGCAGGATCTGGTCCGGGCTCGCCTGCACCTCGCGCTCCATGAGGTCGAAGGCGAGGCGCTCGCGCAGCGCCGGCAGGCCCATCGCCGAACCATAGCCGTCACTGCTGGACCTCTGGTGCCGGCCGAGCAGCCCGAGATGGCGCCGCACTTCCGATTCCTCCATCCATGAGGCGGGCGGCCGCCCGTCGCCGACGCGGATCGAAAAGCTCTCCTCCAACTGCGCATTGAGCAGCGAGGCGATGTCGACCGCTTCCGCGACATGGCGGGGACGCTCGCTCGGCGTCTGCCGGCGACGCTCGGCGACCATGAAGCCGGCGCCGGGCCGCGAAAACGCGATGCCCGCGGATACCAGCCGGTCATAGGCATCGACGATGGTGTTCTTGGAAACGTCGAATTGCTCGGCGGCCTTGCGTATCGACGGAAGCTTGGCGCCGACGGTAATCGAGCCGGTCTCGATGCGCCTTCTGATCTCTGCCGCCACGGCCTCGGCGCGCGTCATCCCAGAACATCCTCCGATGGGCTGCGTGCCCTGATATGGACTGGTACAGTTTGTCGCTGTTTCCTGTAGCTGTACCTTGATAGATGGTATCAGTTAAACGATAGCTGCCTCAACGACAAGCATTCGCAGGGAGGCGATCGTGATGGTGGCTGTCCAGGACAGCGGTGTCGAGCCGCGGCTGAATTCCCGCATCGAGAAATTCCGCGACCTGTCGCCGGCCGATCGCCTGGCGACGGTCGGCGACGCCGCTCGTCTTGGGCAGGCGGATCGCGATGCCTTGCGCGGCGGCGTCCTGCCGCTCGATCTCGCCAACGGCATGATCGAGAATGTGGTCGGCACCTTCGAGATTCCGCTCGGCGTCGCCACCAACTTCACCATCAACGGTCGCGATTACCTCATCCCGATGGCGGTGGAAGAGCCGTCGGTGGTCGCCGCCGCCTCCTACATGGCGCGCATCGCCCGCGGTTGCGGCGGCTTCGAGACATCGAGCACCGCACCGATCATGCGGGCACAGGTGCAGATACTCGGTCTGTCCGATCCGCACGGCGCACGCGCCAGGCTGCTGTCGGCCCGCGACCAGATCATCGCCGCCGCCAACGAGAAGGACCGGGTGCTGATCGGCCTCGGCGGCGGCTGCCGCGAGATCGAAGTGCAGGTGTTCGAGGAGACGCAAGTCGGACCGATGGTGGTGCTGCATCTGCTCGTCGACGTGCGCGACGCGATGGGCGCCAACACGGTCAATACCATGGCCGAGGCAGTCGCACCGATGATCGAGCGCATTTCGGGCGGCACCGTCCGGCTGCGCATCCTCTCCAACCTGGCCGACCTCAGGCTGGCGCGGGCGCGGGTGCGGCTGACGCCGAAGGCACTGGCGACGAAGGAGTTCACCGGCGAGCGTATCGTTGCCGGCATCGTCGAGGCCTGTTCGCTGGCGATCGTCGATCCTTACCGCGCGGCCACGCACAATAAGGGCATCATGAACGGCATCGATCCAGTCGTCGTCGCGACAGGCAACGACTGGCGGGCGATCGAGGCCGGCGCCCACGCCTGGGCGGCGCGCGGCGGCCGTTATACGTCGTTGAGCCGCTGGGAGACCGACGCCGCCGGAAACCTCGTGGGGACGCTGGAAATGCCGATGGCGCTGGGCATGGTCGGCGGCGCCACCAAGACGCACCCGGCCGCGCGCGCAGCGCTGAAACTCCTCGGCGTGACCACGGCGCAAGAGCTTGCCGAGGTCACCGTCGCGGTCGGGCTGGCGCAGAACATGGCGGCGCTCAGGGCGCTGGCCACCGAAGGCATCCAGCGCGGACACATGGCGCTGCATGCCCGCAATATCGCCATCGTGGCGGGCGCGAGCGGCGCGAATATCGATACGGTGGCAAAGGAACTTGCGGCGGATCACGATGTGCGCGTCGATCGCGCCAGGGAAATCCTGCTCAGACTGGGCAAAGAGGAGACCTGAGCGGTGAGCGAGGCGGCCGCACACGGAAATCAGGCTCGGCTTTCCAGCCTGCTCAAAAGCCAGGAAGGCATCGTGCTGGTGCTGGCGGTGCTGGCCTTCGTGCTGTTCTCGTTGCTGCTGCCGTCCTTCTTCAGCCCCGGCAACATCCTAGCCCTGATCAGAAGCGTCTCGATTCTCGGCATCCTGGCGCTGGGAATGGCACTGGTCGTCATCGCCAGGGGCATCGATGTCTCGATGATCGCAACGATGGTGGTGTCGGTGTCCTGGGCCTTCGTGATCGCCCGCTCGGGCTATTCGCTGGAATTCGCGCTGCTGATCGGCGCGCTGTTCGCGGTGGTCGCCGGCGTGCTGATCGGGATGCTGATCGCTTTCGGCGAGGTCGCGCCGATCTTCGCGACGCTTGCCGCCGGCTCCGTCATCTACGGCCTTGGCCGAACCTTCTTCTTCACGCTGGAGATGCAGAATGTGCCGCCAGGCGCCGAATGGTTCTCGCTGATCGGGCAGGGCCGCATCCTCGGCGTCCCGGTGACGGTGGTGGTCTTTGCCATGCTTTGCCTGGCGCTGCA
This sequence comes from Mesorhizobium sp. M0088, assembly GCF_040322895.1. Lineage (NCBI taxonomy): Bacteria > Pseudomonadati > Pseudomonadota > Alphaproteobacteria > Hyphomicrobiales > Phyllobacteriaceae > Mesorhizobium > Mesorhizobium sp. M0088. Next base: position 56,884 of record NZ_JAMYUI010000024.1, read on the forward strand.
TCTGGTGCTCAGCCGCACGCGGTTCGGCTGGCAGACCTATGCCATGGGCAACAATCCGGGCGCCGCCAGGATCACCGGCATTTCCAACCGGCCGATGATCGTCGCGCAATATGCGATCAGCGCGCTGATCGCCTACGGCGCCGGGCTGTGCTTGCCTCGTCGGCGTCGGCGATCAACGCCCGGCTTTTCAATTCGACGATGATCTACGACATCCTTCTGGTCGTCGTGTTGGGCGGCATCGGCCTGAATGGCGGCCACGGCAAGGTTCGCAACGTCATTCTGGGCACGATCTTCGTCGGCATCCTGCTCAACGGCATGACGATCATGAACATCGCCTACACGATCCAGAACCTGGTCAAGGGCGTGGTCCTGCTTCTGGCCATCGTCATCGACTCGCTCGTCAACCCACGCGACGAGCAGACGTCCCAGCAAGGGGATCTCTGACACCAATTTCAACGCCAAAATGCAATGGGAGGAAACCATGCGACTTCTGAAAACGACAAAGTGGCTGGCCGCGGCCTGCATCGCGCTTGCCGGTATCGTCACCGCCAGCGCCCAGGACAAGGGCCTGGAAAATCCGCGCTCGACGACGTTCCACAAGACGCTGGAAGGCAAGAAGGTCGTCTTCCTGCCGCTGTCGATGGGTTTCGACCTGACCGAAGGCTGGGCGGCGGTGATGCGCCAGCAGGCCAAGCGCCTCAAGTATGATTTCGAGATCCGCGACCCCGCCTGGAGCACCGACGCGGGAACCCGCGCGCTGCAGTCGCTGATCAGCGAGAAGCCGGACCTGATCGTCGCGCACAATCCCGACATCCAGTCCTACGCCCGGTTGCTGGCTCAGGCGCAGGCCGCCGGCATCAAAGTTGTGCAGATCAACCTGGAATCGAACACCCAGACCGATTCGTATGTCGGCGCCGACTGGACCGAGATCGGCGAACAGGCGGCGCAGGCCGTGGTCGACAAATGCAGCCCCGGCAAGGGTGCTTCGACCAAGGTCGCTATCGACACCGGCGTGCCGACGGCGGCATCCGACGTGTTCCAACTCGACGGCATCTACCGTGTCTTGAACCAGCATCCCGACATCCAGGTCGTTTCGCAGCAGGCCACCGAATACAATCCGGAAAAGGCGCGCTCGATCATGGAGACCGTGCTGCAACAGCATCCGGATCTTTGCGGCGCCATCGGCATCTGGGACAATCAGGACACCGGCACGGCGTCTGCGATCCAGCAGGCCGGCAAGGGCGACCAGGTCTTCCTCGTCACAAGCGGCGGCGGCAACAGGGTCGGCTGCGAGAATGTCGAGAAGGGCCTGTTCAATCTCTACATCAGCTACAACGTGCCGCTGCAGGGCGAAATCCTGAATGCGGAGATCGCAAGGCTGCTGCTCTCCGACGGTACCGCCGGCGAGACCAAGACGCTCTATTTCAATCCGCTGACGCAGATCACCAAGGCCAACGTCAACCAGCGCAATTGCTGGACGCTGGACGATCTGAAGTAGGGAATCCTGACTTATGGCCACCAGCGATGCGCTTTCACGGCTGCGGTACCGGCTTTTGCCGGACCGCCTGTTCGGCGAATTGCTGACCAAGAGCTGGATCGACAACGTCATTCCGGCATTGGCGCTGGTGGTCACGATCCTCGTCATGACGTGGATCATCCCTGGCTATTTCTCGGTCGGCAACCTTACCGATCTCGCCCGCCAGGTGTCGGAATTCGGCCTGATCGCACTGGCGCTCACCATCGTCATCCTCTCGGGCGGCATCGACCTCTCGGTCGGCTCGATGTTCGCGCTATGCGTGCTTGCCGCCCTGGTATCGATGAACGTTGCCGGCCTGCCGGTCGGCGTGGCATTGATCGCGACGCTAGCCACGGGCCTCGCCTGCGGGCTGCTCAACGGGGTGCTGATCGGCTATCTCAGGCTGCGCGCCTTCATAACCACTCTGGTGACGCTGGTCATCTACCGGGCGCTCTACGACATCATCTTTCCCCGGCTTGCCAGCGCGATCGTCGGCTCGATGCCGGTCTCCCCGACCTGGGACCTGATCGGCTTCGGCACCTTCTACGGCCTGCCCGTCTCCTTCGCCATTTTCGCCGTCATCGCCCTTGGCGCGCATATCGTCCTGTCAAGGCTAAGGCCAGGATGGCGGTTGCGCGCCGTCGGCGGTGCGCGCCGCTCCGCCTACAAAGCCGGCATCAACGTCAAGCTGACGGTTTGCCTCGCCTATGTCGCATCGGGCCTGCTGACCGCGATCGCTGCCTTTCTGTTTTCCGCCCGGCTCGGCAGCACCGGCGCCGACACCGGCATAGGGCTTGAGATTTCCGTATTGACCGCCGTGGTGCTTGGCGGCGTTTCGCTGGGTGGCGGCCGCGGTTCGGTCGGCAATGCGGTGATCGGCTCCATCCTGGTGCTGATCCTGACCAGCGGCCTCATCCGCCTGTCGATGCCCGGCTCGGTCAACCAGCTGATCCTCGGTCTGGTGCTGATCGCCGCCGTGCTGTTCGACGCCAAATGGGTGAAGAACCGCGGCAAGCTGTTGAGCAAAGTCTATGTCTCGCCGACCTATCTGAAGCTGCCGAATTTGACGCCGCCGACCGGAACCGACGTGCTTGCCGTCAATGACAGGCTTGGCGCGGCGGAGCTCATAGGGCTTGGCGCGGTCGAAGGTCCCGAGGACGTCGTCCTCGACCGCGACGACAATCTCTATACCGGTACGCGGCACGGTACGATCGTCCGTTTCCTCGCGCCCGACTATGCGCGCAGCGAGGTCTTCGTCCGTATCGGCGGTCATCCGCTGGGGCTGGCCTTCGCGCCGAATGGCGACCTGCTCACCTGCGTCGGCGGCATGGGCGTCTACCGCGTCTCGCCGGACGGGACGGTGGCGAAGGTCACCGACGAAACCAATCGCAGCCTGCTGTCGGTGATCGACGATTCGCGGCTGAGGCTTCCCGACGATCTCGACATCGCGCCGGACGGGCGCATCTTCTTCAGTGAAGCGACGATCCGCTACGAGATGTCTGAATGGGCGGTCGATGCGCTGGAGGGCAGGGGCAACGGCCGGCTGATCTGCCATGATCCGAGGACCGGCTCGACCCGCACCATATTGCGCGGCCTGATCTTTCCCAACGGCGTCACCATTTGCCGCGACGGCCAGTCGCTGCTCTTTGCCGAGACATGGGCGTGCCGCATCAGCCGCTACTGGTTCGACGGACCGGACAAGGGCAAGCGTGAAATCTTCCTCGACAATTTGCCGGGCTACCCCGACAATCTCAACCGCGGCTCCGACGGAACGTACTGGATCGCGCTGCTCGGCATGCGCACCAGAACCTTCGATCTCGCCATGCGCAAGCCGGATTTTCGCCGCCGCATGGCCAAGCGGATCGCCGCCGACGAATGGCTGTTCCCCAACATCAATCGCGGCTGCGTGCTGCGCGTGTCGGAAACCGGCGAGATCATCGACGCGTTGTGGGACGAGGCCGGCGAAAACCATCCCTCGATCACCTCGACCTGCGAGCACAAGGGCTGGCTCTATCTGGGCGGCGTCTCCAACAACCGCATCGGCCGCGTTCGCATCGAAGGCGCCGATCCGCAATGGACGGCGCATGACGATTACTGGGGGAAGCGCTGATGGCGGGGTTCGGCACGTTCGTCCGCCGGCTGTTTTCGGCTGATGATGCCGGCATCAGCGTGCCGGCCATGGACGGCGTCTTCAAACCGGACAACCGCCTGGAAGAGGCGGAGCGGCTGCTGTCGCTTCCCGCCATCGACAATCTCGTTGCGTCGCCAGCGAGACTGCTGTGCAGCAGCGGCAACACGCTCTTCCGGATTGACCTTGGGAGAGCGGGCGCTTCGGCGGTCGCAATAGCGGAGTTCGCGGCGCCGATCAGCTTTGTCGCATCCGCGCCCGATGGCCGCCTTGCCGTCGGCATCGAGGGTGAGGGCCTGCAAATCGGGCAGCCGGGCACCTGGAGGCGCATCGGCTTGCCAGGCGGCGTGGCGTCCTGCCTCACCGCCGGGCTCTTTACCGTGGATGGCTCGCTCTACCTGTGTGTCGGCTCGCGCAAGCATCCGGCGCGCGACTGGAAGCGCGATCTGATGGAGGGCGGCAGCAGCGGCGTCGTGCTCGCCATCGATCCGGACAGCGGCTCCCAGCGTGAGCTTGCAACCGGATTGGCATTTCCCAACGGCGCGGTCATGCTCGGCAACGGCCGTCTGGCGATCAGCGAAAGCTGGCGCCATCGTATCGTCGCCCTCGATCCGAAATCCCCCCATCCGGTGGCGATCCTGGAAGATCTGCCGGCCTATCCGTCGCGCCTGTCGCCCGCTTTCGATGGCGGCTTCTGGATGGCGCTGTTCGCGCCGCGCCGCCAGCTTCTCGAACTGGTGCTGCGCGAGGACGATTATCGCCGCGAGATGATGGCGACGATCGATCCCGGCGAATGGATCGGGCCGGAACTCGCCGGATCGGCGCGGCCGGACCAGCCGCTGAGCCAGGGCTCGGTCCGGCAGATGGGCGTGCTGAAGCCGTGGGCGCCATCGCGCTCCTACGGCCTCGTCGCGCGCTGCGACGACGGCGGCCGGCCCAGCGAAAGCTGGCACAGCCGCGCCGACGGCAGCATGCATGGCGTCACCTCCGTCTGTGAGCATGGCGGCAGCGTCTACGCCGCCTCGCGCGGCTCCGGCACGCTGCTGCGCCTGCCCGGCGCGACATCCGGTGGAGCCCGGCATGGCTGATCCCCACGCCACCGAGATCGTCCGGTTCCGCAAGGCCACCAAGGCGTTCGCCGGCAACGCGGCGGTGCGCGACGTCGATTTCACGCTGCGGCAAGGCGAGGTCCATGCGCTGCTCGGCGAGAACGGTGCGGGGAAGTCGACGTTGACCAAGGTGCTGGCCGGGCTCTATCCGCTGACGTCGGGCGAGATGCTGATTGACGGCAAACCGGTTGGCTTTTCCTCGCCCGCCGATGCCATGAAGCACGGCATCGCCATGGTGTTCCAGGAAACCAATCTCATCCCGTCGATGAATGTCGCCCAGAACATCTTCCTCGGCGAGGAGAGCTTCTTCAACCGGTTGCGCGGCATCAACATCAAGGCGCAGCAGCATCTGCAGCGGCTGAACTTCCATGTCGAGCCGACCGCGCTGGTGTCGACGCTCGGCGCCGCCAAGAAGCAGATGGTCGAGATCGCCCGCGCGGTTCACCACAAGGCCCGCATCTTCATCTTCGACGAGCCGACGACGACGCTGACGCCGGAGGAAAAGCAGCACTTCTTCGCCCTGGTCGAGCGGCTGAAAGGCGAGGGCGCTTCCATCATCTTCATTTCACACGCGCTGGAAGAGGCGCTGTCGATCGCCGACCGCATCAGTGTGCTGCGCGACGGCGCGCTGATCGTCACCGACGATGCGCGCAATCTCACCCGCGAGAAAATCGTCCAGGCGATGGTTGGCCGGCAACTGACCGATACGCTCTATGGCGACGATGCCGCCAAACGCGTCGCGCGCCGACCGGGCGAAAAGGTGCTGGCGCTCGAGAACGTCTCGATGGGTAAGGCGGTGCGCAGCGCCACGCTGTCGGTCTTTGCCGGCCAGGTGACCGGGCTGTTCGGCCTGGTCGGTGCCGGCCGCACCGAAATGATGAAGATCGCGGCGGGCGTTTTGAAGCGTGACTTCTTCCATGGTGGCCGCATCACTTTGCGCGGCGAGGTGGTGCACTTCCGCGTGCCACGGCAGGCCGTGCGGCGCGGCGTCGCCTATATCACCGAGGACCGCAAGCTCGACGGCCTATTCGATACGATGGACATCGCCCAGAACGTATTCCTCGGCAAGCTGGCCAAGGGCTCCAATCCGGTCTCGGTAATCGGCCTTGGCGAAGCGCGCCGGCAATCGGCCGAATGGATCGAGACGATGAAGGTCCGCACGATCGGCGCCAATGCTCGGGTGGTCGAGCTTTCCGGCGGCAATCAGCAGAAAGTGGTCATCGCCAAATCGCTAATCCAGGCGCCGTCGCTGATCATCTTCGACGAGCCGACGCGCGGCGTCGATGTCGGCGCCATCGCCGAGATCCATCAGATTATCGAGCGGCTTGCCGATGCGGGCGCGGCCGTCGTCGTTATCTCGTCCTATCTGCCTGAAATCCTCAATCTGTCGGACCGCATCCTGGTGGCGCGCCAGGGCCGTATCGTCGAGGAGATGACCATCGACGAGGCCTCCGAAGAAAAAATCATGTATGCCGCCGTCCATTGAATCGCCCGGTGGGGATCGGCAGGCCACGATCGTCGAAGTCGGTCCGCGCGACGGCCTGCAGAACGAAAAGCGGCTGGTCTCGACCGGGCAGAAGCTGCGTCTGATAGGCATGCTGGCCGATTGCGGCTTCGCCCGCATCGAGGCGACGGCTTTCGTCTCGCCGAAATGGGTGCCGCAGATGGCCGATCATGATGAGGTCATGCGGCGCGCTGTGCGGCGCCCGGGGCTTATGCTGTCCGCGCTGGTGCCCAACGAGCAAGGTGCGCGGGCCGCGATCTCGGCCGGCGCGCAGGAACTCGCGGTCTTCACCAGCGCCTCCGAGACGTTTTCGAAACGAAACACCAATTGTACCATCGAGGAAGGGCTGGCTCGTTTTGTGCCAGTGATCGCGCTGGCCGCCGAGCATTCCTTGCCGGTGCGGGGCTATGTCTCCTGTGCCGTCGATTGTCCCTATGAAGGCCCGATCGAACCCGGCGCGGCCGCGAGAGTCGTCGCGCGCCTGCGCGATCTCGGCTGCGCCGAAATCGCCGTTGCCGACACGATCGGCAGGGCGACACCCGAGCGCGTGCATGCCATGGTGCTGGCAACCCTCGAAGAAGCAGAGGCTGCGCGGCTGGCCGGGCATTTCCACGACACCGGCGGCATGGCGCTCGCCAACGTCGATGCTGCCTGGGACCTCGGGCTCAGGGTGTTCGATGCCGCTGCCGGCGGGCTAGGCGGCTGTCCCTACGCGCCCGGTGCGGCCGGCAATCTTCGCAGCGGCGCGCTGGTGGCGCACCTTGCGTCGAAAGGGATTTCCACCGGCATAAATCGCGAATTGCTGGCCGGCATCGAAACCATGCTTGCCGAGGGTAAGTTTTTCGCCGAGCCATAAAACCACGACAACCCCGCAGCAAGTTTGCCTGAAATCAGTGCCGTCCCGATCTTCGGGGCTGGCGTCTCGGAAAATGCGACACGAGCTATTATTGCTGCCTTGGCTGCCCGCTCGGCTTTAGCAAAATTTGACGAGGCATCGAATTTCTGGCGCGCGTGCCGCCCTTGTTGTGAACGTCAGTACCAATGCCCCGATCGCCTTCACACCGAATGGAGAGTGTCGGCGATCGTTCCCATCAGGTTCTGCATGTCCATCCGCATCGACTGATTGATCGCTTTCGGCCAGGTCGACAGCTTCACGCCGGCGAAATCGCGCTGGTGGTCGATGTAGATTATCTGCCATCCGAGCAGCTACTCTGAATGCAATGGGCGAGCCTCCAAGTTTAAGGTTTTCTATTGGGTGGTTCTCAGAGGGATGGAGCCGGACATTCACTTCCGTCGAGAACATATCGCGAACTACAGGTTCAAAGCGCAACATCTCTTCGCGCGATGACCGGCCTCTCAAGCACCGACCTATCGCTGATCCGCTGCAGCACTCTTTGCGGCCATAGCCGATCCGTTGTAGGCGTGCATCTGCGCCAGCTTCGCCATGCGCTGGGCGGCTTCTGCGAGCGCCGAGCAATGCTGCTTGAAGTTTTGCTCTATGATCTGACCGTAGGGTCCCGTAAGTCCCACCGCGTACATCACCTCACCGCTCGTCGGCCTTATCGGAAATGCGATCGAGCCCAGGCCCGGAACATGCTCGGCCAGGTCCATGGCATAGCCCTGCTGCCGAACCTCCGCCAATTCCCTGGTCAACTCCGCGATCTTCGTTTTAGTCCGATCGGTATAGCTGCGCAGCTCGGTCGCCAGGATCCTGTTCACGGTCTCCTGCGGATGAAACGCAAGGATCGCCTTGGCCGAAGCGGTCGCATTTACAGGCATGGCCATACCCGGCATGACATAGGTCCGGACCGGAGTATCGGGCGCGACGCAGGTGACCGAGCGCACCTCGGTACCGTCGAACTTCGACAGGAACGCCGACTGGCCGGTGCGGTCGGCCAAATCCTGAAGCGGCCGCTGCGCGAGCGTCGTCAGCCAGCCGCTATCCGGAGACATCTGTAGCAGCTGCAGCAAGCGATCGCCGAGGCGGTATGTCCGATTGCGAACGCTCTCGGCGGTGATCATCCCGCTTTCGATCAAGGCATGCAGCAGCCTGTTGATCGTGGTTTTGGGCAGTCCAAGCGTCGTTTCGAGCTCGATCGCCGTCAAGCCATGCTCGAACGGCGCGACCGTTTCCATGATCGAGATGTAGCGCTCGAGGGGACTGTCCTTGGCGCTCGGCTTCTTCGATTTCGTATTCAAGGGCACCTACGCCGATCTGACAATTGCGACTGCAAGAAGGTTATCGTTCAAAACAGACATGAGGGGCAAGGTCGGTCTCTCGTTATCCCGCTGCGCGTCGAGTCCGAGGGGCTCCGTAGAATAGCCGAACGGCCGCACGCCCTCGACTGTCGGGCTCCGCCAGGTAACCCGAACCCGAAATCTCCTCACGAACAATACCGAAATTCGGTATTATTTCCATTTTATGGTCCCCTCGATTGACTCGCAAGCCAAATCCTGATTATCGGGATAAATACCGATTTTCGGAGGAACTTGAAATGGCTGAACTCCCGCGTGTGACCTACTCGAACATCGGGGTGGATTTTTCCCCTGTTCACGCTCACCTCGATGCAATGATCCCGGATTTCGAGAAGAACACACTGGGTCGCGAGTGGTCGACGCCGTTTGCGACTGGCGCTCGGAAAGAGATCCTGAGCCCTATCGACAAGAAGATCTCTCTCGGCAAGTTCCCGGTTTCAACCCCGTCAGACGTCAAGTCCGCGATCCAGGCAGCCCGGGCCGGCGCGAAGACCTGGAACCGTTCGACGCTGGACGATCGCCTTGCATTCGGCGCCCGCTGGTGAGAGGCACTGGCGGAGCGGAAATATGACCTCGGTTTGGCGGCGCTCTACGAGATCGGAAAGTCCCGCATCGAGGCAGTCGGCGAAGCCGAGGAATGCCTCGACATGGTCGAGTACTACGCATCGGAGATGAAGGCGAACAACGGGTTCGTCCGGCCCATGAACGTGTTGGTCGAAAACGAGACTGCTACGAGCGTCATGAAGCCCTATGGCGTCTTCGCGGTCATCGCTCCTTTCAACTTTCCGCTCGCCTTGTCGATCGGCATGGTCTCGGGTGCGCTGTTGACAGGCAATGCGGTGGTCTACAAGCCGTCGCCGGGTTGCGCGCTGACCGGACTGCTGATTGCCGAAACGCTTCGCAAAGCGGGATTGCCCGAAGGTGTTTTCAACATCGTGCTTGGCGATGGAGAGGTGGGGCGCCTTCTTGCCACCGATAACGGCATCGACGGCGTTGCATTCACGGGCTCCCATAAGACCGGCATGAGCATCTTCCGTCATATGGCAACGCTGCCCCACATGAAGCCCGTCATCGCCGAAATGGGTGGCAAGAACCCCGCCTACGTGACGAGCAAGGCCGACCTCGACCGCGCGGCGCAGGGGGTGGCGCGCTCCGCTTTTGGCCTGCAAGGCCAGAAGTGCTCCGCATGCTCGGTCGTGTATGTCGACGAGAAGGTCAAGGCGGAATTCATCGAGAAACTGGTAGCATTCGCCGGAAAGCTGGTGGTCGGAGATCCTCGTAAGGCCGAGACCTTTATGGGCCCTGTCTATGGCGACGCCACGGTCGGCCGTTTCCAGGCAGCGCTGTCGGAAGTCGAGGGCAAAGGCAAGGTGCATTTTGGGGGCGCCGCCCTGGGCCAGGGCTTTGCGAACAACTACGTCCTGCCGACGGTGGTCGAACTTGATGGTCCGGGCCGGCTGACCCGCGACGAACTCTTCATGCCTTTCGTGGTCGTCCGCGGTTTTGATAGTCTCGATGCCGCGATCGAAGAGGGCAACGACATCGCCTACGGATTGTCGGCCGGCATCTTTACCAACGACCAAAAAGAGTTGCGTCACTTCCTCGACACCGCCGAAGCGGGGGTTCTCTATGCCAACCGTGCGACCGGCGCAACAACGGGTGCATGGCCAGGCGCGCAGCCATTCTGCGGCTGGAAAGGCACCGGGGTCAGCGGCAAGGGCGGTCTCGGCTCCTGGTTCCTGCCACAGTACCTGCGCGAGCAGAGCCACACGATCATGACCAAGTGATCGAAAGAGGTCGCGCCCTTCGTCGCGGCCATCCAAGGCTGTCTCCTTCATCGGTTTACAAGATTATGCGCCACTATCCAGATTCAATGCCGAAGTCCCGCGAGATGTTCGAACGGGCCCGCAAGGTCATGCCGTGAGGAAACACCCGGACAACGGTCTTCATCGACCCGTTTCCGATCTATGCCCAGCGCGGCGAGGGCTGCCGCGTCTGGGACGTCGATGGAAACGTCTACTACGACTGCATCAACAATTTCACGGCCATGATCCATGGCTACGGCCATCCCGCCGTCACGGCCGCGGTGGTGGACCAGATGCCCCGGGGATCGGCTTTCGGAGCGCCCACCGAGAGCGAACTTGATCTTGCTGAACTGTTGGTGGAGCGCCTTCCGTCAGTCGAGCAGGTTCGCTTCGCCAACTCCGGCACGGAAGGCGTCATGATGGCGATCAAGGCGGCTCGGGCGTTCACCGAGCGGCCGAAGATCGTCAAGATCGAAGGTGCCTACCATGGCTCCTACGACTTCGCGGAAGTCAGCCTGGACAGTTCGCCCGCCAACTGGGGCGACATGCCTGCCTCAACGGCATACGCGAAAGGCACGCCGAAGGGAGTTCTCGATGATGTCATCGCGGTGCCGTTCAATGATACGGAGGCGCTGCGTGCCGTCTTCGACGCGCATGGCGACACGATAGCGGGTGTTCTGATCGACCCGATGCCGAACCGCGCCGGACTTATTCCCGCGCGAAAGGATTATCTCGACGCGATGGTCGAGATCGCTCATGCCGCCGGCTCGCTGGTGATCTTCGACGAGGTGATCTCGCTCCGCCTTGGCTATTCGGGGGCGCAGGGCCTGTGGAGCATCACGCCCGATCTGACGGCTCTCGGCAAGATCATCGGCGGAGGATTCCCGGTCGGCGCCGTCGGCGGCCGCGCCGACGTGATGGCGGTGTTCGATCCAACACGAGGCAAGCCTGCATTGCCGCATGGCGGCACCTTCACCGCGAACCCGGTGACGATGCGAGCCGGTCTGGCGGCGATGCGCGCGTTGACCCCGGCTAGCTTCGCGCATCTGGACGCTATCGGCAGCCTGCTTCGCGAGGGCATCACGGCCTCGCTTGCTCGCCATGGCCTCAACGGGCAGTGCGTCGGTCTCGGCTCGCTCTTCAAAGTTCATTTCACGGCGTTGCCGATCACGGACTACCGGTCAGTCTATCCGGGTGCGTCCGAACGCATGAAACTCGACCTGTTCCACAAGGGTCTGCTCGACCGCGGCGTGCTTTCGGCGAGTTACGGACTCTTCGCGCTTTCCACCTCCATGACCGAGGAAGACGCACGCGAGATCCTTTCCGCAATCGACGGCGCCCTCGCAGCAATCGCTCCGAAGCAATGACGTAGCGCGTCCAGCGCCGGATCCATCCGGCACGGGACGACGCAGCAACAGATGGAAGTCACATGACAGCTTCTCCTCACGTCGTCGTCATCGGTGCGGGTACCCTCGGTATGTGTTCTGCGCACGCGCTCGCGGAACAGGGCGCTCGCGTCACCGTCATCGACGCACAATCCATTGCGTCAGGATCCAGCGGCCGCTCGGTCGGGGTCGTTGGGACACAGCTCACGGATCCGTTCGAGATACAGCTGCGCATGCAATCGGTGCAGCGCGTCCGCCGGTGGCAAGAGCGCCTCGGTCTCGGCTTCAGCCCTATCGGCTACCTGCGTCTGGCGCGCACCTCCGAGCAGATGGAACTGTTCGCCCGCTCGGTGGAGATCCAGCGCAATGCCGGCTTCAGATCCAGGGTCTACCAGGCGAACGAGCTTCAGCAACTCGTGCCGCACTTGAGTTCAGATGGGCTCGAAGGCGGCATCTTCGGGCCGGACGACGGCTTCCTCGATCCCCACGAAATGTGCACGCTGCTGGCGCAACAGGTGAAGAAGCTCGGCTCCGAGGTTTTCCAGTTCCGCAAGCTGCTTGGTGCCGCGCGGACATCCGGTGGCTATCGGTTGGACACCAGCAAGGGGCCGATCGGCTGCGACTTCGTCGTGAATGCGGCAGGCGCCTGGGCGCCACGCGTTGCCGAGATGCTCGGACAGACGCTGCACATCCACCCCGAGCGCCACGAGGCGCTGACAATCCACTTGGACGCGCCGCTCCCGTACACAATGCCGATGGTCATGGATCTGGTGAACGGGCAGGGCACCGGACTCAACTTTCGGCACGAGAAAGCGGGCGAGCTCATCGCCGAGATACACAAGGTAAGTTCGCCGTCGCCCGAAGATCCGGACAACTACAACGAGCAGTGCGAGGAAGGGTCCAAGGTCATGCTGGCCGAGATGCTGATCGAACGCCTGCCTGATCTGCCAGGCGCCCGGCTCGGCCGGGGCTGGGCAGGCCTCTACCCTGTCACCGCCGACCACCGTCCCTATGTCGGACCAGTCGATCAGTCGGAGCCCGGTCTGATCACCGCGGCCGGTGCGGGCGGCTACGGGATTCAGCTTGCGCCGGTGATTGGGCTGATCGTCGCAGACTGGGTGCTCAAGGGCTCTCCCGCATCGATCCCAGGCACCGAAAGTCTCGCTCCAACTCCGGAAAGAAACGTTCCGGGCACACATACTGCGGCGGCTTGACCAGTGGGACACCGGCGTTAGCGCAAGGACAAAGAAGCCATGCCCGAGGCAGAAAATATCGTACGCATCAAGAACATCAACGTGATCTATGGCGGCCATCACGCCGTGAAGAACGTCTCGCTCGACATCACGCGCGGCGAGGTCGTGGCGATCGTCGGACCCAGCGGCGCGGGGAAGAGCACGCTGCTGCGTGCGATCAACATGCTCGAACAGCCGTCATCCGGCACCCTTGAAGTGGGTGCCATCCGGTTTTCGGTCGACCGCAATCTGTCCGCCGGAGAGCTGCTGAGTCTCCGACGTTCCACCGGGATGGTTTTCCAGTCCTTCAACCTGTTTCCGCACATGACCGTGCAGCGCAACATTTCGCTGCCGCAGATGCGGGTTCTGGGGCGCACCAAGGAGCAGGCGGACGCGCGCACCGCCCAATTGCTCGAACGCGTACACCTTACGGACAAGGCGCAAGCCTATCCGGCGCGCCTGTCGGGTGGCCAGCAGCAGCGTATCGCGATCGCACGCGCCCTGGCTCTTGACCCCAAGGTGATGCTCTTCGACGAACCCACGAGCGCCCTGGATCCCGAACTCGGGCTTGAGGTGTTGGCCGTGATGCGCGAGCTCGCCCAGGAAGGCATGACAATGATCATCGTCACGCACGAGATCGCCTTTGCCGCAGACGTCGCCGACCGCGTAATCGTCATGGCTAATGGAGAGATCATTGAGCAGGGTCCGCCTGATGCCGTGATCCGCAATCCGTCGTCGCCCCGCACGCGGCAGTTCTTCCGTGCCGTGGTCGATCGCAGATGATCGACCTGCTGGTTTCACTGCTCAGAGGCGTTCCGGCCACGCTGCTGGTGACCTTCGGCGCTTTCGGAGTCGGGGCCATCGCAGCCATGCCGCTGGTGCTGATGCGACGTTCCCGGTTGCTTCTGCTAAGCGCGCCGGCGCGCCTATACATCGACGTTGTCCGAGGAATCCCGCCGATCGTCTGGCTGTTCATTATTTTCTTCGGATTGGGCAGCGGAGTGATCGTTCTCAGTTCATATCAGGCTGCCATCCTGGGCATGGGGTTGGTATCAACGGCCTATCTCGCCGAAATCTATAGGGGTGGCTTCCTGGCCCTCTCGAAGGGCCAGCGGGAGGCGTCCACGGCGCTCGGTATGTCGCGCCTGGATACGCTGCGCTATATCCTGGCGCCGCAGGTCCTGCGCGTCTCGGTTCCACCCATGGCGACCTTCCTTGTTAGCCTGCTCAAAGACACGACCGTGGCCTCCACGATCGGTGTCCGCGACGTGATGATGTACGCATCGCAGCAGGCTCAAGGCGGCGGCGGCAGCTTCGCGCCGTTCATTTTCGCCGCGCTTCTCTACATCGTGCTGTCCATACCCGTTGTCGTGTTGGCACGCGCCGTGGACGGGCGGCTGCGCTCAAGGGGGCAAGCGAAATGAGCGAGATGCTGGCTAACTGGCTGGACTGGTCGCCCCAGCTTTTCCAAGGAGCTATTGTCAGTCTTCAGTTGGCGGGCCTGGCGCTGCTGTTCGGATTGCCTACCGGCCTCGTTCTTGCGCTTGCCTCTTCCTCTGGAAACAGGCTCGTCCGCTATTTCGCGGTGGTATTGGTCGAGATCGGGCGTGGTGCGCCTGCACTCGTCGTCCTGCAGATGGTCTACTATGGATTGCCTGCTTCCGGGATGACCGTAAGTGCCTTCACCTCTGGCGTGATTGCGTTGGCGCTAACGACAGGCGCCTACACCAGCGAGATCCTTCGCGCCGGTCTGAACGCGGTTCCGCATTGTGAGATCGAGGCGGGCTGGGCGCTCGGCATGACCCGCCGGGACATCCTGCGCTTCGTAGTGATCCCCCAAGGAATCCTGTTCGCAATACCCGCACTGATGGGCTTTGCCATTCTCATCTTCCAGGCGACGGCCCTTACATACACGATCGCCATCCCCGAACTTCTGGCGCGCGCCTATCGCGTGGGTGCGGCCACCTACCTCTACCTCGATGTCCTGATCTTGGCGGGCCTGTTCTATCTCGCCATCACCGTCCCGTTCGGGTGGCTGGTCTCGTACACCGAACGTAGGCTGGGCAGCCATCTCGGCTGACCTGCAATCAAAAACCATCAATGTCAGAGGAGAGCACAGTGAAAAATTGGAGTAAGATTATCTCGGCCGCGGCCATTGCTACGGCCTTGGGTGCCAGCGTCGCGTCCGCACAGGATTGCAAGCCGCAGCACGTTTTCGAAACCGTGTCAGCGGGCAAACTCACAGTCGCGCTTACCAACACCGCTCCGTATTCGCTCGAAAAAGACAGCGGCATCGCGGGTATCGACGGCGATCTCGTGAAGCGTTTTGCCAAGGAGAACTGCCTGGAGATCGCTTATGAGATCTTCACATATCCAGGCGCGGTTTCCGCAGTTCAGTCGCGGCGCGCGGACATCGCGCTTGGCGGCTTCTATCGTACCGCCGCCCGCGCGAAGGTCGTCGCTCTGTCTACGCCGGTCTATCTCGACCAACTGTCCGTCACCTCGACCAACGGCATTGATACTGTCGATGGTCTGCTGGGCAAGAAGGTCGGCACCGTTGAAGGATATTTATGGGTCCAGGACATGGAGAAGCTTTACGAAGGCTCCAAGACCTATCCGTCGTCGCTGAACCTCGCGCAGGACCTTCATGCCGGTCGTATTGAGGCGGCGCTCGACGGCTTCGGCTCCGCTGTCATTCAGAACGAAGGACAGAATTATAAGGTAAATGTGCTGAAACAAGATCCGCGCATCGATGCGACCATGAACCCGTCGCAGACCGCCTTCCTGCTGGACAAGAGCAACGAGGATCTTGCGAAGGCCGTTGACACGTCCCTAGAAGCTTACCGCAAGGATGGCGCGATCGCGGAAGCGCTCAAGGCTTACGGGCTGGATCCGTCAGCCGCAGATGTCGGTGGCGCCCGCGTCATTGAGTAAGCCGCTGGTATGAAGGGCCGCTCCGCCTGTGCCTCCCGTTTTTAGGAAGAAAACCGGGCGAGGCGGGCGGCCTGGACGTTTGCTGCGCGGCTGCGATCCGAGCGTGTGCTAAATGCCTGCCGTCGACTACGTCGCCGCCGATGCCTACATCAATTCGGACGCCGGCAGGATCATGGCCTCGCCGGGCGACCAGATGTCGATTGAACCGCAGGATCCAGCCTGACGAATGGGACGTGGCAGTGCTGGTCGATTGGCCTCAGCGCGAGACACTGGCGACTGTCAGCTCGTCGACCTCATCCAAGGCGAGGAGCTTCCCTCGCTTTACGCCCGTTCCTGCTGTGCAGAGCAGTGCCGCTGGCTCGCACCTTGGCTATAGAGCTTCTATCAACGCGCAGTGTGCATGATCGCATCTGTGGGGCGCGGGAGGTTTCGAGGGGAACACGATCTGGCATTTGAAGTTTGCTCCTAGGGCAGCGCCTGCTTTGACGAGCTTCGCCAACTCAAGTCTTGCGCCCTTCCGAGAGAAGATTGTCGCCGGTAGTGACGAAGAGCGCGAAAACTTATTGCGCAAGCGCTTGACTGCGGCGCTGGCGCACCGGCGGAAGTCTGCTGTTCGGGCTTCGTGCTGGCCGTTGCTCGCGCCAACCGTGGCTAAGTTCGCCGTCCCATCCACTCTTCACGCCGTTCAGCATCGAACGCCTGCCGACCCTTCGCGGCCCATAGATCTCGTGCATGCTCGCCTTCAGCGCTCTGCAATTTGTCGGCCGCCTATCCCGCTGGTTGCCTTTGCCAACGAGGCCAAGCCTCTTCAGGGCGATCCGCGCGAGATCAACCGGTTCGACCTTGACGGGCAGCCCGTGCACCGCAGCGGCATGAGCCAGAATGAGTTTTACGAAACCGATGTCGATGCCTAGCGTCATCGGTCCAGCACCTTGGGCAGCCCGGTCACGGCCGAAACGAATGAGCCGTTCGCGATCGAGAGCCGCGATGTTGCACTTGCCGAGATGTCTCTGGAGCATAGCAAGGGCCGCGGCCTTGGAGCGGCGAGGGGACTTGCCTACATCGCACATGTCGTCGATATGAAGGTCGATGAGTTCGCCGAAGGTTTTCAGGCGCGCTGTCGAGACTTTGTCGGTGTCTCACCGCGATCGACTTGGCGCTCGATTTCGTCGCCCAGCGGCGTGCGTCGTCTCGGCGCAGGAAGGTTTCGCTGACGTAGCGACCTTTGCGACGGACCTGGACACGCCAGGACCCGGACGAGAGCTTTGTGTAGGTGGCCATTTTTTCGTGTGCGGTCCGTGTGCACTGAGAGCGTGGCGAAAAAGGGTCGTATTCTGGCGTAAATTCGTGTGCACTCGGCAGGTTCTAACGATTTGATGTTAAAGAAAAAATGCTGAAAAATCAAGATCATAAAGTGGCCGTGGCCCCGATGATGGACTGGACGGACCGGCATTGCCGGTTCCTCCACCGCCAGCTGACAAGCCATGCGCTGCTTTACACCGAGATGGTGGTGGCCGACGCGGTCATCCATGGCGCGCGCGAGCGGCTGCTCGGCTTCGATGCGGTGGAACATCCGGTCGCGCTGCAGCTCGGTGGCTCGGATCGTGAAAAGCTCGCCGAGGCTGCCCGCATTGGCGAGGCCTTTGGCTATGACGAGATCAACCTCAATGTCGGCTGTCCGTCAGACCGCGTCCAGTCGGGCACGTTCGGTGCCTGCCTGATGAAAGTGCCGGACCTCGTCGCCGGCTGCATCGCGGCGATGAAAGCGGCGGTGAATATCCCCGTGACCGTTAAATGCCGTATCGGCGTCGACGAGCAGGATCCGGAGCCGGCCCTGGATGCGCTGGCGGATGGGGTTTTCGATGCCGGCGCCGACGCGTTGTGGGTGCATGCACGCAAGGCGTGGCTGGAAGGGCTGAGTCCCAAGGAAAACCGAGACATCCCGCCGCTCGATTACAGCAGAGTCTATCGACTGAAGGCAAAGAAGAATAACAAATTCATAGGTATAAATGGTGGAATTCAGTCGATTGAAGAGGCGCAGAAGCATCTCGGTCATGTTGATGGCGCGATGCTTGGCCGCGCCGCCTACCACACGCCCGGCATTCTGGCCGGCGTCGATGCCGCTTTCTACGGCGTCCAGTCCGAGCCGTTCGATTTCGCCGCGCTGATCGATACGATGGCGGACTATGCGGCACGCCATATCGAGCAGGGTGGGCGGCTTGGCCATGTCACCCGCCATATGGTCGGACTGTTCCATGGCCTGCCCGGTGCACGCCGCTACCGGCAAATCCTGTCCACGGGCGCGACAAAACCCGGCGCCGGCCCGGACGTGCTGAAGACGGCTTACGCGGCCGTCGAGTTCGGTGGCGCAGCAGCCGAAGCGGCTTGAGCTTCGGGGATCAATCCCTGAGGATCATGCGGTCGCCGCGCACGTCAAAACCCGACAATGAACCGATGAAGTTCATGCCGAGCAGGCTCTGGCTGAGCATGCCGGGTGCGGCGATCATCACTGACATATCCCTGCGCATGATGCCGCCGATCGCAATCTGATCGGTTTTCACGGCCGCGGCGCGCGCCATGCCGTTGGCGGTCGAAACTGGTATGGTGTAGTTGAGCGCCGCTGGATTGAATCCGGCGGCCTGCGCATCCTGCGACGTCAGCACGGTGCTGGTCGCGCCGGTATCCACCACGGCCCGGACCGGGTTGCCATTGATCAGGATGCGCGCTTCGAAATGGCCGTTGTCCGCCTTGTCGAGCGTCACCGTGGCGTGGCCGTCCTCGACGCCAAGCGCAAGCGGGCTGCCGGGAACAAGGCCG
Source organism: Mesorhizobium sp. M0088 (assembly GCF_040322895.1). NCBI lineage: Bacteria > Pseudomonadati > Pseudomonadota > Alphaproteobacteria > Hyphomicrobiales > Phyllobacteriaceae > Mesorhizobium > Mesorhizobium sp. M0088. Next base: position 75,570 of record NZ_JAMYUI010000024.1, read on the forward strand.
GCGGTCACCCGGCTGGCGACATCCTGCAACTCATAGCGATACTGGTAACCGGCGATCAGCGCGAGTGCGATCGCCGCCCAGGCGCCGAGATTGCGGGCCATGGCGCCCAGGGGTCGGCCCGGGCGAAGCAGGCCGGCGCCGATAAGGGCGCCAAAGGCACCGAGCCAGATCAGCCGGCTGAAATCGTTGTTCTCGACGCCGAGCGTGCTGCCGGCGGAATCATTGAGCATAAGCAGGACTGCTCCCACCCCGATCGCGGCCATCAAAATCCAGAACAACCGGCTCATCCGCACCTCACGATAGCGCGTCGCGTTCGCGCGCCATACGGGTGCGGCGCGTTTCCCGGCGCGGCCGGCGTTCGACCGTCTCCAGCCGGGCCGGCAATTGCGCCATGACGCTGCGGCGCGTTTCCGTCGTCATCCCGATCCAGGCGCCGATTTCCTCGCGCGTGCGACCGCAACCGAAACAGAATCCGGTTTTCATGTCGATCGAACAGACCAGGATGCACGGGGATTCGATGGCCGTCATGACTTTCTCTTGGGCTTCCATCCGGAATCCCTTGTTCCACCTCCACATGGTGCAACGGCAAAGCCAATGCAAGCCCTCGCGATTGCGCCCTTCGGGGCCGGCTTTGCGGCAAATGCAGGCCCATCATCCCAGAGGTTGTGCCAACCCCGCAAGGCGGCTATGCCGCTCACCAACTCCAGGGAATGATCGATAACAAGATGACCAGCGCACTGCCTTTCGACGATTTTCGCAACCTGTTGGCCAACCTGCCGGAGGCCGACACGGCAGCCGAGACCCGCGTGCGCACGCTGTTTGCCAAGGCCGATAAACCAGGCAATTCGCTTGGCCGCATCGAGGACATCGCCGCCTGGCTGGCCGCCTGGAGCGGACGGGCTCCGCCCGCGGTGACAAGACCGCTGATGGCGGTCTTTGCCGGCAATCACGGCGTCACGCGCCACGGCATTTCGCCATGGCCGGTAGCGGCGACCGCCAACGCGGTCGAACTTTGCGCCGCGGGAGGTGCCGCGATCAACCAGATCTGCATTGCCTACGATCTCGGGCTGAAGGTTTTCGATCTTGCCCTGCATATCCCGACCGCCGACATCACCGAAGAGGCCGCGCTGGACGAGCGTGGCTGTGCCGCCACCATGGCCTTCGGCATGGAAGCGATCGCCGGCGGCACCGACCTTTTGTGTCTCGGCGATCTCGGCGTCGGCAACTCGACCGTCGCCGCCGCCCTGTTTGCGGCACTGTTCGGGGGCAGGGGCGCCGATTGGGTCGGCCCGGGGTCGGGCGCCGATGCGGCGATGCAGGCACGCAAAGCCGACGTGGTCGATGCGGCGCTGGCTTTTCATGGCGGCCATCTCGGCGACCCGCTCGAGGCGCTGCGCCGGGTCGGCGGCCGTGAATTCGCGGCGATCGCCGGCGCCATCCTTGCCGCGCGCATGCAGAAGATCCCGGTGCTGCTAGACGGATTGGCCGCGACGGCAGCCGCAGCGGTACTGCATGGCGTCAATCCCACGGCGCTCGAGCATTGCCTTCTGGCCAGCCTGTCGCCGGAACCCGCGCATGCACGCGCCGCCCAACGGCTAGGGCTGCGCCCGTTGCTTGATTTGGATATCAGCCATGGCGAAGGGGCAGGGGCCGCCCTTGCTGCGGGGCTGGTCAAGGCCGCCGCGCTGACCAGTTCGGGCATGGCAGCTGCGGTACGTGGCTAGAGTCTTGCCGGATTACCGTCGTCGAGCCGCCACCGCCGCGGTCGGCAGTGCCGGCAGTTCCTCCATCACCCGGCTGAGCGGGAAGATCGCGATCGCCTCGGTCCCTTCGCGCAGCTTGGAATGAAGTTCGAACTCGCCGCCATGCATGGCGAGCAGCCCTTGCACGATCGGCAGGCCAAGCCCGGTGCCTTGCTCGGCGCTCTTGATGGCAATGGAGCCCTGGCCGAAGGCGGAAAGCACGATCGGGATCTCGTCTTCCGGTATGCCCGGTCCGTTGTCCTTGATTGAAATGTATTGTCCGCCGCCCGCCGTCCAACCAACGCGGACACGGATTTCACCGCCGGTAGCGGTGAATTTTATCGCATTCGACAGAAGGTTGAGCGTGATCTGTCGCACCGCACGCTCATCAGCGAAAAGGCGCGGTAGCTCGTGCTCGAAATCCTGGACGACCCGGATATCCTTGTTGCGCGCCCTCAACTCCATCATGTGACAGCAGTCCTCGACGATACCAAGCAGCATCACCGGTTCTTCATTGAGCTGGTAGCGGCCGGCCTCGATGCGCGAAAGGTCGAGGATCTCGTTGATCAGGTCGAGCAGATGCTGGCCAGATTCGTGCACGTCATGGGCATAGTCGCGATAGGTGGGATTGCTCATCGGCCCCAGCACCTCGTTCGACATCACCTCGGAAAAACCGAGAATGGCGTTGAGCGGCGTGCGCAATTCGTGGCTCATCGAAGCGAGGAACCGCGATTTCGCCAGATTGGCGTCTTCGGCCCGCCGCCGCGCCTCGTCCGACATCGATTTCGCCGTCTCCAGTTCAGCGATCAGCGCATCCTTTTCGGAGCGGAACGACAACATCATCAGGGACGAGTGGTTGAGATGACGGGCCACATAGGCGAAGAACGGCAGAGAAACGACCAGCAGCGCGGCCATGATCGCCTCGACCGGCATCCATAGCTTGGCGCCGGCATAAGCGTAGAGCGCCACGGGAACGGCAAAGGTCGCCAACAGCGCCCCACGCAGAGACGAGGTCATCACCGCGGTCGCCGCCATGGCGAACAACAGCACCACGGCCTTGACGATGTGGAACGGATCGACCTCGCAGACGCTGCAGCCAAGCCACACGAACCATGCCCAGCCGAGACCGCACAGGAAATGGCCGATCAGGAATTCCCGTCCTGCTTGCGAAGGGTTGAGCTCGGAAGCTTCGGTGCGCTCGATGCGCCGCGCCATGAAGGCAACGATAGTGTAGCAGGTCAGGGTGAACAGCGCCCAGAGCCCGATCTCGTTGCCGATTCCGACCAGCCGGCCGGCCGCCGCGATCGCCAGAACAAGAAGCGGGATGGCGATGGCGCCGCTGGTCATCGCGCGGGCATGGAGCTTCAGCAGTTCACGATCGAAATCGGGATTGCCGGCCTGCTGCGAAAGACGGTCACGCGTCTTGCGCACCGCGCGCGCCACATCGCTGTTGCGATGAGGTTTCCTGCGGTCCACAATGAACTTGTCCGCTGTGTTCGAGCGTTGCAAGGGCATCAAAACTTCAATTTATGCGAGCAGCGGTTTCCAAGTGTTAAGCTACGTTCGAATGATTAACCAACCGTTTGCCATATGAGCCGCTCATGGTCGCCAAGACCGCGCCGGAGATACGTTGCGCGCCCCAGAAGCCTGTGGCGCCGGCTGGTGGATTACGGGCTTGCCGTCATCATCCTCGGACTGCTGATCCTGCTGGCGGCCCGCCTCGACCGGGTGGAGACACGCAAGACACAGGGCCTGGCAATCATCAACGACGGCGATTCGATCACGCTAGGCACCGAGCGTATCCGCATGCGCGGCATCGATGCTCCGGAATATACGCAGACCTGCCGCAAGAACGGTACTGACTATTCCTGCGGCACGCTTGCGCGCCAGTCGCTGGTTCGCCTGATCGCCGGCAAGCCCGTCTCCTGTACCGGCTGGCAGCGTGATCGTTATGGCCGGCTGCTCGGCGACTGCACCGCCGGCGGCAAGGATCTCAACCGCGCGCAGGTCGAGGCGGGCTGGGCGGTTGCGTATGGCGACTTCGAGAGCGAGGAGGCCGTCGCCCGGGCGGGAAAAGCCGGCATCTGGGCGGGAACGTTCGATCAGCCGCAGGATTGGCGAGACAGCCATCACGGCGAAGTCGTCGAGAAGAAGCACGGCACACTGGCGTCGATCGGCGATGCCGTCCGCGAGATTTTTCGCTTCTGGTGATGCGCGTCCTGAAAGCCGAACCGAGAACGAACAGGAGGATGGAATGAAACTCTTCGACGGTGGCCGAGCGCCCAACCCAAGGCGGGTCCGCGTTTTCCTGGCCGAGAAAGGCATCGAAGTTCCACAGGTGCCCATCGACATGGGGGCGCTGGAACACAGGCAACAGGCGGTCAGCTCGCGCAATCCCTTGCAGCGCCTGCCGGTGCTGGAACTCGACGACGGCACCGTCATCACGGAATCCGTCGCCATCTGCCGTTATTTCGAGGAACTGCATCCCGAACCGGCCCTGTTCGGGCGTGGCGCACTCGGCAAGGCGCAGGTCGAGATGTGGCAGAGGCGGATGGAATTCAATTTGCTCAGCTGCGTCACGCAGGCCTTCCGGCACACCCATCCGGCCATGAAGGAATGGGAAATCCCGCAGGTCTCCGAATGGGGCGAGGCCAACAAGCCGAAGGCCGTGGCGTTCCTCAGGCTGCTGGATGGAGAACTGGGCAGCCGGGAGTTCATCGCCGGTGACAGCTATTCGATCGCCGACATCACCGGCCTGATCGCTGTGGACTTCATGAAGCCGGCACGCATCAAGGTGCCGGATGATTGCGCGAATGTGTTGCGCTGGCATCAGGCCGTCTCCAGCCGGCCGAGCGCATCAGCCTGAGAATGACTGCCGAACTCGAAAACCTCGTCGCCAAGGTCCGCGCCTGTCGCATCTGCGTGGAAAATCCGGCCGGTAAGCCGTTGCCGCATGAGCCACGACCTGTGCTGCGCCCATCGTCCAGCGCCCGTATCCTGATCGCCAGCCAGGCGCCGGGGACCAAGGTGCATCTGTCGGGCATGCCGTTCACCGACGCCTCCGGCGATCGCTTGCGCAGTTGGCTTGGCGTGACGAGCGACGAATTCTACGACATCGAAAAATTCGCCATCGTGCCGATGGGTTTCTGCTTTCCCGGCCAGGATGCCAAGGGGGGAGACCTGCCGCCGAGGCGCGAATGCGCGGCGGCCTGGCGCGCACCCTTGATGGCCTCGATGCCACGGATCGATCTGGTGCTGACAATCGGCATCTATGCGCAGTCCTGGCATATGGGTGCGGCGCGCCGGCCCTCGCTGACGGAAACGGTCATGGACTGGCGCTCCATCTGGGAGAATTCCGTCGGTCCGAAAGTGTTGCCGCTGCCGCATCCCTCGTGGCGCAACACCGGCTGGCTGAAGAAGAATCCATGGTTTGAAATGGATTTGCTGCCTTTTCTGCGTTCGGAAATCCGCTATCGCCTCGGCTGACCTTTCAGCAAGAAATCACTCGCTTTTTGCCCGATCAGCAGAATTCCTTTCTTGTGAAAGGCCTGGATAAGGCAGAGTATAGGCATTCTATTCCTTTGGGAGCACGATATGGATCGCCTCGATAGAAAAATCCTCCGCCTCTTGCAGGAGGACGCGACACTCGCGGTCGCCGACGTCGCCAAGAAAGTCGGGCTGTCGACGACGCCTTGCTGGAGGCGCATCCAGAAGCTCGAGGAGGAGGGCGTCATCAAGCGGCGCGTTGCCATTCTCGACCATGAAAAGGTCAATGTGCGCGTCACCGTCTTCGTGTCGATCCGCACCAATTCGCACAGCCATGAATGGCTGCGGCGTTTCTCGGAAGTGATCCAGGAGTTTCCCGAGGTGGTCGAGTTCTACCGCATGAGCGGCGACGTCGACTATCTCCTGCGCGTCGTGGTGCCCGACATCGCCGCCTATGACGCCTTCTACAAGCGGCTGATCGCCAAGATCGAAATCCGTGACGTTTCGTCATCCTTCGCCATGGAGCAGATCAAGTACACGACCGAAATCCCGCTCGACTACATGGTGCTGGACAAGGAATCGGGTGCCAACGCCGCCTGAGCTGCAGCAGGTTGTCCTGCTTAGTTCTTCTTTTTGTTGAGGAAACTCCAGGGAGAATTGACCGGCAGGGTGACGGTGTCCGGCACGCTGCCGACAGCGACCACATCTGCCTTGCGGACGCTGTAGCCAGACTGGATGACACTGACGCCGTCGAGGATGAACAGCTGGCTCTTCTCCATGTCCGGCTTCAGCGCGCCGGTGACCGCGACAGGCTGATACGCCTCGGACATCTTGTAGGGACGAGCCGGCGTGACCAAGACAATCTGGTTGGGCGGGGGCGTCGGCATGTGGCTGCACGCACCCGTCCAGGGCACCAGCAGGAACTGATAGACAAGATCGCCATCGCGATCGACCGGCAATGCATAGCCGGCTAGCTGAATGCTTTTGTCCTGCAGGTTGAGGGACAGCGTCTCGCCGTGGTCGGGCAATTTTGCCGCGATCATCGGCAGCCCGACGTTTTCGGCGGCGGATTGCGTAGCCGGACGCAGATCCTTCCAGAATATGTGCGCGGTCTCGGCCGAGGCATCTGTGGCCGCGGACACAAACAATGCCGCTGCCAACGCCAGGATTGATTTGGGAGGATTGCTCATTGGCCGCGTCCCTTTGAAGCTCAAGTAAAGACGCCGCTGTCAGCGACGTCAACGCTCCCGCCGCATCACATGTCGGAGAGATCCAGACATGCCGGAAAGCGGGTTTCCGCGCCGTCAGCCTTTCCTTGCGGCGATCCGCGCCAGCGTCTTGGCATTGGACAGCTCCCTTACCGCGTCCTTGCCGATCCAGCGCGCCGTCCTGTCGGTCGACTGCGCCAGCCGTTCGGCGACAGCCAGGGCAGCGCCGTGCATGTCCATCGATCGTTTGCCGATCGACCGAAGCGCCCAGTTCACGGCCTTCTTCACGAAATTGCGGCTGTCGTTCGCATGCGTTTCGATGATCGGCAGGAAGGAGAGGAAGGTCGCCCCTGGCTCCTTCTTCCGGTGGACGACGGACCAGGCCATCATGGCGAAGGCCGTGCGCCGAACGAACTCCCGCTCATCGGCCGCAAACTCGGCGATCAGTTCTTTCCAGGCGTCCGTATCGACAAAGAGATCCGAGACGCCGTCGACGATGTCCCAGGAGTCGAAACTAGCCGCCCATCGTCTTGCATCTTCAGCAGAAAACCGTTTCGAGTCAGCCGTGAGGGAGGCGATGAACTGCGCCTCCATGATGCCGGTGTCCCATAGCTCGAAGGCGCGCTCGTGGTTGCGTTTGATCTTCCTGGCGATCTGCCGCTGCATGCCGTGCGTGATACCAAGTGCACGGTCGATCTTGATGCCGTAGCGCAACATGCCGAGGCGGTTCTCCTCCGATCCGATAGCGCGCAGATGGGCGACGATTTCTGCAGCACTGGATTGAGGCGAGAGCTCTGGCACCGCGGAACCTATTTTTCGAGACGGGCGAGCAGCGAGGACGTGTCCCAGCGCTTGCCGCCCATCGCCTGCACATCCTTGTAGAACTGGTCGACGAGTGCGGTGACCGGCAATCTGGCGCCATTGCGGTCGGCCTCGGCCAGGCAGATGCCGAGATCCTTGCGCATCCAGTCGACGGCGAAGCCGAAATCATATTTGCCGGCGTTCATCGTCTTGTGGCGGTTCTCCATCTGCCAGGAGCCGGCGGCACCCTTGGAAATCACCTCGATCACCTGCTCGATGTCGAGCCCGGCCTTCTTGCCGAAATGGATGCCTTCGGCCAGGCCCTGGACGAGGCCGGCTATGGTGATCTGGTTGATCATCTTGGTGAGCTGGCCGGCACCGGCCGACCCCATCAAGCCGACCATGCGGGCAAAAGCGTCGATGACAGGCTTCGCTCTGTCGAAAGCGTCCTGCTCGCCGCCGACCATGACGGTCAGCACGCCGTTCTCGGCGCCGGCCTGGCCGCCCGAGACAGGCGCGTCGAGAAACGAAAAACCACCGACTTGCGCCGCCGCCGCCAGCTCGCGAGCGACCTCGGCCGAGGCCGTGGTGTTGTCGATGAAGACCGAACCCTTCTTCATCGATTTGAAGGCGCCTTCCGGACCGGTCGTCACCGAACGCAAATCGTCGTCATTGCCGACACAGGAGAAGACAAAATCCTTGCTATCGGCGGCCTGTGCTGGCGTCGCCGCAAGGCTACCGCCATGCTGGCCAACCCATTGCTCGGCCTTGGCCTTGGTGCGGTTGTAGACGGTGACGTCATGGCCGCCCTTGTTCTTCAAGTGCCCGGCCATCGGATAGCCCATCACGCCAAGACCGAGAAATGCAACAGATGCCATGAGCTTGCCCTTCAGAAACGGAATTTGCTGCGAGACGTCTAGGCTCTGCGCGCAATTCGTCAAGATGCGCAGGGCAGGATCGACTGGTGCAGCTGAATTTGAAAATAGTCAGCGTTTCAGGTGAACGGTGATCCGGCGCTCGATCCATTCGACGCCATGACGCAATATCTCGACCATCACCAGATAGACGAGCGCGACCCAGATATAGGCCTGGATGTCGAACGAGTTGGCGAAGGCGAGCTTGGCATTGCCCATCAGATCATAGACCGTGATGATGGCGACGATGGCGGAAGCCTTGACCATCAGGATCAGTTCGTTGCCATAGGGCCGCAAGGCGACGATCAAGGCTTGCGGCAGGATGATCTTGCGCAAGGTTTGCAGTTTGTGCAGGCCAAGCGATGCCGCCCCTTCCCATTGCCCTCTTGGCACGCTCTCGATGGCGCCGCGCAGAATCTCGGCCTGATAGGCGGCGGTGTTGAGCGCAAAGGCAAAGACGCCGCAATTGAACGCGTCCTTGAAAAAGTCCCAGAGGCCGATCGACTGGAGCTCGACCCTGAACGAGCCCAATCCGTAATAGACGAGATAAGTCTGCACCAGCAGCGGCGTGCCGCGGAAGAAATAGACGTAGCAATAGGCGAGGCCGGACAGGATCCGGTTCTTGGACATGCGCCCATAAGCGACGGGCACCGACAGAATCGCGCCGAGCACCATTGATATAGAAACCAGCGCGAGCGTAACCCCAAGCCCGCTCAAATAGGCGGGCGCATATTTGGCGAAGAAAGCGGGATTCCAGGCAAGGAAGAGATAGCTGACGATGCCAATGCCGAACAAAATCCATAGGCAGACCAGCGCGTAACCGGCGATACGCCTGCGCGGCCAGCCGCGCGCCCGTGGCGGCGGACGTTCGACCATTGTGGCCGTGGCGCTCATCGCTGCGCCTCCTGCCGGCCAAGCGAGCGCAGAATAGCGCTGGTGGCGAAGGACGACAGGACGGCCAGGCCAAGAAAGACCAGCGAGGCGACACCGAAGAACAGGAAAGCATGCTTGGTGACGCGGGCGGCAATGCTGGCATTGCGCAGCGTCTCGGCCAGGCCGACGACCGACACCAGCGACGTGTCCTTGAGCAGGCTGAGCCAGCAGTTCTCCAGGCCGGGGAACGCGATGCGCAGCAGCTGCGGCACGATCACCTTGCGCATGGTCAGCCAGTTCGAAAGACCGATGGCATAGCCGCCTTCATACTGGCCTTTGGGAATGGCGCGGAAGGCGGAAAGAAAAACCTCGCTGGCATAGGACGAGAAGATCAGCGCAAGCACGATCATGCCGGCGACGAAGCTGTTGACGTCGATGGTGGTGTCCGGCCGGAAATACCTGACGAGATGCTGCAGCAGGATCGGCATGCCGAAGAAGAACAGGAAAAGCGTCACCAACTCCGGCAGGCCGCGAAAGACCGTGGTGTAGATGTTGGCGGCAAGGCGCAGCGAGGGTTCTTCGGACTGCTTGGCGAGGGCAATGAAAAAGCCGATCGTCAATCCGATGGGCAGCGTGGCAAGCGCAAGCGCAATGGTGATCAGTGCGCCATAGGCAATATCGTCAAGCCAGCCTTCGGGTCCCCAACTGAGAAGTGTCCATATGCTCTGGGCTGGCATCGACCGGTCTTATCTCCACGGCATTCCTGAGATGAATAGAAAGACGGCGGGGAAATTCCCCGCCGTCTTGACCTTTATCAGGACTCGGCGCCATAGACGTCGAACTTGAAGTACTTGTCGTTGATTTCCTTGTATTTTCCATTGGCGCGAATGGCGTCGATGGCAGAGTTGAGCTTGTTGACCAGGTCGGTTTCGCCCTTGCGCACGGCAATGCCGGCGCCAGGCCCGAAGATCTCGACCGGCTGCGGCGACGGCTGGCCGAGGATCTTGCAGCAGGCGCCATCAGGCGAATCCAGAAACTGCTGCAGCACGACGATATCGTCCTCGATGGCGTCGAGACGACCATTGGCAAGATCTGCCTGCTCCTCGGGGCTGCTCGGATAGCCCTTCACGGTGCTGTCGGTGTAGGTCTTCGAGGCATAGTTGAAGTGCGTCGTGGTGGTGGCGACGCCGATGGTCTTGCCGGCGAGATCTTCCTTGGTCACGCCTTTCAGCGTGCTGTCCTTCGGCACGGCGAGCGCCGACGGCGTGTTGTAGTATTTGTGCGAGAAATCGACCTTTTCCATCCGCTCCGGCGTGATCGACATCGAGGCGACGATGGCGTCGAACTTGCCGGCCTGAAGGGCGGGAATGATGCCGTCCCAATCCTGGGCGACGAAGGTGCACTTTACCTTCATCTCATCACAAAGCGCCTTGGCGATGTCGATGTCGAAGCCTACGAGTTGGCCATCGGCGGTAAGGTTGTTGAAGGGTGGGTAGGCGCCTTCGGTGCCGATCCTCAGGGTCTTTTCCTGGGCCTGGGCGACGCCGAGCGTCAGCAGCGCGGCCGATGCGGCAAGCGCGATACGCAGTGAAATACGCATGATGGTCCTCTCTTTATGGTCCCGGCCGTCGTTCCGAACGGCTCTGTGGGGCGGTGCTTTTGACCGCCCGCTGGCGCGATACTCCCACTCTTTCCAAGAAAAAAGCAACTGCAAAACCGTAAAAATGGGCAAGGCTATTCTGCCGTTGCGTCAGCGCTCAAGCAACGAGCCCGGTGGTACGCTCGATGAAGTCGGCTATCGATTTTGCATCGTCGAGATCGAATACCGGCAGCTGCGCGCCTTCAATCGCAAAATCGGCGGCGACAGCGACGATGTTGGGATCCTCCGCTGAAAGCGGCGTACGGTCCTTCGCGTCCAGCCGGCGGGTTTCGATCTTGTCGTGGGCTTCGCGCTTGTAGCCCTCGACCAGCACCAGGTCGCAAGGGGCAAGCCGCGACAGGACAGTCTCCAATGTCGGCTCATCCTCGCCGCGCAACTCGTGCATCAGTGCCCAGCGAACGCCGGAGACGATCGCGACTTCGGTGGCGCCGGCCTGCCGGTGGCGAAAACTGTCGGCACCCGGTTTGTCGATGTCGAAATCATGATGGGCGTGTTTCACCGTCGACACCTTCCAGCCGCGCCGGACAAGTTCGGTGACCAGCCTTTCGGTCAAAGTCGTCTTGCCGGAATTCTTCCAGCCGGTGATGCCGAAGACGCGTCTGTTCATGGCTTGATGCTCTGCAACAGACGCTCGGCAGACACAAGATCGTCCGGCTCGTTGATGTTGAAGAAAGGGTCGACCCCCGCCGACGGCGGAACCGTGAACTCCACCTCGATAAAACCGTGCCGGTCGATGAAAGCCGAAACCCGCCTGATATCCTCGTCGACCAGAAAGTGCCGCAAGGCGTCGCGGCAGCCGAGCGGCCAGAGCGCGAAGGTCGGGTGCCGCTTGCCGGCCGAGCAGGCTACGGCAATCGAACCGGGACTTTGATCGGCGGCCGCTGCCAGGCGCTCGACAAGGTTCAACGGCAGGAAAGGCGTGTCGCCGGCAGCACTGACGATCGCTTTGCAAGACGTATTGGCCGCGGCCCATTCGAGGCCGGTCAGGATTCCGGCGAGCGGCCCGGCAAAGCCGGGCACGCTGTCGGCAAGCACCGGCAGTCCAAAGCGCAGGAATCGCGCAGGGGCGCCATTGGCGCTGAGCGCCAGCGATTCTATTTGCGGGGTGAAGCGCGACACGACCTGGTCAAGCAGGCAGCCATCGCCAAGCGGCAACAGGCTCTTGTCGCCGCCGCCCATCCGTCTCGACTGGCCACCGGCCAGGATGATCCCCGCAATGTCTCGCTTCATGCCACGAAGCCTGTACGCCAGCCGTCGGAAATCACAAGAACCTTCAATGATCTGGCTAGATTCCGTCAGGCACCATGGTCGGCCCCGTGCTTTCGGCGACGATCTTTCGCCGGCCGACCACGCGCTCGCGGTAGAGCGCATAAAGGCCGGAGCCGATGATGATGGTGGCGCCGACGATCATCGGCGGATCGGGGATATCGGCAAAGATGAACAGGCCAAGCAGGATCGACCAGATCAGGGCCGTATAGCGGAACGGCGCGATGAAGGAGATGTCGCCCGCCCGCATCGCCATGATGATGAACTGGTAGCCGATCACCACCAGCACCGCGGCCAGGGCCAGCAGGGCTGTGCTGTCCCCCGTCATCGGCGTCCAGCCGCCCATTGCCGGCAACAGCGCCGCACCAACGATGGTCATGGCAAGCGCGGTTGCCGTCGACACCAGCAATGTCGGAATGGCCTCCGGGATTCGCTTGGTGGCGAGATCGCGCACCGCACAACAGGCAACGCTGGCCAGCGCCGCCAGCGAGTAGATGCTGAACCCTTCGAAGCCAGGCCGCACGATAATCAGCACGCCGGCAAATCCGATGGCGATGGCCAGCCAGCGCCGCCAGCCGACAGCCTCGCCAAAGACGAGTGCGGCCCCCATCGTCACCGCCAGTGGCAGCGCCTGCAGCACCGCCGAAACATTGGCGATCGGCAAATGGGCGAGGGCGACGAGAAAACTCACCGTGGCACCGGCCTCGCTGATCACGCGCAGGGCCACCAGAGGCTGCAGCATCGAACCCGGGCGGGCGAGCGCGCCGCGCTGCCAGGCGAGCAAGCCGACGAAAAGCGAAGCGAAAGCCCCACGGATCAACATGACCTGCGCCATGTTCATCGATTGTGACGAGTATTTGGTGATGGCATCGTTGAGGCAGAAGCCGGCCATCGCCACCATCATGAACAACGCGCCGCGAATATTTGGTGACAGGGGCAAGACGGCTACCGGTTCTGCTAATGCATGTCGCCCAAAAGTGGACCTCGGTTTTGGGGAAACGACACGCATAAGAAACAAAGACCTAAAGCGCGTCGCCTGAATCCGTTCAAACGCGACGCGCTTTAGGCAGCAAGCCTGTAACAGCCGGGCGTGAAACAGCAACAGCAAAGGGCTGGGCCACAGCCTTGTTTGTGGCCCAGAAGATCACCTGCAATGGCGGCAGAACTTACTTCTTCGGCGTCAGCACCTCGGTGCCATTGCCTTCCTTGCCGGCGATGGTCCACAGACCATGCAACGAGCCGTCGTCCGTCATCTTGTAGACGACGAGGCCGATATCCTTGCCCATGACATAGCCGGCCGAGAAGGCATCATCGTTGCGCATGCAGATGCCGTCGGAAGATGAGCCACCGGTTTCCCAATGGATCGCGCAGGTCGTCCCGCTGGTCAGCGTGATGGTTGCCTCGCCGCCATAGGCAGAGCCGTCGAAGTTGGTGCCGGCGACCGTATAAGTGCCGCCGATCGACTGCGCCGCAGCGGGCACGGCCGCGAGACCAAGCAAGGCTAGAGAAAGAACGAGTTTGCGCATGGTGTATTCCCCCTGTGAGCAAAGATCCGCTTCCAGGGAAGGCTAGGCTGGAACAAGCTAGCCGTAAATCCGGCTGCGGTTCGCGAACAAGACTTTTTCTGGGGTCCGAACCTTTCACGACCCCTTGAGACTGCCGGCAATGGCGCCGACCAGCGGGTCGTATTTCGACTTCAGGGCCGGAGGGTAGTCGACCCAGACCGTGCGGATGATACCGTCTCTCCCAAACAGACGTCGCTCGTAAAACATCTTTCCATCCTTAACGCCCGACAGCACCGCCCAATCCCTGCCGGCCTTGCCATAGGTCACCTTGTAGCCGGCTTCATCGCTGGCCTTCTCGGCCGCCACAAAGCCCTTCGGCGTATCGTTGTCTATGTTGAGGATGCCGGAGCAGATCAGGCTGGCGCCATCGGCGCTCAGCCATTGCTGTCCGTCGCCATTATCGGGCTCCGGCTGGCGATCGGTGAAGATCTCGTCGGGAAAGGTGCAGACGGTGCCGAAGCGCTCGTTCACATAAGTGAACGGCGCGGCGACCGCACTGCTTGCTGCCATTGTCGCAATCGCCAGGAATGAAGAGTGCAGCCGCATGCTCGCCTCGAGTCATGATCCGAAGCGATCTTGCATGAATTTCACGAAAAGATCAGCCGCCGGTGACGCTCATATGGCGTGACACCGATGGGCGGCTGGTGCGGCGGTCGATGATGAAGTCGTGGCCCTTGGGCTTGCGGCCGATGGCTTCGTCTATTGCATCGGCGACCAGCTCGTTGCCTTCGGAGGCGCGCAAGGGCGCGCGCAGGTCGGCGGCATCTTCCTGGCCCAGGCACATATAGAGGGTGCCGGTGCAGGTCAGCCGGACGCGGTTGCAGCTTTCGCAGAAATTATGCGTCATCGGCGTGATGAAGCCGAGCCGTCCGCCAGTCTCGGCGACCTGGACATAGCGGGCCGGGCCGCCGGTCTTGAAGGGAATGTCGGTCAGCGTGAACTGGCGTTCCAGCGACGCGCGCAGCAGCGACAGCGGCAGATACTGGTCGGTGCGGTCGGCATCGATCTCGCCCATCGGCATGGTTTCGATGACCGTCAGGTCCATGCCGCGGCCATGCGCCCAGCGCATCATATCGGGCAGCTCGGCGTCGTTGAAATCCTTCAATGCCACCGCGTTGAGCTTGACCTTCAGCCCCGCGGCCTGCGCGGCATCGATGCCTTGCATGACCTTGTCGAGATGGCCCCAGCGGGTGATCTTGTGGAACTTGTCGGCATCGAGCGTATCGAGCGACACGTTGATGCGCTTGACGCCGCAATCGGCGAGTTCGGCGGCAAAGCGCGACAGCTGCGAGCCGTTGGTGGTCAGCGTCAGCTCTTCCAGCGCGCCGCTGGCGAGATGCCGCGAGAGCTGGCGCACCAGATGCATGATGTTCTTGCGCACCAGCGGCTCACCGCCGGTCAGGCGCAATCGCCTGACGCCCTTTTCGATGAAAACCGTGCACAGCCGGTCGAGCTCTTCCAGCGACAGCAGGTCCTTCTTCGGCAGGAAGGCCATGTCCTCGGCCATGCAATAGGTGCAGCGGAAATCGCAGCGGTCGGTGACCGACACGCGGAGATAGCTGATCGTGCGGCCGAAAGGATCAATCATGTCCATGCTTCAAGCGCTTCCTGTGGCCGTGAACGGCTTCGTTATATACCGCTATGTGATACGATCCGGCCTGCCATTCAAGATAGCGCCTCTCGATCTTTGGTAACATCTCTCAGCCGACATCGCATGTCGGTCGGTATCATCAGGCCTTTTCCCGTTTAGCGAAGCGGCGTAGGGAAGGGCGGATGAGACGGGATCGAACAGCATGACCGCACCGAAAGAGCTCAGGGTCTCCAAGGACCGCAAACTTCTGTCTGTCACCTTTCCCGACCACCATCCATTCGAATTACCGGCGGAACTGCTGCGCGTCGCCTCGCCATCGGCCGAGGTGCAGGGCCATTCGCCGGATCAGCGGGTAACGGTCCCCGGCAAGCGCAATGTGGCGATCCTCAAGATCGAGCCAGTCGGCAACTACGCCGTGCGCATCACCTTCGACGATTTCCACGACACCGGCATCTTCACCTGGAATTACCTGCATACGCTCGGCCACGAGAAGGATGCGCGCTGGGAAGCCTATCTCGCGGAGCTTGCGGAAAAGGGCCTGAGCCGGGACCACTAGATTGATTCCGCTCGCTGTCGTCAAAACGTCATCGAGATGGCGTAGCGCCGGCAAAGGTTTGGAGGCGAGAAAAATGTCCGTCATCACCACGGTCGAGCAGCTTGAGGCGCTCTATGGGGTTCCAGGCGAGGCCTCGCTGGTCAAGGAACTCGACCAAATCATTCCCGAATATGCCGCCTTTATCGAAGCCTCGCCCTTTGTCGCGCTGGCGACCAGCGGGCCGGAGGGGCTTGATTGCTCGCCGCGCGGCGATCTCGCCGGCTTTGTGCGCATCCATGATCCGAAAACCCTGATGATGCCGGACCGTCGCGGCAACAACCGCGCCGATTCGCTGAAAAACATCATCCGCGACCCACGCGTCGGCCTGCTGTTCCTGGTGCCGGGCTCCGGCACGACGCTGCGTGTCAATGGCCGCGCTCATATCACCACGGATACAGCGCTGTGCGCGTCATTCACGGTGGATGGCAAGGCGGCGCGATCGGTGACCGTCATCGACATCGATTCGGTCTATTTCCAATGCGCCCGGGCCATCGTCCGCTCCGAGCTCTGGAACGCAGCAAGGCATGTCGACCCGAAGTCGCTGCCGACGCCCGGACAGATCCTGGAGATCACCAGCCGCAGGAACATCGACGGCGAAACCTACGACAAGGAATGGCCGGAGCGGGCGAAGAAGACGATGTGGTAGGTCCGGGCTGAAAGGCCGTCACGCCTCTTTCAGCACATCATAGATCTTGCGCATCTGCTCGCCGATCATGTCGCATTGCTCCGGCGTCGACTGGCTCATCGCCTTCTCGATCAGCGCCATATGCACTTTCAGCGCCTGCATCAACAGCGCCTCGCCGGCCTCGGTGAGCGCGAGCCGCAGGATGCGCTTGTCCTTCTCGTCGCCTTCGCGGCGCAGCAGGCCACGCGCTTCCAGCTGCGGCAAAAGCATGGTGATGTTGGAGCGGCCGACGAGCAGCTTGCGGGCAAGATCGTGCTGCGACATTCCGGGGTGGCGATAGAGGTTCATCAGCACGTCGAGCTGCGCCGGTTTCAAATCGAGCGGCGCAAGCTTGACCGCCAGCGTGCGCTCCAGCACATGGCAGGCGCGCGCCACCGCGACCCAGTTGCGGAAACGCGGGTTATCCCAAGGCAGCTCTTGTTTATTGTTCATCTTTGAACTATTATGTTCATGCTTGAACGTATGGATGGATTTTCACTATGGCATCATTCGGGCTGAAGGTCATCCGGAGCGTGTTCGGTGCGGCAGAGCGTGTCGCGCCGCGGCTTAGCGGACGCGCGGCGTTCGAATTGTTCTGCCGCACCCCGAATGTCAAGGCGCTCAGCGATGGCGAGCGCCGTGCTGTCGACCGTGCGGCCGGGTTCATGACCGAGGCGCGTCATCACCGGCTGAAGACCGCGACCGGCTGCGTCATGGTGCACGAGTTCCGCCCGGAGCCGGGCAGGGCGGCCGCCGGCACGGTGCTCGTCGTCCATGGCTGGCGCTCGCGCACTGAATATATGCGCGCCTTGATCGAAGGTTATCGCGCCGCCGGCCACCGGGTCGTTTCGCTTGACCTGCCCGGCCACGGCCAGTCGCAGGGCCGGCGCCTGAACATGGTCAATGCGGTGGATGCGGTGCGGGTTGCCGGCGAATGGTTCGGCCCCTTCGTGGCAGCGGTCGGCCATTCCTTCGGCGGCGCCGTCGCCGCCAACGCCATCGCCGGTTCGGTCAAGAACATCCCGCCACTGGCGGCCGGACGCCTGGTGCTGATCGCGGCGCCAAGTTCCCTGCCGGCGATCTTTGCCGACTTCAGCCGCATGCTCAATGTCGGCCCGCGCTCGCAAGCCGCCATGGCGGACCGGGTCGAGCATCTTTCCGGCCGACCCCTGCACGAATTCACCGGCGACCGTCAGCTCGCCCAGGCGCCGGTGCCGACCCTGGTCATCCATGCGCAGGACGACCGCGAAGTCTCGGCCGATCATGCAAGGCGCTATGCCGGCGCCGGCGGCCATGTGCGGCTCTACTGGGCCGACGGGCTCGGCCACCGCCGCATTCTCGCCGACAAGGGCGTGGTCGAACGCGCGGTTGGCTTCGTGGCGAATCGCGAGCCATTGCTGCTGCACTGAGCGGCGGTCGAGATTATTTCTTCTTCTCGCCGGGTTCGACCGGCAGTCCGGCGGCCTTCCAGGCGGTGTAGCCGCCAAGGATGTGCTTGACCGGCGAAAGCCCCATGTCCTGCGCCGTCTTTGTGGCCAGCGCCGAGCGCCAGCCGCCGGCGCAGAAGAACACGAAGTTCTTGCCCGAGGCGAAGAAGGGCTTGTGGTAAGGGCTTTCGGGGTCGATCCAGAACTCCAGCATGCCGCGCGTGACATGCTTGGCGCCGGGAATCTTGCCGTCGCGTTCCACTTCGCGTGGATCGCGCAGATCGACGAAGATGGTGTCTTCATCGTCGATCAGCCCGGCCGCCTCCTCCGGCGAAACCACCTCGATCACGGCGTTCGCCTCGTCCAGCAGCTCGCGATAACCCTTTTTCACGCTCTCATCCCTCCCGGCCTTGCTGGCGGATTTCGAGCACACCAGCCGGCGTTTGTCACGCCGCGCTGCCGCCGGCCAGCGTCCTCCAGGCCGCCATGGCCCCGGCTACCGTCGCCAGCAGGGCATTATGCGAGGCGCCGTCGCGCGCCTGGATCGACATGCCGTGCTGGACCGTGGCGAAGAAAGTCGCGGCAGCACTAGAGTCGAAATCCGCCGGCAATTCGCCTTCGGCAACGCCGCGCTCCAGACGCTTCTGCAGGGCAGTGTGGTTTTCGGCGCGACGACGGCGCAGGTCGTCGCAGATGGCGCCGCGGCTCGAATCCTGATGCAGTGCGCCCAGCGTGATCAGGCAGCCCTGCGGACGATCGCTCTGCGCATAGGCCCTCGCCGTCAGGCTCAGGAATTGTTCGATCGCCTGCCGCGCAGTCGGAGCTTCCTCCAGCGCCAGCCAGATGTCGGCACCCTCGGTGTGCGAGTAAAAATCCGTCGCCTCCAGGAACAGCGCCTCCTTGCTGCCGAAGGCAGCGTAGAGGCTGGGCGAGTTGATGCCCATGGCGGCGGTCAGCTCGCTCATCGATGCGCCTTCGTAACCACGGGCCCAGAACACCTCCATCGCGCGGCGCAGGGCTGCGGTTCGATCGAAAGTGCGGGGGCGGCCTCGTTCCGACATGATGCTCTTTTCTGTGTTGATCGATACATAATTAAGTTGACGCCGACGGGCAAGGCTGACAGGTATTTATGTATCGATCGTTACAAAAGGAGAAATCGATGTCATCCAACCAACTGGGCGGCAAGGCCGCCCTCGTCACCGGCGGCAGTCGCGGCATCGGTGCGGCGATTGCGCGACGGCTCGCGGCCAACGGCGCCAGTGTCGCGCTGACTTATGTGCATGGCGAGGAGCAGGCCCGCTCGGTTGTCGCCGAAATCGAGGCCAAGGGCGGCCGCGCCATCGCGATCAAGGCCGACAACCGCGATGCGGTCGCCATAGACAAGGCCGTTGACGACGCCGTGGCCGCATTCGGCCGGCTCGACATCCTGGTCAACAGCGCAGGGATCTGGCGGACCGCGCCGATCGATTCGCTGTCGCTCGCCGATTTCGATGAAACCATGGAGGTCAATCTCAGAGCTCCGTTCATCGCCTCGAAGGCGGCGGCCGCGCATATGGGCGAGGGCGGCAGGATCATCTCGATCGGCAGCAATCTTGCCGAGCGGGTCACCGACACCAGTCTCGGCGCCTATTCGACCAGCAAGGCGGCGCTGGTCGGCCTGACCAAGGCGCTGGCGCGCGACCTCGGCCCGCGCGGCATCACCGCCAACGTCGTCCATCCCGGTTCGACCGACACCGACATGAACCCGGCCGACGGCCCGCATGCCGAGCATCAGCGCCGGAAAATGGCAACACCGCGTTTCGGCAAGGCCGATGACATTGCCGGCATGGTCGCCTGGCTTGCAGGCCCTGAAGGCCGCTTCGTAACCGGCGCTGCCCTGACCATCGATGGCGGCGCCAACGCCTGATCCCGAGAGATTTCCGGCTGGGGCGGAACAACCCTCCGCTCCAGCCGTCACGATCTTGTGAAACCGTTCTGCAACATGCTTTCCAAAATTTATGAAAGCTTAACGAAATCGGTATGAATCAGTATAGTCGCGTCTTAGATCCGCCATGCGGTGAGCGGGACGATCTAGCGTGCGGAACGGGAACCGGTTGCGGCCGGAGCGGGTGATTCATGAAATTCCTCGGAAACAAAGCAACCGTGATGCCGCTGGTGGCGATCGCGGCAACGCTGGCTTTCGGTGTACCCCAGGCAGGCGCGCAGGGGCTGTTCGACATGCTTTTCGGCGGCGGCGTAAAGCATGCGCCGAAAGGCGAGTTTCCGCCCCCGCCGCCGAAGCACAAACCAAAGCCGAAGGCTCCGGCCAGCGGTGGCGGTGGCGGCGCGAGAATCAGCAGCCCATCCTATTACACCTACAAGGCGGACCGGCTGGTTCGCGTCGACTTCTCGGCGCTGGCCCCGACGCCAGAGCCGGCGACGCCACAGGATGCGGCTTTCGTGCCGTCGGCAACGGGCGCTGCGTTTCGTGAAGCGGTTGCCAGCTTGGCTGACTACGAACTCTTAGCCGAGCCCGACATCGCCAAGGCGCTGATCGCGTACTACTCGGCCAATCCGGATTTCATCTGGATAAGCGGAACCAGCCTCAACAGCCGCGCGCAGGATGCGGTTCGGGTGCTTGGCGAGGCTTCAAGCTATGGCCTCACGCCCGCCGACTATACGGTCGAAGTGCCCGCTGCCGGCGCATCGACGACTGACGCCAATGCGCAACTGAAAGAACTCGTCCGTTTCGAGATGGCGCTTTCCGCGCGTGTGCTGCGCTATGCCCATGACGCCCAGAACGGCCGCGTCGATCCCAACCGCATGACCGGCTACTATGATTTCCCGGCCAAGCCGCTCGACTTGCAAGGCGTGCTGAGGACGCTGGCGCATACCCAGCAGGTGCGCACCTATCTCGAATCGCGGCATCCGCAGAATGCGGAATACCAGGCGCTGCGCGTCGAACTCGAATCTCTGCAGGCCAGTGCGGAAAACGAAATCGTCGTCGACCCCAAACTGTTGCTGAAGCCGGGCGAAACCAGCCCCGAACTGCCGAAGCTGCTGACCTTGATCGCGCGCAATCTCGATGACGAGATGGGCGGCGCCTATGGCGAGATCCTGTCCAGGCTGGCCACCAGCGAAGTCTATGATCCGGAACTGGTCCCGGTCATCAAGGCCGTGCAGCAAAAGGCAGGCATGAAGGGCGACGGCGTCATCGGCCCGCGCACCGTCGCGACGCTGGCCGGAACATCCAAGGCCGACAAGCTGCTGAAGGTGGAAGTAGCGCTCGAGGAACTGCGCTGGCTGCCCTCCGATCTTGGCAGCCCGCGCGTCTTCATCAACCAGCCGGCCTTCACCGCGAGCTACATCGACAATGGCGAGGAAAAGCTCAAGACGCGTGTCGTCGTTGGCCGGACCACCAACCAGACCTCCTTCTTCTACGACCAGATCAAGCAGGTCGATTTCCATCCCTATTGGGGCGTGCCGCAATCGATCATCGTCAACGAGATGCTGCCGAGATTGCGCAACGATCCGGGCTATCTCGACCGGTCCGGCTATGAGGTGACGGATTCGCGCGGCAAGCGCATTCCTTCGTCGGCGGTCAACTGGGGCGCCTATGGCTCGAACATCCCCTACAGCGTGCGCCAGCAGCCGAGCGAGGCCAACGCGCTGGGCGAGTTGAAGATCCTGTTCCCCAACAAGCATGCGATCTACATGCACGACACGCCGCAGAAATCGTTCTTCCAGCGGGATATGCGCGCGCTCAGCCATGGCTGCGTGCGGCTGCAGGACCCGCGCGGCATGGCGGCGGCGGTGCTTGGCACCTCCGTGGACTATATCGCCGAGAAGCTGAAGCACGGCCACTCGACCGAGAATGTGACACGCACGATCCCGGTCTATGTCGCCTATTTCACCGCCTGGCCCGATCTGTCCGGCAAGGTCGAATATTTCGGCGACGTCTACGACCGCGACTCGCGCCTGAAGCAGGCCCTGGACGCTACGGAGGCGGTTCGCTCGCCTTCGAGTTGATCCAGGGCTTTCGGTAGGCCGTTAACTCATAAAAACGGCATGACCGAAAGCGGAAAGGCGGCCGAGAGGGAACGAGGAGCGGCGGCTACCGTTATCGAACAAGCTCAAAACGCAACTGTGATCCTGTTTCGGCAGGGACGAACGATGTTGAGCGCTCGAAGCGGAGGCGCCTGTGTCGAGCCATTATGCGATTCTCGAAGCCCCCTCCACGCTGGGCCTGGCGACCGACGGTGTGGAGCGCTTGCCTGGCCGGCTCCTGGACCTTGGCCTTGCGGAGCGCATCCAGGCGCGCCGCGCCGGGCGGCTGGCTGTGCCTCCGAAGGACCCGACGCCCGATCCCGAGACCGGCACCCTGAACGCCAGGGCAATTGCGCAGTGGTCGCCCAAGCTCGCCGACGCCGTGGAAGCGGTGCTTGACGCAGGCGGGTTTCCAGTGGTGCTGGGCGGGGATTGCACGATCGTGCTGGGCTCGGCGCTCGCGTTTCGACGGCGCGGCCGCTACGGCTTGCTCTTCATTGACGGCAACGCCGATTTCTTCCAGCCAGAGGCGGAACCCAATGGTGAGGGTGCCTCGATGGACCTCGCCTTCGTCACCGGCTACGGTCCGTCGCTCCTGACCGACATCGAAGGTCGCGGTCCTCTGGTCCGCCCTGAAGACGCTGTCGCCTTCGCGTATCGCGATCACAAGGATCAGGAGGAGTACGGAAGCCAGCCGCTCCCCGAAGAGCTCAAGGTGCTTGACCTTCCCGCTGTGCGCGCCACGGGCATCGAGGCCGCCGCACGCGAAGCGGTCGATCACCTGACGAGAGCGGAATTGGACGGCTTCTTCATCCATCTCGACGCCGACTGTCTCGACGACGTCATCATGCCGGCTGTCGATTTTCGCGTGCCAGGCGGGTTGTCGTGGGACGAGTTAACGGCCGCGCTCCGGCTTGCCTTGGCGAGCGGCAAGGCAGTCGGCCTCGAGATCACCATCTACAATCCGCGCCTTGATGAGGACGGCAGCGCCGGACGCGGCCTGGCCGACGTACTGGCCGCTGCGCTCGGAACAGCAGCGCCATGACGATGACGAGCCATGCCTGCTCTCGGGCGCAGCAAGAAGCGACCGATTTGAGGTCGTTTTTCTACTGCCTTCATATTGCGGCGGAATCTGTTTCAAGGTTCCGCATGAGCCGATCGGCGTGGCTCCGCGATTATGAGTCTGCAAGCTAGTAGCGCTCGAACAGTGGCCGCCGGAAGCCGGCGTCGCGCCCGGCGATCAGCCAGTAGAGCAACCCGGCGACAAGGCCGGCAGCGGCGATGATGCCGATGTCGACCCAACGCTCCGGGTCCATATCCTCCGGCGCGCTCGGCCAGATCAAGGCGAAGCCGCCGACCGCGGCGCCGGCGCCGAAAACCATGTGCAGCAGGACATTGCGCAGCGAGAAGAACTCGGCGATCAGCGCGAAGATCAGCGTCTGCTGCGCGGTCACCACGATGGTCAGGAAATAGACGAACATGCCGAGCGGCGGCACCAGCAGCACCGCGATCGGCGAAACGCCCATGACGTCGAAATAGCTGGGCGCGTTGGGCAAGGAACTGAGCACGCCATAGATCACCGCGATGGCGATCAGGCCGACCAGCACCGACACGAAGTAGCCGGCCAACATCATCAATATGCGCTTCATCACATGCTTTGCCGTCGCCATCCCCATCCCCCAATGCGGCGCCTGGAGCAATTCCAGGAAAAGTGTGAACGGTTTTCCGTCCGGAATTGCGTCAAAACAAAGAGTTAGAGTAGTTCACCGTTCCATGAAACGGTGAACTGCTCTGGCGCGACAGTCAGCCATCAAAGCGAGACAGACGCAAGGGGAGGCGACGGTTGGCAAGGGCAATCGCTTCGGCCAAGTCCGACTTGTGGCGGAAACCATCAATCACCGAGATCGGCGCCGCCCCTCATCGCCCTGCCGGGCGTTCGTTGTTCGAAAAGCCAAGCAGTTGGCTTTTCGTCCGCTGCGCGGACCACGCCTCGACTCCCCGTATAGTGACGGGGAGAAGGGGCTGGCCGCAACGCCGGCGCCATCCTTGCCTTGCAAAGGATGGTGATTGGCGAAACCATCGATGCCAGCGTCCCTCTCCCCGTCACTATACGGGGAGAGGATGCCGGCAGGCAGGTGAGGGGCGGCGCTAGCGCGGAAAGGCCGATGACACAGCCAAGAAAGGCCAGTGGATTCGCGTCGGAACGTTCCCCTATTTCGGCTCCGCCGTCACAGGATCGTAGGTGATTTCGACCTTCGCCTTGTCCGCCGTGTAATAGGTGACGGTGTAGGCGCCGCTGTCCCAGTCGACCCCGTCCACATAGCGAAAGCCGTCGCGCTGCTCGACCTTGGCGATGATCTCCGACAGCTTCTTGGAATTGGGCGGCGGCAGCGGCTTGTCGTCCGCGGCCAGGGCCGGCGCGCCGGCGAGAAGAACGGCGACGCTTGTCGCCAGCAGAAATCTGGACATGGCTTTCCCTCAAGTTTCGTCGGACAGAAACTCGCTGGCGCGCCGGTTTGTTCCGCAGCTGGAACAGATGACGATTTGGTCTGCCGATTTGCAGCTGCCCGAATGAGGGGCCGCCGCCCGCTTGACTTACGCAGCGCGTCGTTGAGCGGGGTGGAGACCTGAACGGGCTCGACGAGGGTCGACGGCGGTCACGATGCTGTGGTGGTGATCGCAATAGACGCGATCCGCCGAAGTTGGCGCAGCACAGAAACGATAACCGCCGGGTACTGACCGGTCTTCGCTCACCGGGAAGCGGCACTGATAGACGCCTAGCTGAATGAGGGGGACGTCTTTCGAAATCGGTCTGATATTTTCAGGCATGGTTTTTCAGGTTCCTGGTTCATAGCCATTGCCGGCTGACGGCCGCTGTGCGACCGCGTCAAAGCGAGCTTCTCTCGTTTTGGAGGGCTGTGGATCACCATATGGTGTTGGTCGCGGCGTCAATGAAGCCCCGAAACCCTGCTTTCGCAAGCCAATCATTGCGACTTAAGGCCACACTTGCCGCTGGAACGGCGGGCTGCGGAAGCGAATACATTTTGTCAGCAGACAGTGTGGTCGCGTCCCGGAGCATCTCTTCGAACCGTTGCGCCGGTGCTATGGTGTGCCTGCATGATCAGACAGCAGGGATATGAGCCATGCCCGAAGTCACCCGCCGTACACTTCTTGCGTTCACCGCCGTGGCCTCTGCCATTGAACCGAAATTTGCCGAAGCGGAAGGGGCCTCACCCGAATTGCGGGCGCTGATCGGAGCCCATGAAGCCAGCTATGTCGGGCTTCACAGGGTTGTTCATCAAGCGGGCAGCAGCAGCCACGAACGCAAGAGGGCAGACCGGATCGAACAGGAAGCCTTGCTGGCCATCTGCTCCTATCCGGCGATCAGCCGAGGCGACCGCCAGGCCAAGGCCGATTACCTGTTGACCGCTGAGGCTCGGGGTGAACTCGACCTGGAAGAGCACATGCAGGCCATCTTGCACTCGATGAAGCGCTGATCGCGGCTCGTGCATCTCCAGACATCGCCGACTTCCGTAAGGATTTTGGTGGGCGATGCAGGGATTGAACCTGCGACCCCACCCGTGTGAAGGGTGTGCTCTCCCGCTGAGCTAATCGCCCGCTCGTTGCCCGAAGGCCAAGCGAGCCGCGATATAAGGGAGGCAGGTGCGGGAAGTCAAGGCGGTGTCCAGCGTTCTGATAAGGATCAGATTTGCTGCCCTCACAGCCCTGTCTGCGACGCGGCGCCGGCCGCCTTTCGGTCAGTTTCCAGCCGCGGCGATCAGCCTTTGCGCCAGATCGAGCGTCAGGGCGTCGAAATGCGAAATCACCGCCGAGGGTTCGAATTCGCGCACATGGCGGTCGGTGTAGCCGAAATCGACCGCCACCACGGGGATGCCGGCGGCTTTTGCCGTGTCGATGTCGGTTTGCGAATCGCCGACCATCAGCGCGCGGTGCGGGTCGCCGCCGGCCAGCTTGATGGTCTCGATCAAATGGCGCGGGTCGGGCTTGCGGAAGGCGAACGTGTCCTGGCCGGCGATGGCCGCGAAATGTTTGCTCAGGCCGAGCGCCTCGATCAGCGCCAGCGAGTTGGCTTCGTATTTGTTGGTGCAGATGGCGAGGATATAGCCGTCCTCCTCGAAGCGCGCGATCGCCTCGACGACACCGGGGTAGGGGCGCGACTTGCCGGGGATGTTGAGTGTGTAGTGGTCGAGGAAAAGTTTCAGCAGCCGGTCGTGCTCCTCGACGGCAAGCGATCGCTGATGGGCGGCGTGCGCCCGCTCGATCATCACCCGGCCGCCGTGACCGACAAAACGCCTGAAGCCGGCTTCGTCGACCGCGGCGATCTCGCTGGCGGCAAGGCTATGGTTCAGGCTGTCGAGCAGGTCCGGCGCTGTGTCGATCAGCGTACCGTCGAGGTCGAACACGATGATTGGTCGGGTCATGGTCTGTCCTGGGCAGGTGTGCAATGGGCAGGCGATAGCGGCTGCGGCGCGTCAAGGCAAGCTGACTGGGGGCAAGCCGGCTTGGCAATCGCTTCAGACCGGTGACAGTTTCAACGTGTGGCGGGACCACCAATTGTGGAAGCCGGCGCTGCCCCTCATCGCCCTGCCGGGCACTTCTCCCCGTATAGTGACGGGGAGAAGTGGCTGGCCGCAATGACGGCGCCCTTCTTGCAACGCTGGTGATTGACGAAACCACCGATGAGAGCGTCCCTCTCCCCGTCATTATACGGGGAGAGGATGCCGGCAGGCAGGTGAGGGGCGGCGCCAGCGTCAGGAAAAGGGTGACGGGGCGAATTCCAAAACCTGAACCGATTGTCCTGGGCGAGCGCGCCGGGCAAGCAGGCCCCATCGGACCGGACATTTCGCGGCGAGCTTCCAGAAATGAAAAACCCGCCACAGCGGCGGATCGTTGGCGCAAATCAGCACCATAACCAAAAATGTAGCATAGCTGCCCTCACCGGTCAAGGAAATAATTCCTATACTGGCATCACCTGGAGAAGCGCCGCCTGGGGCTTTGACCGGACCGGCAAAAATGCTACGAGCCCGGCAGCGAATTTCCGGGGCAACAACCGACATGGATGCAAGGCAATTGAAGGTCGAAGCCGCGCGGGCTGCACTTGCCCATGTGAGCGACGGCATGCGGCTCGGCATCGGCACCGGCACCACGGCCGAAGAGTTCGTGCGGCTGCTTGCCGAAAAGGTCGCCACCGGCATGACCGTCATCGGCGTGCCGACTTCGGAGCGCACCGCGTTGCTGTGCCGCGAGCTTGGCGTGCCGCTGTCGACGCTGGAGGAAACGCCAGAGCTCGATCTCACCGTCGACGGCGCCGACGAAGTCGACCCGGAACTGACCCTGGTCAAGGGCGGCGGCGGCGCGCTGCTGCGCGAGAAGATCGTCGCCGCGGCGTCCCAGCGCATGATCGTCATCGCCGACCGCTCCAAGATGGTCGAGACGCTCGGCCGTTTTCCGCTGCCGATCGAGGTCAATCCATTCGGCCTGCGCGCCACTGAAATCGCGGTTGCCGCGGCGGCTGAAAAGCTCGGTCTTTCCGGGCCGGTCACATTGAGGATGACGGGCGGCCAGGCTTTTGTTACAGACGGCGGCCATTTTATCCTCGATGCATCTTTTGGCCGCATTCCGGATACAAGAGCGCTTTCGAATGCTCTGCACGCCATTCCGGGCGTGGTCGAGCATGGTCTTTTCATCGGGCTGGCTTCAGCGGCCATCATCGCCGGCGGCGACGGTATCCAAACCGTCCATGCCGCCCGAAAACCAGGGAGTTCTACCGATCATGATGTTGCATAACCGGGTTCGCAGCCTTTCCATCCTTCTGGCGGCCTCGGCCGTTTTCGCCTTTTCTTCGCCGGCGTTTTCGCAGGATGTCACGGAATCGCACCTGAAGGCCGCCCGCGCGGCGGTCGCTGCGATCCACGCAACCGACCCGTTCGACAACATCCTGCCGCAGGCAGCCGCAGCGCTCGAATCGCAGCTGATCCAGAAGAACCCGGACATGCAGGAACTGATCGGCAAGACGATCAGCGAGAAGGCGCTGGCGCTGGCCTCGCGCCGCGCCGACCTCGAGAAGGAAGCCGCACTCGCCTACGCAAAAGTGTTCTCCGAAAAGGAACTGACCGACATCGCCGCCTTCTACAATTCCGATTCGGGCAAGAAGCTGCTCGATAGCGGCCCGACGGTGACCCGCGAACTGGTCAAGGCAGCCGACATCTGGCAGAACGGCCTCGGCCGCGATCTCGCCCAGCAGGTCGGCGAAACGCTGGCCGCAGCCGCCAAGGCAAAGGCGCAGGCTGCACCTGCCGCGCCCGCCGCCGGAGCCGCCGCTCCGGCCGATGGCGCAGCGCCCGCCGATGGCGCGGCCCCTGCGGACAACAACTGACCCCGCATTTTCAAATGGCCTTGCGGCCTCCCGCGAAAGCCCGGCCTGTCCGGGCTTTTCTTTTGACGGTTTGCGGCCTACCTGTCTGACACATTTCTGAAGCCTGGGAGCCGCGTCATGGCTGGTTACGACTACGATCTTTTCGTCATCGGCGGCGGTTCGGGCGGGGTAAGGGCGGCGCGTGTCGCCGCGGCTCTCGGCAAGCGTGTCGGCATCGCCGAGGAATACCGCTATGGCGGCACCTGCGTCATCCGCGGCTGCGTGCCGAAAAAGCTCTATGTCTATGCCTCGCAATTTCCCGAGCATTTCGCCGACGCCGCCGGCTATGGCTGGACGGTGCCGGAAGCCAGTTTCGACTGGCAGACGCTGGTCGCCAACAAGGATCGCGAGATCAGCCGGCTGGAGGCCATCTACGTCAGGAACGTCGAGGGCGCCGGCGGCGAGACCTTCCACTCGCGCGCCATGATCGTCGATCCGCATGTCGTGCATCTTCTGGGTGAGGATCGCACCATCACGGCAGACCAGATCCTGATCGCCACCGGCGGCCGCCCGGCGGCGCATCCGGCGCTGCCCGGCCATGAACATTGCATCTTTTCCAACGAGGCTTTCGACCTCAAGGAATTGCCCAAGGCGATCATGATCGAGGGCGGCGGTTATATCGCCGTCGAGTTCGCCAACATCTTTCACGGTCTCGGCGTCGACACCACGCTGGTCTATCGCGGCAAGGAGATCCTGAGCCGGTTCGACATGGACCTGCGGCGCATGCTGCACGAGACGATGGAAAAGAAGGGGATAAGGATCCTCTGCCATTCCGTGTCCGAATGGATCCGCAAGCGGCCGGACGGCCGGCTCGACGCGCTCGTCAGCGGCGGCGAGGTGCTGACCGTCGACCAGGTGATGCTGGCCATCGGCCGCATTCCCAACACCGAGAATATGGGCCTGGAAGGCATCGGACTGGAGATGACCAAGACTGGCGCCATCGCCGTCGACCAATATTCCCGCACCAACATCGACAACGTCTGGGCGATCGGCGACGTCACCAACCGCGTGCAGCTGACGCCGGTGGCGATCCATGAGGCGATGTGCTTCATCGAAACCGCCTTCAAGGGAAATCCGACCGCGCCCGATCACGAGACGATCGCGACCGCTGTCTTTTCACAGCCGGAGATCGGCACTGTCGGACTGTCGGAGGACGACGCCGTCAAGCGCTTCCCCGACATCGAGATCTACCGCGCGACATTCCGGCCGATGCGGCACACCCTGTCCGGGCGCGACGAGAAGATGCTGATAAAGCTGGTGGTCGATGGCGCGTCGAAAAAAGTGCTTGGCGCCCACATATTGGGGCCGGATGCAGGCGAGATGGCGCAGCTGCTCGGCATCCCGCTGAAGGCCGGCCTGACCAAGGACGATTTCGACCGTACGATGGCCGTGCATCCGACAGCGGCGGAAGAACTGGTCACCATGTACAAGCCGACCTATCGCGTGAAGGACGGCGAGCGCGTCGATTGACGGCAAATCCGGGTTGAGGAACTCCGCCGCGGCAAGGTCATGCCACGGCGGAGATAGTAGCTACAGAAGCGTGCCGCGCAGGATCACCAGCGCCACCGAGAAATAGATCACCAGTCCGGTGACATCGACCAGCGTGGCGACGAACGGCGCCGATGCGCTGGCCGGGTCGAAGCCGATACGTTTCAAGGCGAACGGCAGCATCGACCCCGACAGCGAACCGAAGGTGACGATGCCGACCAGTGCAGCTCCCACCGTGGTGGCGATCAGCGGCCAGTGCGGGCCATAGTCGTAGAAGCCCATATATTGCCAAAGCGCAATGCGGCAGACGCCGACCATGCCGAGCATGGCGCCCAGCACCAAGCCGGTGGGCAGCTCACGCAGCGCCACCCGCCACCAGTCGCCAAGACCGATCTCGCGCAGCGCCAGCGCGCGGATGACCAGCGAGGTCGCCTGCGAGCCGGAATTGCCGCCGGAGCTCATGATCAGCGGGATGAACAGCGTCAGTACGATCGCCTTCTCCAGCTCGCCCTCATAGCTCTGCATGGCGTTGGCCGTCAGCATCTCCGAGATGAACAGCGCGCACAGCCAGCCGCCGCGTTTCCTGATCATGGCGAGGAAGCTCATCTTCATGTACGGCTCGTCCAGCGCCTCCATGCCGCCGAAACGGTGCGCGTCCTCGGTCGTCTCCGCGACCATCGTGTCGATGATGTCGTCGATGGTGACGATGCCGAGGATCTTGCCATGGTCGACGACCGGAAGGGCGAGCAGATCGTATTTGGAGATCGTCTGCGCCAGGGTTTCGCGATCGGTCAGCGGGCCGACCGTCACCGGAAGGTGATCCGGCGCCACCGTCATGATCGGATCGTCAGGCTCACCGGTGATCAGCCGGCGCAGGCCCGTCGAGCGCACAAGCAGGTGCGTCTGCGGATCGACGATATAGATCGCGTAGACGGTCTCGCGCGTCCGCTCGACCTTGCGGATGTAGTCGAGCGTCTGCCCGACGGTCCAGTCCGACGGCACGCTGACGAACTCCGTCGTCATGATCGATGCGGCGCTGCCTTCGGGATAGCCGAGGATGGAGAGCAGCGTTGCGCGCAGCGGCGGCGCAAGCCCGCCAAGCAGCTCGGAACGGGCCGGCTCTTCCAGCTCGCGCAGGATGTCGGCGGCGCGGTCGACCGACATGGCGGTGAGCAGCTTGCCCGCCTTGGCGCGCGGCAGCGCCTCCATGAGTTCGGACGCGCCGTCGAGTTCCGGCTGGTCGAAGATCTCGACCAGACGTTCGAACGTCACTTCACAGAGCAGTTCCGTCGCGTTCTCTCGAGGCTCCCTGTTCAGGGCTTCGACAATGTCGGCGACGTGATCGTTGGCTAGGATACGGGCAATCGCGACGGCTTCGTCGCTTGCCACTGTGGTAAATTCGTTCATGGCTCACTCCTTGCCGTCCGGCAGGACATGAACCATGTGAGGTCACGTCAGGGCGGACGGCTGTTGCGTTCGACTGTGACTGTCGCCAGGCATGGCGCGGTGACCTTTCCGCTTGCGGGTTCGCGTTTTTACTATCTGCAAGCGGGCGCAACATAGGAGCGCGCCTTGCCGTGTCAATCGCGGTGAGGAGGGAAAATGCCGACGAGCGGCCAAGATCGCGAGACTGTGATCGCCGACCCCCGTTCGCCTCGGCAGACCGGGGTGGAATAACCGTTATTTCTGCTTCAGCCGGCGCGAGAAGCGCAGCCACTTGTCTTCGACCGGCCTTGGGACCGGCCTTGGCTGCACGAGAATGGTGGTGAGTTCGGCGGGCAGGGTCGGAACCAGCGGCTTCTTGGTGGCGACGCCGTCGGCGATCGCGACGATGCTGTGATAGAATTCGCTGCCGGTCATCGATCTCGGCGCAACCGCCTCGTGCATGACGCTGATCACGGTGACATCGGGGCAATTGTCCTTGATGGCCTGGTGGAAGGCGACCTTGCCATCGGGGTCGAGCGCGCCGGTCGCCTCGTCGAGGAACAGCAGCCCCGGCTGCTGCAGCACGATGCGAGCCACCACCAGCTTCTGCTTCTGGCCGCCCGACAGCACCTGGTCCCAGCTTTTGCCTTCGCGGCTTTCGTCGGCCATGTGCTCGATGAAGTCGCCAAGCCCGGCCTTGTGCAGCGCCGACGCCACCTGCGCGTCGCCATGGTCGTGCTCGGAGCCCGGCAGGCAGACCAGTTGCTTCAGCGACACAGGCTGCAGCTTGACCTCCTGGGCGGCATAGAAACTCTTCACGCCTTCGGGGAAGACGATGGTGCCGCGGCCATAGGGCCACAGGCCGTTGATCGCCTTGATCAGCGAGGTCTTGCCGCAGCCGGACTCGCCCTTCAGGAAAGTCCATTCGCCGCGCCGGAAGCGCAAATTGGCGGCGCTGAGGAAGGGCGTCGCATCCTCGCCTTGATGCGCCAGTTCGAGCTTCTGGATGGTCAGGCCGAAAACCGGGTTCTGGCTGGTGTAGTGGAAATCGGAGCGGCCGGTCTGGCTGTAGAATTCCTGCGGATGCTGGACATTCTCGATCGCGTTGGCCAACTCGGTGACACGCTGGCTGTTGGCGCGCAGCGTGGCGATGGCGGGCATGACGTGGATGAACCACGAACACTGGCCGATCAGAGAATTGACCAGCTCGGAGCCGGTTATATAGCCCTTCAGATCGAGGCGGTTGTGGATGAACGGCACGAGGCCCGGTCCATAGGCGACAATGCGCGCGCCGATGAAATTATAGATCAGCTCGAACGACATATAGACGGTGTTGACGATGTTCAGCCGCGTCCAGGTGCCGTCGATATCGACATAGAGCCGGCCATGCATGGTCCTTTGCACGCCTTCGCCCTGAGACGCCGCGACATGGAAGGAGCGGCGCAGGAACGTCGTCAGCTCGCCGCGATAGCTGCCTTCGGCCTTCTGCATCCTGACGTTGAGGCGCTCGAGCAGGCCGCCGAGCTTGACGGCGATCCATGTGTTCAGCGGCACATAGGTGGCGACGGCCAGGAAGGCCAGGATGGCGCTGCCATAGCTGCCGAGGAACTCCAGCCCCTTCACCTCGACGGAGTTTTCGAGCAGCTTCTGGCCGACGAAGAAGAGCGAGGTGGCGACGGCCAGTACGCCCATGGCGAGCCCGATGGCGCCCCCGGTCATGTCCTTGATGGATTCCTGGACACGCTGGTCGATGTTGTCGGGGGCCGGTGCGCCGCTGCCGGTCGATGCATGCTGGGCATGGAAATGCGTATGGTTGCCATCCAGCAGCGCTTCATTGAAGCGGCTGTCCAGCCAACCGCGCCATTTGCGGTGCAATGTCGCCGAGACAAGATTGCGGACGCCGGTGAAGCCAGCGTCCTTGAGTACCACCAGCAGCACCAGGACGCCGGCATTGATCAGCAGCGAGCGAAGCGGCGTGGTGTTGGCGGCGTCATGGAAGAAGGCGATCGAATTGACCAGTTCGCCGGAGGCTTCGGCGAACCAGACACCGGCCTTGCTGGACAGCGCCGTGAGCACCGCGATCACCAGCGTCAGCGTCCAGGCTTCCTTCCAGCGGTCGGAAACCCAGTAGGCCCGCATCAGGCCCCAGAAGCTGCGCATCGACGACACCGGCGTCAGAAGCGATCGCCCTGCGGCATCGCGAGGTGTTTTTTCCGGTACTGACTCTTGCGATGGTCTACCGACCCGAATCACGATCCCGCCCAAACCTTTTTTCTTTTGTTACGGATGGTAACACCAATTGATCATTTTCCATTAATTTAAAACCGGCCCGACCGGATTGCCCCGGCAGCCGTTGCCGTGAGGCAACAGATTACACGCTGAAATATAGCGACAACGGTCGGCAATAATCAAAATATCGATATTGATTTCAGATACTTGATCTTCAATAAAATGCCGTCGATGGAGCTTCCCCTGGGGAAGGCTTTCACACGGTTTCGTGAACTCGAAATCGTGTCGAGCGATCGGTTTTCTCACTGCGGACGGCCCAGAGAGCTCGAAAATTTGCGGTTCGTGACTCGCCAGGAATGCCGTGGTCGTTCTTGCCGGGGGCAGGAAGTGACGGGAGAATCGATCGAGCGGCGCGTTCCGTCTTGTCCGGTCAGCTGAGGGACTGCGTTTGACAATTCATCCGCTTGGGGTTGAACCTTGCCCGCCATCGTCGACACTCATGCATGTCCGGTTCTCCAACAAGGAAGCTCCCAATGCTTGCACGCGCGGCCGCAATCCTGTCCCTCTTCGCCTGGCTGCCCCTCGTACCTTTGGCGCATGCCGGCGCGCAGAGCATCCCGGCCAGCGCCGAAGGCCAGATCGAGTTCAACACGCCGTCCGGCAACATCGGCTGCATCTACACGGCCAAAGGCGGCACCGGCACCTATGAGCCAAAGGATGGCGGCCCGGAGCTGAGTTGCTCGCGCGTCGA
This sequence comes from Mesorhizobium sp. M0088, assembly GCF_040322895.1. NCBI lineage: Bacteria > Pseudomonadati > Pseudomonadota > Alphaproteobacteria > Hyphomicrobiales > Phyllobacteriaceae > Mesorhizobium > Mesorhizobium sp. M0088. The sequence continues at coordinate 109,717 of NZ_JAMYUI010000024.1, forward strand.
GCCGAGCTACGTCACGATTATCCTGGGTCCGAAGGGGCCAGCCACGCTGATCAAGAACCCGGGCGAGCAGGGCTGCTGCAGCGATGTCGACAAGCTTGGCTACGGCAACAGCTGGAGCGCCGGGCCGTTCTCGTGCCAGTCGTCAACCAAGGGACTGACCTGCACCGCCACGAACGGCCATGGATTTTTCATCAGCAAGGCCAAAGCGACGGTGAAGTAACGTTTGCTGCTGTCGCGGAGAGGAGAGGGCGGTCGGCTCAGCCGGCCTTGTCCAGTTCGCCGCGCGCCTTGGCGGCGGCCACCTGGCGAATGGCATCGGCCAGCGTGTCGGCATCCTGTGCGCCCATGACCGCGTATTTGTCCTCGAGCAGGAAGCACGGCACGCCAGAAATGCCCATGCGCGACGCGGTGGCGATCTCGGTGCGCACCGCCTCGACATCGGCCTCGGTCGGCAAAAGCGTGGCGACCACGGACGCATCCATGCCGGCCTCGCGCGCCGCCTCGACCAGGACGGCATGGTCGCCGATGTCAGCGCCTTCCTCGAAATTCAGCTGGAACAGCCGGCGTACAAGCCTGTTCTGAATGGCCTCGCCGGCGGCACCTGCCCAACGGATCAGCCGATGCGCATCCAGCGTGTTCGGCGCCACCTTGATGGCGTCGAAGGCAAAGGAAATGTCTTCCGCTTCGCCCAGCGGCTCGATGCGGGCGTGAATCTCGCGGATGCGCTCATCACTGCCGAATTTTGCCAGCATGTATTCGCGGCGGTCCTTGCCTTCAGGCGGAATGGTCGGATCGAGCTGGAACGGCCGCCAGCGGACATGCACGTCGACATCGCTGACGGCGGCGATTGCCCTGTCGAGCCGCTTCTGGCCGATGAAGCACCAGGGGCAGACGACATCGGACACCACATCGACGGTGATGGCGTTCAATTCGCTCATCTCGATCTCCTGATCCCTCAGTTGGGTTTGCGCCACCATGTTGGCAGCTGATACCCGAATATGGGCGTCTTTTGCGGATGTTCCAGGTAGTTCCAGTAGGCAATCCATTGCTGCGTGTTGTGCTGCATCGGCACCATGTAGTTGCCGGAGATCAGCAGCCGGTCGAGAACGCGAACGGCGGCAACATAATCCTCCTTGGAGCGGGCGCGCAGCATCGCCTCGATCGCCGCGTCCACAGCCGGATCGGCGACGCCGGCGAGATTGAACGAGCCTTCCGCCCTGGCCGCGGCGGAACTCCAGCGCCCGCTCTGCTCGATGCCGGGCGACAACGAATTGTTGAAGCCGCTCGATCCGATCAGGACCTCGAAATCGAAGCGCTGCTTGCGCGACTGGATCTGGTCGCCGTCGAGGCTGCGAATGGTGAGATCGATACCGATCTTCTCCAGCGTGCGCTGGTAGATGCCGGCAAGGCGCTCCTCGTCCTGCGATGCGGTCAGGATTTCGAAGCTGAAGGGTTTGCCTTCGGGATCGAGCATCGTTCCATTCTGCACGTGGTAGCCGACACTTTTCAAAAGATCGAAGGCTGCCTTCAGCACGCGGCGGTCCTGGCCCGATCCGTCGGTCACCGGCGGCCGCCATGTACCGTCCATGACATCGGCCGGGACGCGGCCGGGGTAGGGCGCCAGAAGCGCTTTCTCCCTGTCGTCGGCCGGATGGCCGATCGCGGAAAGCTCGGAATTCTGCCAGTAACTCATCGTGCGCGTGTATTTGCCGCCGAACAGGTTCTTGTTGGCCCATTCAAAGTCGTAGAGCATGCCGAGCGCGCGCCGCACGACAGGGTTGGCGAATTTCGGCAACCGCGTGTTGAACAGGAAACCGGTCACCACGGGCGGAATGCCGGTGTCGAAGGTTTCGGCGACGACGTCGCCCTTGTGGAAGGCCGGAAAATCGAGATCGCGCTCGCGCTTCACCGGATCACTGTCGTCGTCGATGGCGCAAAGGCCTTTCTTGAACGCTTCGAGCTTGGCGTTGGCGTTGAGGAAATACTCGATGGTGATCTGGTCGTAATTGTCGAAACCGCGCTTGGCCGGGACGTCCTTGCCCCAGTAGTCCGGGTTGCGCTTGAACACGATGCGCTGGCCGGGCTGCACCTGCGCGATCCTATAAGGGCCGCTGCCGATCACCGGCTTGAGCGTCGTCCTGTCGAAAGTCTCCTTGTCGAAGGCGTGCTTCGGGATGATCGGGGTCAGCGCGATGATCAGCGGGAATTCGCGATCGGCCTTGTCGTTGAAGGTGAAGCGCACGCTGTGATCGCCGGTCTTTTCGAGCTTGGCGACCCTGGCCATGCGATCGCTGTAAGGCGGGCGGCCTTTCTCGGTGTAGACGTCATAGCTGAACAGCACGTCCTCCGGCGTCACCGGCTGACCGTCCGACCATTTGGCCTTCGGATTGAGATGGAATTCGATGCTCTTGCGCTCCGGGTCCATGTCGGCGCTGTCGGCCAACAAACCGTAGAGCGTGAAAGCCTCGTCGGCATTGCGCTGCATCAACGGCTCGAAGACCAGATTGCCGAAGATCGTATCCATCATGCCGCGCGCCGTCGTGCGCAGGCTCTTGAGGATGAAAGGGTTCAGATTGTCGAAGCTGCCGACGACGCAATAGGAAATCGAGCCACCCTTCGGCGCGTCGGGATTGACGTAGTCGAAATGCCTGTAGTCGGGCGGTAGCGCCGGCACGCCCTGCATGGCGATAGCGTGCTTCGGCTCCGATGCGGCCGGCTGATGCGAAAGGGCGAGAAACGATATCCCGGTGATCAGCCAAACAACAACGCGGCCCATGAACGTCTCCTTACTGGGTCGGCTTGATGATTCGGTGTGCACCCTAGCATGAGGCGGCTGCGCGCCGGCCAACCGCGCGTTCAACAATTGCTGACGCCGGGCTGGATTCGGCATCGCTTGCAGTGTAACACGCCCTCCGAAGTCATTCTGTTGCCTCATTTCGGCAACAGGTAGCTGGACCACACGGCACGAAGAAGCCGGTCCCGGGATCATTTGAGAGGAAGTGCACGACATGACGAGCCTGAACAGCAACGCGTACCGCCTGTCGGTCATGGCCGCTGGCGTGGTCGGCTTTCTCGGCGCAGGACTTCCCGCTGCTTCCGCACAGCAGCAACAGCAGATTCCGCAAGGCTGGTTCAAGGCCTGCACCAAGCAGGAAGACGTCGACATCTGCAATGTCCAGAACATCACCACCGCCGGCAACGGCCAGCTGGTCACTGGCGTCAGCCTGATCGAGCTGAAGGGCAAGGTGAACCGCAAGGTGTTCCAGGTGACGGTCCCGACCGGCCGTCTGGTGCCTCCCGGCATCGGCCTGCAGATCGACACCGGCAAGGCGCAGAAGCTCGACTATGTGATCTGCTTCCCGGATCGTTGCGTGGCGGAAGTGCCGCTGACCGATCAGCTCGTCGCCGCCTTCAAGAAGGGCCAGGCGATTACCCTGACCTCCGTCAATTTCCAGAACCAGCCCAATCCGATCAAGGTCGCCCTGCAGGGCTTCAGCGGCGCCTATGACGGACCGGCGCTGCAGCAGTCGGACATCGAGGACCGGCAAAAGAAGCTTCAGGACTTCGTCGCCAAGAACAACCAGGATTTCGCCAAGAAGCTCAAGGAAGAGCAGGACAAGGCGAAGACCGCCAACTGATCGGCCGATATCGCCGAGCCACAAAAAAGCGGGGTCATGCCCCGCTTTTTTTGCGCCCATCTCTCCGCGGGTCAGTGCCTTGACTGCCGTTTCGGCTGGTAGCCGCCGTCCGGCCTCTTGTCGAACATCTCCTTGATCTGCGGATGCCGGACCGGCTCACCCGACTGATCCTCGAGCAGATTCTGCTCGGAGACATAGGCGATGTACTCGGTCTCCGAATTTTCGGCGAGCAGATGATAGAAAGGCTGATCCTTGTGCGGCCGCACGTCGGCGGGGATGGCTTCGTACCATTCGTCGGTGTTGGCGAATTGCGGATCGACATCGAAAATAATGCCCCTGAATGGAAACAGCCGGTGGCGAACCACCTGTCCGATCGCGAATTTGGCTGTTTTCATCGTACTCACCACTGAATTCCTTGGGCTTATTTGGCGCAGACCGCGCATCAATTCAATCCCGAGGCGCTTGACGCCCTATTAAGCAACGGGCTAGCCCGGCGCCAGGGTTTCGGACCAGCATAAAAATGTCTGACGTCATCGGTCTTGTTCTTCCGTTCTTCGGCTTGATTTTTGTCGGGTTCCTGGTGGCGCGCATCACCAGGCAGCCGCTGGAGGCGCTCGGCTGGATGAACACGTTCATCGTCTATGTCGCGCTGCCGGCACTTTTCTTCCAACTGCTTGCCAAGACGCCGTTCGAAGACCTGACGGAATGGCGCTTCATCTTCGGTTCGGTCGTCTCGACCTTCATGATATTTGATGTTCATGGGGTCGGTCCTGACCTCGCGCGGCGAGATAGCGCAATCGACCATCAAGGCGCTCGCGGCCGCCTATGGCAATATCGGCTATATGGGACCGGGGCTGGCATTGCTGGCCTTCGGCGAGGAGGCGGCTGTGCCGGTCGCCTTGATCTTCTGTTTCGAGAACATCATGCATTTCGCCATCGCACCCATGATGATGGCGCTGTCGGGCGACGACAAGACCACGCCTCTCCGGCTTGCGCTCGGTGTCGTGCGCAAGAGCGTGCTGCACCCGTTCATCATCGCAACCGCCCTGGGCGTCGGCGCCGCCTATATCGGCTTTCGACCGCCCGTGCCGGTGGAGCGATTTCTGGAATATCTTTCCCGGGCGGCCGCACCTTGCGCGCTGTTTGCCATGGGCGTCACGCTGGCGCTCAGGCCGCTCAATCGCGTCCCGCACGAGATGGTTCCGATTGCGGCACTGAAACTGATCCTGCACCCTTTGCTCTGCTATGTCGTGTTGAGCTGGATCGGCAATTTCTCTGAGACATGGGTCTTCTCGGCGGTGCTTCTGGCGGCGTTGCCGACCGCCACCAACGTCTTCGTCATCGCCCAGCAGTATGGCGTCTGGGTACAGCGCGTGTCGGCCAGTGTGCTGATCACAACCTGCCTGTCGGTCGTGACTGTCACCGGGCTGCTCTACCTGATCCGGCACGATATCCTAGCGCCGGACCTGTTTCCCTAACCCGCCGGCAAGCGCGGCAAAACCGCTGCCTGGACGAAGCCCCTCGCGCATGAAAAAAGCCCGAAGCGGCGCGAAGCCACCGAGCACGCCGAGCCCGGCCACGCGGGCCATCTGGGCCGGCAGCATGTCGGAAAGCAGCGACATGTTGAGCAGGTTGACCGCACCGCTACGCGCCAGAATATCGGGGCGGCGCTTGAAATCGTAAGCCGCAAGCGCCTTGGCTGCACCCGGGTCCGCTCGATTTTCACAAGCGATTCCAACCAGATCGTCGACGTCCCTGATGCCGAGATTGAGGCCTTGCGCACCAATCGGCGGAAACACATGGGCGGCTTCGCCGACCAGCGCCACCCGATCTCGGGCGAAACGCAGTGGCGTCACCGCCGAAAGCGGATAGATCTGCCGGCCCGGCTCGACCGTCACCCGGCCCAGCATCGACTGCATCTGCTGTTCAACCCGCTGAGAAAGCGTCGTATCGTCCAGTGCGGCGAGGTCGGTCGCGGTCTCGGGCTTGACCACCCAGACCAGGCTGGAGCGATTGCCGGGCAATGGGACCTGCGTGAACGGACCGGTCTCGGTGTGGAATTCCGTCGAGGTGAAAGCGTGGTCGCCGCTATGGCCGAAATTGAGGACGAGAGCTGCCTGCGGGTAGGACCGGGCCGAGGTCGAGATGCCGGCCGCCTGGCGCGCCGGTGACAACCGCCCATCGGCGGCGACGGCAAGCGATGCGTCGACCGTGCTGCCGTCGGCCAGGACGGCACGGGCGTGCTCGGCATCGAGATGCCAGTTCGCCACTATCGACATCAGCCGGTCGATGCCGGCATGCGCGGCAACGGCGCTGGCGAGTGCCGGGTTGAGGACGCTGTTGGGAAGGTTCAGCCCGAATTGGTCCTCGTCGATTTCGCTGGCACGGAAGGTGACGACCGGGCTGCGGATCAGCCGGCTGGTGGCGTCGACGATGCGCATCACTTTCAGGGGCGCCGCCTTGGATTTGACGGCTTCGAGCACGCCAAGCCGGTCGAGCACTTTCAAGGCAGGGTTCATCAGGGCCGTCGTGCGGCCGTCGGGGGCAGTGGGCTCCGGCCCGACCAGCGTCACCGGGAAACCTTCGGCGGCAAAACCGAGCGCCGCGATCAGCCCTGCCGGCCCCGTGCCGGCAACCAGTATCCGCGCAGTTTGCTGATGCTCCAAGATCGGCTTCCGGCTTGCAATGCGAGGCGGGTCCACCCGACCTGCCGTTCGATGAGCATATAGGTCAGATCATGCCGCTTGATCAACGCGGCGATTCGGCCCATTCGGATGTCATGACCGGCCAGCAGGACGACTTCAGCCATCTCGACCGCGCCGGCCGCGCCATGGCCGGCATCGCGCGCAATCCTCGCGTCACGGTAAACGTCGTTGTCGGCGCTTGCATCCTGCTTGCCTGGCTGTCTCTTGCGGCGATGGCAATCCGCGGGGCTGAAACAGGGATTGCGGGCGTCGGCGCCCCTGGCGACACGATCCTGCGCAGCCTGCCGCAACTGCCGCTGCCCGATTTCCTGGAACGGTTCTTTGTGCTGTGCCTCTCACCGGTGCCCTTGGACGCAGATCTCGGCTTGCAGGCCGGCGCGCTCGTTTTCATGTGGCTCCTGATGGCGGTCGCGATGATGCTGCCTTCGGCGGCGCCGATGATCCGCACCTATTGCGAAATCACTGACACGGCTCGCATCAAGGGCGAACCGGTCGTTCACCCGCTGGTGCTGGTCGCCGGTTACCTAAGCGTCTGGCTCGCCGCTTCAATAATGTTCGCGGCGCTGACCTTGGCCGCCCATGCATTCGCCTTATCAGCCGGGATGCTCGATCCGGTCGCCGGCCTTGCCGGTGCGCTCGCTCTCGTGATTGCCGGCCTCTACCAGTTCAGCGGCCTCAAGGAAGCTTGCCTGAAGAAATGCAAGAACCCGTTCTCGGTCCTGTTTTCGAACTGGAGCGCAAGGCCCCTTAACATCTTTCGGCTCGGTGTCGCGCAAGGTCTGTGGTGTCTCGGCTGCTGCTGGGCCTTGATGCTGGTGATGTTCGCCGTTGGCGTCATGAACATTTTCTGGATGGCGTTGATCGGGCTGTTCACCCTGATCGAAAAACAAACAGCCAGCAGGGTTCCAACCCGGCTGGCCGGTGCGATACTGCTTGTCTGGGCAGCCGCGCTGCTAGTAGTCTCGCTATGAGTGGGGGAAAATCGATGGCAGACCAGAGCTGGGCGATGAAGGGAGAGCTCGTACTCTCCTGCAATTGCACGGTTTTTTGCCCCTGCGTGCTATCGCTTGGCAATCATCCGCCGACCGAAGGCTATTGCCAGACCTGGGCGGGGTTTCGTATCGATGCAGGCCATTTCGGTGAGGTCGATCTGTCCGGCCTCAATCTCGGGCTGATTATGGAAATCCCCGGCTATATGAGCCGCGGCAACTGGACCGCCGGCCTGTTCATCGACAGCCGAGCCTCGGTCTACGCGGTCAAGGCGCTGACCAAGATCTTCACGGGCAAGGCAGGCGGAACCACATCGCTGCTCTCCATCCTCGTCGGCAAATTCCTTGGCGTCGAGCAGGTGCCGATCACCTATGAGACGCGTGACAAGACGCGTATCTTCCAGATTCCGAAGATCATCGACGGGGCGGTGACACCCATCCCCGGCAAGGATCGCGACAAGGATACGGTGATCAGCAATTCGGAATACTGGATCGCGCCCGAGATTATCGTGGCAAGGTCTGACAAGAGCAAGATGCGGGCTTTCGGCCGCAACTGGAATTTCGCCGGCCGTTCGGCCGAAATCTGCAAGCTGGATTGGCGGGGCCCGTGAGCAAGAACACAACGGCCCGAAAAGCCGCCAAAAAGATCACGGACCGGATCCCCAGGCCGAAGAAGAAGGTCACCTGGCCACAGGCGAGGGCGTTCTCCGTCCACCTCTTGACCGCATCAGGCTCGTTCCTTGCCTTCCTCTCGCTTGTGGCGGCGAGCGAAGAGCGCTGGACGGCGATGTTCTGGTGGCTCGGGCTGGCATTGTTCGTCGACGGCATCGATGGACCGATCGCGCGCAAGCTCGAGGTCAAGGAGATCCTGCCGACATGGTCGGGCGAACTGCTCGACAACATCATCGACTACGTGACCTACGTGCTGATCCCGGCCTTCGCGCTCTATCAGCGCGGCTTCATGGGCGAGGGCCTGTCGTTCCTGTCGGCGGCGATCATCGTCGTGTCCAGCGCCATCTACTATGCCGACACCGGCATGAAGACGAAGGAGAATTTCTTCAAGGGATTCCCCGTGGTCTGGAACATGGTGGTGTTCACCCTGTTCGTCATCGAGCCTGGGCAATGGGTTTCGTTCGCGGTGGTGGTGGTGGCCGGCGTCCTGACTTTCGTGCCGATCAACTTCATCCACCCGGTGCGGGTGGTGCGGCTGCGGCGCATCAACCTCGGGATGACTCTCTTGTGGTGCGCTTTCGGCGCGCTTGCCCTGGCCCAGGCGGCACTGGCCGCCTTCTACGATCAGATCGGCGTACTGGGCGAGCAGGTCAGCACCTTCACCAAGATCGGCATTACCATCACCGGGCTTTACCTTGCCTGCATCGGTGGCATCATGCAGTTCTTTCCCAATCTCGGTGCGAAAAAGGCTTGATCAGCCACTCCCACAGGAAGCCTAGCCCACAGGAAGCCTAGCAATGTCGAAAGCGATCCGCATTCACGCCAATGGCGGCCCGGAAGTTCTGACCTATGAGGACGCTGACCCCGGCCAGCCGGGATCCGGGCAGATCCTGGTCCGGCACACCGCGATCGGCCTCAATTTCATCGATGTCTACCATCGCTCTGGCCTCTACCCGCCGCCTGGCGGCTTCCCGCTCGTGCCAGGCAGCGAAGCTGCCGGCGTGGTGCTGGAGGTCGGCCAGGGCGTCGACTGGCTGAATCCGGGCGATCGCATCGCCTATGCCGTGACGACGGGCGCTTACGCGCAACAGCGCGTCATCGATGCCAGCCGCGTCGTCAAGGTGCCGGATGGCATCAGCGACGAACAGGCCGCAGCGATGATGCTGAAGGGCATGACCGCGGAATATCTGCTGCGCCGGACGTTCAAGGTGAAGGCCGGCGACACGATCCTGTTCCATGCCGCGGCAGGCGGCGTCGGGCTGATCCTCGGCCAATGGGCAAAACATCTCGGCGCCACCGTCATCGGCACCGCCAGCTCGTCCGACAAGATCGAGCTCGCCAGGGCGCATGGTTTCGATCATGTCATCAACTACAAGGAACAGGATTTCGTCGCCGGCGTCGCCGCCATCACCGGCGGCAAAAAATGCGATGTCGTCTATGATTCGGTCGGCAACGACACATTTCCGGCTTCGCTCGACTGCCTGCGGCCGCTTGGCATGTTCGTCAGCTTTGGCCAGTCCTCGGGACCCATACCGCCATTCAGCATGTCATTGCTGGCCCAGAAGGGCTCGCTGTTCGCAACAAGGCCGACACTGTTCGTCTACAACGCAAAACGCGAGGACCTCGACGCTTCTGCCGCCGCCCTGTTCGAGGTCGTGCTCAGCGGCGCGGTCGAGATCAAGATCAACCAGCGCTACGCGCTCAAGGACGCCGGCAAGGCGCATTCCGACCTCGAGGGCCGCAGGACCACAGGGACGACCATTCTCATCCCTTAGTTCGTTCTGCCTTGCTATCCCTTGAATTTCCGCTGAAATTCTTGAAGCTCTTTCAAGACGTGTGCCGCTTTCCGATGAGAGCCGGCCGCGCCTACCATGCCTGCGGGAACACAGAACATGTCTGGCTAACCAGATGGGAGGCACTGTGAGTGCAAATCACGACGGCACGAACCTGCTTGAGGTTCGTGGCCTCACCAAGATATTCGGCACGCTGACGGCGTGCGATCATATCGATCTCGACATCGCCAGGGGTGAGATCCACGCCCTGCTTGGCGAAAACGGCGCCGGCAAGTCGACGCTGGTCAAGATGCTGTTCGGTTCGCTGGAGCCCAATGCCGGCGAGATCTTCTGGAACGGGCAGGCCGTCAGGATTTCCAGCCCCGGCGTCGCGAAAAAACTCGGCATCGGTATGGTATTCCAGCACTTCTCGCTGTTCGAGGCGCTGACCGCGGCCGAAAACATTGCCCTGTCGCTGGACGACGGCTCGCCGATCAACAGCATCGCTGCGAAGGCGAGGGCGCTTTCCTTCAGCTACGGCCTGCCGCTCGATCCTGAATCGCTGGTCGGCGACCTGTCGGTAGGCGAACGCCAACGCATCGAAATCATCCGTTGCCTGTTGCAAACGCCTCAGCTCATCATCCTGGACGAGCCGACCTCGGTGCTGACGCCGCAGGAAGCCGACAAGCTGTTCGAGACGCTGGAGCGCCTGCGCTCGGAAGGCAAATCCATCCTCTACATCTCGCACCGGCTCGAAGAGGTCAAACGCATTTGCGACCGCGCCACCGTGCTGCGTCACGGCAAGGTCGTCGGCCATTGCAACCCGCGCGAGGAAACCGCCTCTTCGCTGGCCCGCATGATGGTCGGCAACGAGGTGCAGGCGGTGGTGCGCGCGCCGGTCGAGGGGATCGACAAGGCGCAGCCGCTGCTCGAAATCCGTAATCTCAGCCGCAAACCGGCAACACCGTTCTCGATCCCGCTCAAGGGCATCAACCTGAACGTCCGGGCGGGTGAGGTGATCGGCATCGCTGGCGTCGCCGGCAACGGCCAGGGCGAGTTCTTCGAATCCGTCTCAGGCGAAGTGCCGCAGCAGGATGCATCCTCGGTGCGCATTCGCGGTAAGGACGCAGGCGGCCTCACCATCACCGGGCGCCGACTGCTGGGCGCTGCCTTCGTGCCGGAAGAGCGCCTCGGCCACGGTGCGGCACCGCGCATGAAGCTTTCCGAAAACCTGCTGCTGTCGCGCCATGCCACCGACGGCAAGGCGTTCGTCGGTTCCGGCGGGATGGTGAAGAGCGGTGCCATCCAAGCCGCGTCCCAACGCATCATCGAGGCGATGGATGTACGCAAGAGTGCGCCGGATCCGGAGGCCGCGGCCCTTTCGGGCGGCAATCTGCAGAAATTCATCGTCGGCCGTGAACTCGACCGCCGGCCAAGCGTCATGGTGGTGAACCAGCCGACCTGGGGCGTGGATGCGGGCGCTGCCGCTCATATCCGCCAGGCCTTGATCGAGTTGTCGCGCAGCGGATCGGCGGTGCTGGTGATCAGCCAGGATCTCGACGAGCTGTTCGAGATATCGGATGCGATCGCGGTCATGCACAATGGCGAGCTGTCGAAACCTATGCCGATCGCCGAGGCAACCTTCGAAAAGGTAGGTTTGCTGATGGGCGGCGCCGAACCAGGCCACGCCGAACACTCGCTGGAGACGGCATGATGCGCCTCGAACTCGTCAAACGCCCGCAGCGTTCCATGCTGTTTTCGGCCCTGTCGCCGTTCATCGCCTTCGCGCTGACCATCATTGCCGGCGCCGTCATGTTCGCGCTGCTCGGCGTCAATCCGCTGACCGCGTTCAATATCTATTTTATCGAGCCGATCAGCCAGGTCTGGCAGCTACATGAGCTGGCGATCAAGGCAGCGCCGCTCATCCTGATCGCCGTCGGCCTGTCGGTCTGCTACAAGGCCAACATCTGGAACATCGGCGCCGAAGGCCAGTTCATCCTCGGCGGCATTGCCGGTTCGATGATTCCCGTGCTGTTTCCGCAGTTCGAAGGTCCGCTGGTGCTGCCGCTGATGCTGTTGCTCGGCATGGTCGGCGGCGCGGCCTATGCCGCGATCCCGGCTCTGCTCAAGACACGCTTCGGCACCAACGAAATCCTGACCAGCCTGATGCTGGTCTATGTCGCGCAGCTTTTCCTTGACTGGCTGGTGCGCGGACCCTGGCGCGATCCGCAGGGCCATGGTTTCCCGCAGACCATCCAGTTCAACGATTCGGCCGTGTTGCCGGAGCTGATGCCGGATGCCGGGCGAGCAAACTGGGGTTTTGTCTTCGCATTGGTCGCCGCGGTGCTGGTCTGGATCCTGATGAGCCGCATGCTGAAAGGTTTTGAGGTGCGCGTGCTGGGCTCAAGCCCGCGGGCAGGGCGCTTCGCCGGCTTCGGCCTCAACCGCATGGTCTTTTTTGCTTTCCTGCTGTCAGGCGCTCTGGCGGGACTCGCCGGCATCTCCGAGGTCTCGGGCGCCATCGGGCAACTGCAGCCTGTCATTTCGCCCGGCTATGGCTTCACCGCCATCATCGTGGCTTTCCTTGGCCGCCTCAACCCGCTCGGCATAGTTGCCGCCGGTCTGGTGCTGGCGCTGACCTATCTCGGCGGCGAAGCGGTGCAGAGCGCGCTCGGCATCTCCGACAAGGTGGCGCGGGTGTTCCAGGGCATGCTGCTGTTCTTCGTGCTCGGCTGCGACACGCTCATCCACTACCGCATTCGCCTGGTCGGCCTGGCGCTGACCAAACCGGAAGGTGCCGCGAAACTCGAAGCCGCGCCGAAGCTGAAGGAAGCCCGTTGATGGACATCACCGTAAACATCCTTCTGACCATCGCCACGGCGGCAACGCCACTGCTGATCGCAGCAATCGGCGAATTGGTGGTCGAGCGCTCCGGCGTGCTCAATCTCGGCGTCGAGGGCATGATGATCATGGGCGCTGTCGGCGGATTCGGCGCGACCTATCTCACCGGCTCGCCCTGGATCGGCCTTTTGGCGGCAATCGCCATGGGCGCGGTGTTCTCGCTGCTGTTTGCCATCATGACGCTGTCGCTGGCCACCAACCAGGTGGCGACCGGCCTGTCACTGACGCTGCTCGGCCTTGGCCTGTCCGGCATGATGGGCACCAGCTTTGTCGGCCAACCCGGCGAAAGGCTGCCCAACCTCTACATTCCCGGTCTGACGGAAATGCCTGTCGTCGGCAGGCTGCTGTTCGGTCAGGACCCGATCTTCTACATTTCGATCGCGCTCACCGCGGCCGTCATGTGGTTCCTGTTCAAGACAAGGACCGGACTGACGCTGCGCTCGATCGGCGACAGCCACACCTCGGCCCATGCGCTTGGCATCCAGGTCATCCGCTATCGCTATCTCGCGGTGATCTTCGGCGGCGCCTGTGCCGGGCTTGCCGGCGGCCATCTGTCGCTGGTCTACACGCCGCAATGGGTCGAGAACATGAGCGCCGGCCGCGGCTGGATCGCGCTGGCGCTGGTGGTGTTCGCCTCCTGGCGGCCATGGCGGGTGCTGGCCGGCGCCTACATCTTCGGCGCGGTGTGGATCGGCCAGCTTCATGCACAGGCTTTTGGCATTCCAGTGCCTTCACAGTTCCTTTCTTCGCTGCCCTATCTGGCAACCATCGTGGTTCTCGTTCTAATCTCGCGCAACAAGCGTCTGACGATGATGAACACGCCGGCTTCCTTGGGGCAACCATTCGTTCCGGATCGTTGACAATAAAAACAAACGGGAAGCTCCAAGGCTTAACTCAGAGAGGTAACACAATGAAAAAACTGCTTATTGCCCTGATGACCACGACCGCCGCCATGTCGCTGGCAGTGACGGCGGAAGCTGCGGACAAACTGAAGGCATGCTGGGTCTACACCGGCCCGATCGGCGACTTCGGCTACTCCTACCAGCACGACCAGGGCCGTCTCGATGTGGAGAAGGCGCTCGGTGACAAGGTCGAAACAGCCTATCTCGAAAACGTCTCGGAAGGTCCCGACGCCGACCGCGCTTTCGAGCGCCTGGCGCGCGAAGGCTGCAAGCTCATCTTCGGCACCTCCTTCGGCTTCATGGACCCGGAAGTGAAGGTCGCCAAGAAATTCCCCAAGGTGATGTTCGAGCACGCCACCGGCTACAAGACCGCTGACAATCTCGGCATCTACAATGCGCGTTTCTACGAAGGCCGCTACGTGCTTGGCCAGATCGCCGCCAAGGAATCGAAGGCCGGCGTTGCCGGCTACATCGTTTCCTTCCCGATTCCCGAAGTGGTGATGGGCATCAACTCCTTCATGCTCGGCGCACAGTCGATCAACCCGAACTTCAAAGCCAAGATCGTCTGGGTGAATTCCTGGTTCGATCCGGGCAAGGAAGCCGACGCCGCCAAGGCGCTGTTCGACCAGGGTGCCGACATCATCGTCCAGCACACCGATTCGACCGCTGCCCTGCAAGTGGCCGAGGAGCGGGGCCTGAAGGGCTTTGGGCAGTCTTCGGACATGATCAAGTTCGCGCCCAAGGCGCAGCTGACTTCGCTCACCGATGATTGGGGTCCCTATTACATCAGCCGGGTCCAGGCAGCCCTCGACGGCACCTGGAAGCCGGGCAATGTCTGGCTCGGCATCAAGGACGGCGCCGTCAAGCTCGCTCCTTATACCAACATGCCCGACGACGTGAAGGCGATGGCCGAAGCCACCGAAAAGAAGATCGCCGACGGCTGGAACCCCTTCACCGGGCCGATCGCCAAGCAGGACGGCACGCCATGGCTGAAGGATGGCGAAGTCGCCGACGACGGCACGCTGCTCGGCATGAATTTTTATGTGAAAGGCGTCGACGACAAGCTGCCGAAATAGGCAGCGCGCGAGACATGAGACAGAAGGGCGCCGCGAGGCGCCCTTCCAGACTGCTGACAAACCCCGTCGATTTTCGGCGGGGTTTTTTGTTATGTGATTGAAGTGTCTTGGACTGTTTGTGTCAGGAGATT